>CAMLIY010000212.1 GCA_946480125.1 uncultured Asticcacaulis sp.
AGATAGCGGCGATCGGAATGATCCAGCCCCACCGGGTCAACCTCCAGTCGCGCCAGGGCCTTGGCCGCCGCTTTTTTATCAATCAACTCAGCGCCATCGGCATGGGCGAAATCGCGCACCCGGCGCAGCAATCGCCCGGCTACGCGGGGCGTGCCGCGTGAGCGCGAGGCGATTTCCAGCGCCCCGTCTTCCGTGATCTGAGCGCCCATCTTGCGGCCGGCCCCCATGACCACGCGCACCAGTTCCTCGGGCGTGTAGAATTCCAGCCGGAGCGGAATGCCGAAGCGATCACGCAGCGGGGTCGATAAAAGCCCCGCCCGCGTCGTGGCGCCTACCAGGGTAAACGGCGCCAGGTCGATGCGAACGGTCCGCGCCGCCGGCCCGTCACCGATGATCAGGTCAAGCACATAGTCTTCCATGGCCGGATAGAGGATTTCCTCGACCGCCGGATTGAGCCGGTGAATTTCATCAATGAACAGGACGTCGTTTGGCTCCAGATTGGAGAGGATCGCCGCCAGATCGCCCGCCTTGGCCAGCACAGGCCCGGAAGTGGCCCGGAAGCCGACGCCCAGTTCGCGCGCCACGATCTGCGCCAGGGTGGTCTTACCAAGGCCCGGCGGACCATAAAACAGCACATGGTCGAGCGCTTCCTGGCGCTGCGCGGCGGCGGCCACGAATACTTTCAGGTTGGCCTTCAATGGCGCCTGCCCGACAAAATCATCAAAGGTCTGCGGCCGCAGGGCGCGGTCCTGCGCGCGCTCTTCGTAATCGTTATCGGATTCGCCGGAAATCAGTCTGGCCATTTTAATATCTCACGCCAGACATGCTACGCATGTCGCTCCGACCGGGTGCGCCATCAGGCGCGGCGCCCGGTCGGGCGCTTGAAGTACGCAAAAGACGAGTACCCACCTTTATCATTTGCCCAAAGCCTTCAGCGCGGCGCGAATTACCGCCGGCAGTTCGGCCTCCGGGCCTAGTTGCGCCACGGCAGTTTCGACAGCCAGTCGCGCATTTTGCTCAGGAACACCAAGCCCCATCAAGCCCGCTACCGCTTCGCCATTGACTGTGGCCTTGACCGCCACGCCGGCCGGCGCATGGATGACCGGACCAAATTCGGCATTTGTCAGCACCTTGCCCTTCAATTCAATCACGATGCGCTGCGCCAGCTTGGGACCAACGCCAGAGGCCCTTGCCACGGCCGTCTTATCTTCATGCGCCACGGCCTGGGCCAGTTGCTGCGGCGTCAGGATATCGAGCACGGCCAGCGCCGCCTTCGGCCCCACGCCCTGGACGCCCTGCAAGACGACATAGGCCTTGCGCTCATCCTTGCTGAGGAAGCCGTAGAGCCGCGTGCCGTCCTCGCGTGTCTGGCTTTCAATGTGCATGATGACTTCGCCACCCAGTTCCGGCAGGGCGGCGATCGTCCGCACACCGCAGCGCACGACATAGCCGACGCCGGCACATTCGATCAGCACCTCCTCGTCGGTAGTTTCCAGAAGTAAACCGCGCAGCCGGCCTATCAAGCGAGCATCCTCTTCAAACTGTTCATCTTGCGCTTATGTGCGTGGGTGATGGCACAGGCCAGGGCATCAGCGGCATCAGCTTTCATCGTCGCGTCAGCCTTGGGCAGAAGGCGCTTGACCATAAACAAAACCTGGTCCTTGTCGGCCTTGCCGGCGCCGACCACCGATTTCTTGATATCGAGCGCGGCATATTCGGCCACCAGCAGGCCCGCCTTGGCCGGCGCCAGCATGGCTGCCGCCCGCGCATGGCCCAGTTTCAGAGTCGAGGCCGGGTTCATATTGACGAAGGTTTCCTCAATGGCCGCCTCATCCGGTGCCCATTCGGTGATAACGGCCGTCAAATGATCAAACAGATGCAACAGGCGCACAGATAGATCGAGATCGGTCGGCGGTTCGATGACGCCGTGCGCCACCCACGACAGCCGCGCCCCCTCGACATCGATCAAGCCCCAGCCGAGCCGTCTCAGCCCCGGATCAAGCCCCAATATGCGCACAACGTTCTTCATATGTTCGCTTGTATCCGCACTTCCCGACTCGTGCAAGCGTCACCGGACCGATTGGCCGAAAAGTTGCAAGACTGCCGCGAAGACGAACGCAATTCGCCTTTTGGTACAGGTTTTGGAAGTTACCGTTGCCATAAGGCCAAAGCTGGGGTTAATGTTTTATGAAGATCAGCATTGCTGGGGGGCGTATGAGCAATTCGAATCCAAGTCTGCACACCCATGTCAGCGTCAGCCGGCCCCATCCGGCGAGCTTTTTCATGTTGATTGCCCTTGCATTGGCCCTGATCGTATTTGCCCTGTATAAGGGCCAGGCCCCCATGCGTACCCCCTTTCCCGAAGACTGGATCATATGGGCACGCGGCACCGCCACCTGGGCCGGCACGCTCGCCATTGGCGCGGTTGTGCTGCTGATCGGCGTCATCGGCCTGAGCCTAAATCTGCTGGGCAGCGTCCGGCCCGCCAAAACGATTCCTACCTCGCCAACGGCAGAAATCGGCGAAAATTCTGTGTCTTCTGTTGATCTCCAGACAGCCACCAGAGCCCATGAGCGCCGGGGTTCGCTCAGTTTTGATGCCCGCAATATCGCCACCATGGGCTTTTCCAGTGCCCCGCTGCAAACCGCAGCCGAACCGCCAGCCCCCGCACTGACTGCGCATGATATCCAATCGCTTGAACCGGCAATTTTCACTGATCATGCCGTTTTTTCCGACAACGCTTCGGACAGCTTCATGACGCGCCTGTCTGAACCCCCGATCGAAACCGGTCACGAAATGCCGGTTTTTGATGCGAACGCCGCGCTTTTGGAAACACATGGCCTGCACATTAACGCTTCCACCGCCGATATTGTGCCCATACGCCCGGATGTCGCCCTTCCTTCCGAAGCCGAGCATGATCCGCTGGCCGCCGCCCTGCTGGCCGAGACGCCCGAGGTCATCACCCATGCCCCGCAAGGCGACATCAATGCCGTGATCAATTCCGCTATGCGGTTCGCCCCGCAAAGCGATCCGGTCCAAGAGGCCGCAGCGGCTCCAATTGAGCCGCCTGTCCAAGTCCTTGCCGAGTCAATGGCCGAGCCGGTTGCCGAGGGCACGCCCGATATCGACGCGACAGCCCCGGTCGATGCGGATAACGAAATCCGCCAGGCCACGCGCACTGCCCTGTCCGTCTGGCCAGACTCGACCCGCGCCATCGCCGCCGATGAACTGAGCGCCCGCGTGGCCCATCTCTATTACGATCCGTCTCCGGCCAGTCAGAAAGCTTTCCAGTTGATCGCATCGGGTGATCTGACCGCTGCCGCCACGGCTCTGGCCGCGCAGGCGGAGACCCTGGCCGAAGCGGGCAACGACGACGACGCCGCCGCCGAACTGTGGCGCGTATCCGGTGCCCTGCATATGGGCCGTGATGACGCCCGCGCCATGGCTGCCTATGAGCATGTGTCCGAACTCGATCCCACTGACGCCAATATCCATCTGTATCTCGCCCGTCGTTACCACATGGCCGGCGATACCGCCCGACAACCGGCCGTCATTGCTCGCGCGCTCGACGTCATCAGCGATCCGATGATCCGTGCGGAACTACTGGCGCCCTATGCCGATCTCAAGCTCAAGGCGGGCGACGTAAAGGCCGCCGGCGATGCCTTCGCAGAATTGTGCCACCTGCATGAAAGCGATGCACATTTGCGCCCCGATGATGTGGGTGTGCAATCGACCCTGGCCATAACGGTGGCCCGTCTGGCACAGGTGCGTGAAATGCAAGGCGAATTTGATGAGGCGGGTCCACTGTACCACAAGGCTTACAAGGCCTTCGCTGATCTTTCGCTGCTGAAGCCCGAACATTCCGGCCTGCGCACCCTGGCGGATAATGCCCTGCGCGATGCCCGGCGTTTCAACATTGCATAAGTCGCTTGACTTAGCTTCTGTCTGGCCGGAAGAAAGTTTCCGCTTCCGGAGTTCAGCATGTTCAAGATATCCCCCGCTTTTGCCACGATAGGTCTGCTGGTTTGTTCCAACCTGTTCATGACAATGGCCTGGTACGGCCACCTCAAGTTCAAAATGGAGAAGCTCTGGATCGTCATCCTGGTTAGCTGGGGCATCGCTTTCTTTGAATACTGCTTCCAGGTGCCGGCAAACCGTATCGGTTATGGCACCTTTTCAGCGGCGCAACTAAAGACCATCCAGGAAGTTATCACGCTGTCGGTATTCGTCATCTTCTCGGCGCTTTATCTCGGCGAACCGTTGAAATGGCAGACAGCTATCGGCTTCACCCTGATCGCCTGCGGCGCCGGGTTCGTTTTCTACAAGCCGTAACCATCTGCCACCCTGTGCTTATGGTACCATTCGCCTGGCCAAGGTTTCCCGACCATTTTGATGAATGATCAAGGCCGGCACCTGCCCGTCAGACTCGACCTTGAATATCACCCTCGCTTCGACGACACGATAGAAGAACTCGTTCTGTGACACGGCG
Organism: uncultured Asticcacaulis sp.; assembly: GCA_946480125.1. Next base: position 4,490 of record CAMLIY010000212.1, read on the forward strand.
AAGATTTCATATGCCGGCTGGTGAGTCAGTTGCGCATGAAGGTGGCCATCCGCCAAAGTAATGGTCATAAGCCTTCCCGGCGACAGTTCATACACACCGACATATGAGGCCAGAACCTGCGATGCCAAAGCCACCACAGGCGGATCGGGAAGCCGCAGAATAGCCGCACCCGGCGCGCGCCGTTTCAGAATAATCGGCACATCGAGATCATCCCGCGAAAAGACCGCGGAGATTGCTTTGTCGTCAGCGCTGAGATCACCAGTGATCCGGGCCGTTTTCATAATGATGGTGACGTTTCGATCCTCACGGTTCAGCGATAATGCCGGAAAATTGTATCCGTTGCGGTCCGGACTGTCACAACTGGCGAACGTGCCGTGCGAATCCGTTCGGATATGAAAAACCAGACGTATTGGATTTTCGAGCTGCAACAATCCTTCCCAGATACCATCCATACCAATGACAGTTGAAACCGGTGGAAAGATGCCTCGGCGCAGAGTTAGCGGCAAGGCGACGCCGTTTTGCAGCCATTGTCCACGCCAAGCGTCATCAGACGCCTCCCATATCGCTTCATAGAGCACATTTATTTTCAACAGGGTCAGCGACAAACGGCCACCGCTGGCGTTGAAGTCCGACGGGACAAAGCCAAAACTGCCGTAATCGGGACTATCCATTGTAGCGGTCAATACACCACTGTCATTGCGGACATGGAGGGCGACACGCAGATCCGGCGACAGGAAACCAATCCAGTCCCCTGTGGCGTTGGCCATAGGGGCGCGCTGTTCCAGATCAGCTTTCAGTTCACGCCAGCTCGCATAACCGTATTCACGGGCGAGTTGGAACTGAACGTCTGTGAGGCGGGTACGCGGCTCAGTGAGGCGAAGCCCTTCAAGCCGTTGCTTGGCTTCATTCTTGAGATATTCGAGATTGGGACGAGCAGGAAACGTACGCACGGCGGACGTCCCGAAAGACGGATGGGTCATAACAGGCCTTTCTTCCATAAAAAGCCC
>CAMLIY010000213.1 GCA_946480125.1 uncultured Asticcacaulis sp.
TTCATCGGCCAGTGGAAAGTCGATCAGTGGGACCCGGATCGCCTGATCGGGCTCTACAAGGCCGCCGGCGCGAAATATTTCGTTTCGCTGGCCAATCACCACGATAATTTCGATATGTTCGATTCCAAGTATCAGGACTGGAACGCCACCAAACTCGGCCCGAAACGCGATGTCGTCGGCACCTGGGCCAAGGCGGCGCGGGCGCAGGGCCTCAAGTTCGGCGTTTCCAACCATGGCGCCCACGCCTGGCACTGGTGGCAGACCGCCTATGGCTATGACGCCGAAGGGCCGGTGCGCGGCCTGCGCTACGATGCCTATCGCCTCAAGAAAGAAGACGGCAAGGGCAAGTGGTGGGACGGCTATGACCCGCAGGAGCTTTATGTCGGGCCAGAAGGCGACATGGTGCCGCCGGACGGCATCACCACCATCAAGGCCATGCAGGATTACCACGACAGCCATTCCGGCCAGTGGCTGGAAACCGTGCCGCCGCATGATCCGTATTTCGTGAAAAAGTGGGCGCTGCGCCAGCAGGATCTGGTCGATAAATACCAGCCGGACCTGATCTATTTTGACGACACCACCCTGCCGCTTGAACAGGCCGGCCTCGACGCCGCCGCCTATTATTATAATTCGAGCTATAAGTGGCACGGCAAGCTTGATGTCGTGGCCACCGGCAAGAAACTCAATGACCAGCAACGCAAAGCCATAACCGAGGATATCGAGCGCGGCTATTCCGACCATCTGCGCGAGATTCCGTGGCAGACCTGCACCTGCATCGGCAACTGGCACTACGACCGACCGCTTTATGAGCGCAATGGCTACAAGACGGCGAAAGACGTCATCCAGCGCCTGGCAGATGTGGTGGCGAAGAACGGCAATATGCTGCTGAGCATTCCGGTGCGCGGCAATGGCTCGATCGACGAGAAGGAAGAGAAGATCCTGGCCGACGTGACGTCGTGGATGGCGGTCAATAGCGAGGCGATTTTCGCCACGCGGCCGTGGGATATCTTCGGCGAGGGCCCCTTCTCGCCGCCTTCCGAAGGCCATATGGATGAGAACAAGGCCAAACCCTTCAGCCATGAGGATATCCGCTTCACCACGAAAGCAGGCGCCTTGTATGCGCTGGTGCAGGACTGGCCGGAGAATGGTTTCGTTCAGGTCTATTCGATGGCCGAGGGCTCGCCGCAGCGTAAGGGGACGATCGAAAAGGTCGAACTGCTGGGCTATGCGGAGCCGCTGAAATTCGAGCTTGGCATGGATGGTCTGAGCGTGAAGCTGCCGGACGTGAAACCGGCCTTTACGCCGGTGCTGAAGATTACGGGGTCGGGGCTGGTGTAACCCCCTCCTCCCCCGCTTTGCAGGGGAGGAGGAAATATGATTGTTAACCTCAGCGCACAGAAAATCATTCCGTTAAAAGCAAAAACCCCGCGATCGGTGATCGCAGGGTTTCATTTTGGAATGCGCGAAACTTACTGTGCGGTATAGACCGGCTTGCCATTTGCCTGGATCGCCGACCATTGCTGGCGAACCGTGGCTTTAACCGAGTCGGGCATCGGCACATAGTCGAGGCTGGCGGCATCGCCATCACCCGACTTGTAGGCCCAGTCGAAGAACTTCAGCACGGCGGCGCCCTTGGCGGCGTCGGTCTGGGCCTTATGGACCAGGATAAAGGTAGCGCCGGTCAGCGGCCAGGCATCGGCGCCCGGTTGATCAAGCAGCAGGATGTAATTGCCCGGCGCCTTGGTCCAGTCGGCGCTGGATGCCGCGGAGGCGAAAGCGGCGGCTTCGGGAGCGGGGAAATTACCGGCCTTGTTCTTCAAGAGGGCATAGGTGCCGCCATTCTTTTTGGCATAGGCGTATTCGACATAGCCGATCGAACCGGCCGTTTGCTTGACGAAAGCGGCGACGCCATCATTGCCCTTGCCGCCCACGCCGACCGGCCATTCAACCGCATCAGAGCCGCCGACCTTCGATTGCCATTCCGGCGATTGCGATGACAGATAGGTGGTGAAGAGGAATGATGTGCCGGAGCCATCGGAACGGTGAACCACTGTGATGGGCAGGGCCGGGATTTTGAGACCGGGATTTAATGCCGTGATCGCTGGATCGTTCCAGCTCGTGACCTTGCCGAGGAAAATATCGGCCAGCAGCGGACCGCTCAGCTTGAGCTTACCCGGCTCGACACCCGCCAGGTTGACCAGGGGCACGATGCCGCCCATGACGGCCGGGAACTGATAGAGGCCGTTCTTGTCCAGGTCCTCCGGCTTCAGCGGCTTGTCGCTGGCGCCGAAATCCACTGTGCCGGCTTCGATCTGCTTGATGCCGCCGCCGGAACCGATGGCCTGGTAATTCAGCGCCGTGCCGGTCTCGGTCTTGTACTTCGCGGCCCAGGCGGCATAGAGCGGCGCCGGGAAGGTGGCGCCGGCGCCAGAAATCGCATTGGCGGCGGGGGCAGACGCATCGCCGGCGGGCTTCGACGGGCTGCAGGCGGCAAGTGCCAGAATGAGGGTGAACGCGAGAACCGGCTTGAACATGGCTATCTCCAGTTTTTCAAATAGCGTCAGTTATGACTGCAATTGTGACAGCTGTGCCAATACCGTATAAAGATAAGCTCTGCAATTGATCCAGATATATAAGAAAACCGCAAGGGACGCATCATGATCCGGAAATCTGTCATCGCGGGCCTGGCCCTGCTGGCCTTGGTGCAATGCTCTCCCAAACCCGCTCAAACACCACCGCCGGCCAGCATAAAACCCGTTGATTTCGGTTATAACCTCAATCTGCATATCAAGCCTGAAGCCGCAGCAAAGAGCAAAAACCTGACTATTGCCGCCAAGTATTACGGGCTGCCCCGTCCCGAGACGGCCAATCTAGCCACGGCCGCGGGCGTTATCGAATTCAATACGGATAAGGTTGACGTCAGCGCCGGGAACGCGACTGTACATATGACGGGCCGCGGCATGCCTAAGGATCGCTTACCGGATATTACCGGCGGTGCGCCTCTGGTGCAGATCACCGTGACCGATAAAGCCGGTTTGATCGGGTGCAGCGTTTTTCAGGACTATGTGAAGACCGCACAAGACAAACCAGTGGATATCTGGTGCGGACCCAAGTGATACGTCAGGCGCTGACCAGCTTGAACCCGACGAGGGTCAGAACGGCGGCCAGCAAACCGCGCAGTACTTTTTCAGGCACCTTGGCGGCAAACATCGAGCCGATGATGATGCCGGGTATAGAACCCACGAGCAGGGATATCAGCAAACTGAGGTCGACATTGCCGATAAAAAAATATCCCATGCCGGCCAAGAAGGTCAAAGGCACGGCATGAGCGATATCCGAACCGATAATCTTTACCGTCGGCAATTGCGGATAAAGCAGTATGAGGGCGGTAACGCCTAAAGCTCCGGCGCCGACCGACGACAGAGACACCAGGAATCCGAGCACTATCCCGGTCAGGACGGTGAGAATGGCGCGACGGCCGGTATGGAGCGGCTTGTGTTCGGCCTCGGCTTTTTCAAAGCGCTTTTCTGCCAGCCTGCGAATGACACCGCGCAGCAATAACAACGCCGCTGTTACGAACAGGGCATAGCCGAGCACATGGGTGATCAATGACGACAAGGTGGCCGACTTGCCGAAGTGATGCAGGGCATACAAGGTGGCCAGAGTGGCAGGAATGGAGCCAAGGCCCAGCAGGCCTACCACCAACCAGTTGATCGTACTTTTCAAGCCGTGAATGACCGTGCCGAAACCTTTGGTAATCGAGGCATAGAGCAGATCAGTGCCGACGGCGGTGGCCGGGTGAATATGGAATAACAGCACCAGCAACGGCGTCATCAGCGATCCGCCGCCCACACCCGTCAAGCCGACAAGCGCACCGACCAATAGTCCTGAAAAGGAATAAAGTGGATTTATATGAATATCCGAGACCAGATTCGTCAGGTAGGCGGGCAGGTCGAACTGGGTCATGAAGCAGCGGCTGTCCCGTATAGGCTGAGCTTTTCGTGAAGGGCAGCATAGAGGCATGGCTGACAGAGACAAATGAAATTATTTGGCCTCACCCATTAGAGGGACTTATTCGGCGGCTACCGCCAGCTTCCGGCGGATTGTTTTGGATGCAGGCGGTGTACGCGTGGTCATGAACAGATCGCCATCGAAAGGGGTCGGCATCCAGCCGTTTATATCCGGTGCTTGCGCCGTCAGGTGAATGTGGGCATGTGCCCAGCCGCCTTCCCGCCTCGCCGATCGGGCATAGGGGCCCAACTGATCAAGCAGATATGGATTGACCATGGTCAGGCGCAGTTTGGCCGCACCCCGTGCACGCGCGGCCGCTATCAGGGCGGTCATCAAGGCCGGCACGGCTTGCGGGGCATCGGCCAGGGCCACAAGGTCGATAATCTCCAGCACCAGCGGCTCAATGGGATTTTCTTTGGCAAACATGGCGCAGCCATAACCACAAATCTCACCGTCGTGCTCATATTTAAAGATCAGGGGGCGCAGGTTCTGGTCGGGATCCCCCAGGCGCCAGCGTTGAATTTCCGCGCTGCGATCGGCCATCAGCCGGCCTTCGCTTCTCAACTTTCGCCAGAAACGGTCATAGGTATCGCCGAAATCGGTTAGCTGTGTGACGCCAGCCGGCAAAGCCGCTGGTTTTTCACGCCACAGGCGTGACGGGAGCAGTCGTTCGCCGATAGACCGCGCCAGCTTAGGATGCGGCTCCAGCCCCCGGCGCAGCGCATGGCTCATCAGACAGGTAAACGGGTTTATGACCCAGGCCAGCTTTATATGCGCCGTGGCCGCTGGATGGGCAATAAAGCCAAAACGACCATAGAGCTTGTGCGACAGAATATTGGCGTTCAACGTATAGCAGGCAAAAAAACCGGCATGTGCCAGAATGCGTTTGATCATATGCCGGCTGGCACCCCGCATCTCCGGAGAGACGACGAGCGAATGCCCCGTCAGGCCGTAAAAGCAGTTATCGCCCAGCCAAAACCGTTGAGCCATGGCGCCAAGAACTACTTTGACCTCACCCTGTTCATCTTCATAGACCCAGCCCTGCGGGGCCTGCCTGTCCTTAAGCACCGGATTGGCGTGCAGCCAACCCCATCCGGCTTCAGAACGCGTCGGCCACCATACGGATTTCCACAAGGCATTAACCCCGTCATGATCCGCAGGCTCAATTTCGCGCACCGCCATGCGACTGACTCCTCAAATATACACGCGGGCACAATAACAACTTAAAGTTTTAATTTGATGAATTTTCAGCCCTGATAATAATTGGCCTGATGACCAGGCTTAATATCCGGCTGGTAAAAGTCTGTGCGCCGCCGCGATGGTGTTATGAAAGCTGACCGTCTTCGATCTTGCGACGCAGCTCCTCCGGGCGGAAGGGCTTGGCAATATAATCATCCATGCCGACCCACAGGCAGCGTTCACGAGCACCGGCCAGGGCATGGGCGGTCATACCTATAATACGCACACGTCCACGGTCCT
>CAMLIY010000214.1 GCA_946480125.1 uncultured Asticcacaulis sp.
AAACCGATTTCGTGGCCCGCAACGACCTGTTCCAGGCCCTGGCCCGCAAGGCCGGCCAGGCCGGTCTGACCGCTAATACGGTAGAAGACGTCGCCGCCGCTGTTTCAGACGATATCACCAACCTGATCGCCACGATCGGCGAAAACATGGTAGTGCGTCGTTTCGCCAAGCATACCGTGTCCGAAGGCGTTGTCGCCTCGTATATCCACAACGCGATCGCGCCCGACCTCGGCCGTATTGCCGTGCTCGTCGCCATTGAATCGGCCGGTGATCCGGAAGTTCTCAAGGAAATGGGCCGTAAAGTGGCCATGCACGTCGCTGCTACCCAGCCGCTGTCGCTGAACGTTGAAGACCTGAACCAGGAACACGTCGAACGCGAAAAGGCTGTTTTGACTGAGCAAGCCAAGGAATCCGGCAAGCCGTTGCAGGTTATCGAAAAGATGATCGAAGGCCGTATCCGTAAGTTCTACGAAGAAGTCGTGCTGCACAAGCAGGCTTTTGTCATGAACCCGGATCAGACCGTTGAGCAACTGGTTGAAGAAACCGCCAAGACACTCGGCACCCCTGTAAAGATCACCGCTTTCACCCGTCTCGCCCTTGGCGAAGGCGTGGAAAAGAAGGTGGATGATTTCGCGGCCGAAGTCGCCTCAATGACCGGCGGCGTCTGATAAACGCTTAAAAATCCTGCTTTTAGGGGCGCTGGCATTTGACATGCCGGCGCCTCTTTTTTATGACATTCATGGATAAGTGCCCGCCCTGTCTGACGCGCCAAGCCTATCCAAAGCGCTTCGAAAGCGCTAAAGCCGTCATATGACCGATGCCACTGATTCACCGGAGCCCGCCATGTTAATCCAAACACCAGAGACTTCGGCGCCTTTGACCTATAAGCGTATTTTGCTCAAGGTTTCCGGCGAGGTGCTAATGGGCGATCAGGGCTTTGGTATCGATATGAATACGGTCAAGGCCGTTGCCGCTGAAGTGGCCGCCGTGGCGCGTCTCGGTGTCGAATTGTGCCTCGTTATTGGCGGCGGCAATATCTTCCGGGGCCTGTCCAAGGCAGCGGGAGATATGGAGCGTTCCAGCGCTGACTATATGGGCATGCTGGCGACGGTCATGAATGCCCTGGCCATGCAGAATGCTCTGGAAAAACAAGGTATTGATACACGCGTGCAATCGGCTATCCAGATGAACGCTGTTTGTGAGCCGTTTGTGCGTCGTCGCGCCATTCGCCATCTGGAAAAAGGTCGGGTGGTTATTTTCGCAGCCGGCACTGGCGCGCCTTATTTTACAACAGATACGGCCGCCGCCCTGCGCGCCGCCGAAATGAACTGTGACGCGCTGTTCAAGGGCACTTCGGTAGATGGCGTCTATACCGCCGATCCGAAGAAGGATAAGACGGCCGAGCGCTATCAAAATCTCAACTATCTTGAGGTCTTGTCAAAGGATCTTAAGGTAATGGATGCGTCAGCGGTCAGCCTGATGCGTGAAAACGCCATTCCGATCGTCGTCTTTTCGATCCGTACAGCGGGCGCCCTGAATGAAGTTATTCACGGCAAGGGCACCTATACCGTCATCACCCAATAACAAACGAGAGACTGTCATGGCAAAGCCTGAACTCAATCATTACAAGGACCGCATGGAAAAGGCGGTCGACGCGCTGAAGGCTGATTTTTCCGGCCTGCGCACCGGCCGGGCCTCGGCCTCCTTGCTCGATCAGGTGGTCGTGGATGCCTATGGTTCAACCATGGGGATTACGTCCTGTGCGGCCATAAGTGTGCCTGAGCCCCGCATGATCAATGTCAATGTGTGGGATAAGGGTCTGGTGATCGCTGTTGAAAAGGCCATCCGCAACTCTGGCTTGGGCCTCAATCCGATCACTGATGGCACCACCCTGCGCGTGCCGATTCCGCCTTTGACAGAAGAACGCCGCAAGGACCTGGTCAAGGTGGCCGGCAAATACGCCGAAACTCAGAAAATTGCCGTTCGTAATGTCCGCCGCGAAGCCATGGACGATCTCAAAAAGGCGGAAAAAGCCTCGGACATCAGTGAGGACGAAGAGAAGAAGGGCGGCACGGAGGTGCAGGGCTTTACCGATGCGGCGATCAAGCGTATCGATGAGCTGTTGAAGATCAAGGAAGCCGAGATCATGCAGGTTTAAGCGGATCCCTGCTTATTGCTGCCATGCATTGATGTCGTCCGGCCTGTGCCAAAAGAAAGTTGCCTTATGCCTTCAGGCCCCACGGATGCGCTTATCGTGACCCCGCAATTGGGCGCCGGACGCCATAAGGTAAAGCCTTTGCATGTGGCTGTCATCATGGATGGCAATGGCCGCTGGGCTCAGGCGAAAAACCAGCTCCGCACCATGGGTCACAAGGCGGGGGTTGATGCGCTGAAACGCACTATCACCGCGGCGGTCGATCTGGGCGTGACACACATGACCGTTTTTGCCTTCTCAACCGAAAACTGGCGTCGACCGGAGGCTGAGGTCAATGATCTGATGGGATTGTTGCGTGTCTTTATCAAGTCCGACCTAGAGCGCCTGCGCCGTGAAGGCGTCTGTGTCCGTATCGTGGGTCAGGAAGCCGGGTTGCCGGCGGATATCGTCGCAATGGTCAGTGAGGCTCATGAAAAAACCAAGAATAATTCACGCTTTTACTTGCAGGTCGCCCTCAATTACGGTGCTCAGGGCGATATTATACAAGCGGTAAAGCGCATTGCCTCTGAGGTCAAAAAGGGCGCGCTGACGGCGGACGATATTACGCCGGAGACCTTTGCGGGCTATCTGTCGACGCATGGTCTGCCCCCGCTCGACCTGCTGATCCGCACCAGCGGAGAGCATCGTCTGTCGAATTTCCTGCTATGGGAAGCGGCCTATGCCGAGTTTGTCTTTCAGGACATTCTGTGGCCCGATTACGGCTACGAACCGCTTAAGGCGGCTCTGGATATCTTTGCTGGACGTGATCGCCGGTTCGGTGCTGTGGAAACGGAACATGCCAAACCAGCCCTCTGATGACAATACCGGCGCGCTGTCTGTACGAGCAAGGTACAAGGGGCGTGAGCTGGCCGTTCGCATCGTTTCCGCCTTTGTGCTGATCGCCGTTGTCCTCGGCATAACCGTGCTGCCCGACCACCGGCCATTCCTGGTGATGATCAGTATCGGTGTCGCCCTGTTGTGTATCGAGTGGGGCCTGATGATGGCGCCCAATATTTCCGGGCGGATTTCCGTAGCGGTGGCGACGGCGGCGATTGCGGCGCTTTTCGTGGGCTATCTGGGGCACCCTTTACTGTCGGTGCTGATGCTGTGTTTCGGCTCCTTATGCGCCGGACTTTACGCCAATCGGCTGCATGTTGGCTGGGTGGATGGGGCTTATGGCGTGCTTTATATCGGCTGGCCGGCCATTGTCATCATGTGGCTGCATCAGAGCAACCGCGGCGTGGAATGGGTATTTTTCGCCTTCCTGATCGCTTGGGGGGCGGATAGCGCCGCCTTTGCCGCCGGCAAGATTTTCGGCGGTCCGAAACTATGGCCGCGCTACTCGCCGAACAAGACCTGGGCCGGTTTTGCCGGCGGTCTGATTGCCGGCATGCTGACCGCGGGCGCGCTGTCGGATATCACTGGTCTGTTCAGGCATGACACCTCGGCTTCGGTTGTCGGCCTGCTGGTGGCTCTGGCCACCATGGCGGGGGATCTGTGGGAATCGGCGCTCAAGCGGCGCTTTGGCGTCAAGGATGCGGGGACGCTCATCCCCGGTCATGGCGGTTTGCTCGATCGGGTGGACGGTCTGATGTTTGCCATCGTCGCCATCGGGGGTATACGTCTGCTGGTCATGCTAGGCACTGAAATATGATTTCTTCTACATCTCCCCGTCGCATCTCCATTCTCGGCTCGACAGGCTCTATTGGCGTGTCCACCCTGCGCCTGCTCGATGAAACGGGTGTGGCGGGGCAGGATTACGTGATCGAAACCCTGGTCGGCGGGCGCAATGCCGCGTTGCTGGCGGAGCAGGCGTTGAAATATCGTCCGGCGATCACCGTGCTGGCGGACGAGGCGCAATGGCCGGTTTTCAAGGCATTGATGGGGGAGGCGGGCCTTAAAATCGCCTGTGGTGAAGCGGCTGTCTGTGAAGCGGCGGGCCGGGAAGCCGACTGGATCATGGCGGCGATCGTTGGTATCGCCGGCCTGAAGCCGGTCTGGGCCGCGGCGGCCACGGGCGCGATTCTGGCCCTCGCCAACAAGGAGGCGCTGGTTTGTTGCGGGCGGGCGCTGATCGATCGCGTCGAGGCGCATGGCGGCTGCGTGCTGCCGGTCGATTCCGAGCACAACGCCATTTTCCAGGTGCTGGGCGATCCGGCGCGGGTCAGCAAACTGATCCTGACCGCTTCAGGCGGGCCGTTTCTGGGGCGTTCGCGCGAAGACCTCAAGGCAGTGACGGTCGAGCAGGCGCTCAAGCATCCGAACTGGAGCATGGGCGCCAAGATCACCATCGACTCAGCCACGCTGGCCAACAAGGGCCTGGAATTCATCGAGGCGGCCTATCTGTTCGATATGCCGGCCAGCAAAATCGACGTGCTGGTACATCCGCAATCTATTATCCATTCGATGGTGGAATATAAAGACGGGTCAACACTGGCGCAGTTAGGTGCGCCGGATATGCGGGTGCCGATTTGCTATTGCCTGGGGTGGCCGCAGCGCCTGGACTGGCGGGCGCCTAAGCTCGATCTGGCTGCCCACGGTACCCTGACCTTCAGCGCGCCCGACCTGGCGGCTTTCCCCATGCTGCGTCTGGCACGCGCAGCGCTGGAAGCGGGGGCGGGGATGCCGACTGTCTTCAATGCCGCCAATGAGGTCTGTGTGCAGGCTTTCCTTGACCGTAAAATCGCCTTCCTGCAGATCGCCGAATTTGTCGAATCTGCCATGATGCGGGCTCAATTGCCGTCTATCCCTTCCAAAGATCACGCAAGTCGTGATACGACCGACGAGACCATGACACGCGCGCTGGAAATCGATTCCGATATCCGGCGTCTGGTGGGCGAACTGTTCGCCACCGCCAGACTGTCGGCATAGGTCATGGTCGCTGCGCGTCAGGGGAAACCGTTTTGCTGAGTTTTATCGCGGGCATAGTGCCGTTTCTGATTATTATTTCCCTGATCGTGACCTTCCACGAGCTGGGGCATTTCAGCGTGGCGCGCCTGTTCAACACCCGCGTCGAGCGTTTTTCGGTCGGTTTCGGTAAAATTCTTCTGCGTAAAAAAGACAAACACGGCGTCGAGTGGTGCCTGAGCGCCTTGCCGCTTGGCGGTTATGTCAAGTTCGCCGGTGATGAAAACATCACCTCGATGATGCCGTCCACGGAAGACCTGGAGGCCTCGCGCGTCTCTATTACCGAGCGTGAAGGCGCCGCTGCGGTGAAGGATTATTATCACTTCAAGCCCTTATGGCAAAAATTCCTGATCATTCTTGCGGGTCCGGCCGCCAATTTTGTGCTGGC
>CAMLIY010000215.1 GCA_946480125.1 uncultured Asticcacaulis sp.
CCAAGGCCATCGTTACGGCCCGTGGCGGGATGACCAGCCACGCGGCGGTCGTGGCGCGCGGCATGGGCCGGCCTTGCGTCTCCGGCGCCGGTGAGATGAACATCTATACTGAGCGCGGCGAGTTTGTCTCGCGCGGCCAGACATTCAGGCATGGCGAAATCATCACGCTTGATGGCTCGTCGGGCGAGATCATGAAGGGCGCCATCCGCATGATCGAGCCGGAGTTCTCGGAAGACTTCCACCAGATCATGACATGGGCCGATGAATACAAAACCTTGGCTATCCGCACCAATGCCGAAACGCCTGCCGATGCCCGCACGGCGCTGGGCTTCGGGGCAGAAGGTATAGGCCTGTGCCGTACCGAGCATATGTTCTTTGATGAAGACCGTATTGCGGCGGTGCGCGAAATGATCCTGGCGGATGATGAGGCTGGCCGCCGCAAGGCGCTGGAAAAGATCCAGCCGATGCAGAAGGCCGATTTTGCCGAACTGTTCCAGATCATGGACGGCCTGCCGGTGACGATCCGTCTGCTCGATCCGCCGCTTCATGAATTCCTGCCCCATACGGCGGAAGACATGAAGGCCGTGGCCGAGGCTTCGGGCGTCAGTGAGGAAAAACTGTACAAGCGCACCAAGGAACTCAGCGAAACCAACCCGATGCTGGGCTGGCGTGGCTGTCGTCTCGGCGTCACCTTCCCGGAAATCTACGAAAGCCAGCTTCGCGCCATCTTCGAGGCGGCCGTGGAAGTGGCGGCTGCCGGCGGCAATCCGAAGCCGGAGATCATGCACCCGCTGGTCGCCACGCGCGAGGAAATGGCCTATCTGACGACCATGACGCATAAGATTGCCAAGGAAGTCTTCACCGCCCAGGGCAAGGAAATCGTCTATTTGGTCGGTACCATGATCGAGTTGCCACGCGCCGCCCTGCTGGCTGACAAGCTGGCGGAAACGGCGGAGTTCTTCTCCTTTGGTACTAACGATTTGACCCAGACAACTTACGGCATCAGCCGTGATGACTCCGGGCGCTTCCTCAATCCCTATATCGAAAAGGGCATTTTCGAGAAGGACCCGTTCGTCTCACTCGATCAGGAAGGTGTCGGCGCGCTGATCCAGATTGCCGCCGAAAAGGGGCGCAAACAACGTCCGGATATCAAGATGGGTATCTGCGGCGAACACGGCGGCGATCCGGCCTCCATCGCCTTCTGTCATGGCGCTGGCCTGGCCTATGTCTCCTGTTCGCCATATCGTGTGCCGGTAGCGCGTCTGGCGGCCGCACAGGCAGCGATCAGCGTCCAGGATTGATTACGAGCGCTATATTACAATTATGAGAGGGGCAATGCGTTTGTCCCCTCTCAGTTGTTTTGGGTGGTTGTTTGTTGCGGCCGCACGCGATAAAAGATTAACGCTAATCTAAATCGTCCGTGTCGGCGGATGGCTAATAATACCACTATGAGGCATGCGCACAGAAACGCCGGATCGGTTTTATCGTCAACGCATATAGGGGGGTATATGCTGCATCTGATTATTGAATTGCGTGGAGTACTGGCCGGCGCCGCCTGCCTGGGTCTGATCATTGGTTTTGCGGCCAAGCGTATCAGCAAACCCCAGCGGAAGCGGTAACAGCACCATGACGATACTGATTTCGATTGGTCTCATTCTGGGCGCTTTTACTATTTCAGCCTGGTTAGGCTGGAACCTGGCTCGGCGTGCGCAAAGTCATCATATCGCTTTTGACCGTCCGCATGTCGATTTTAATGCGATGGATATTTCGGAACCCTTGGCCCGACCGGATACCGCCGCTGATGTTTTTACCAAAGGTATCTTAGCGCTAAAAACGCTCGAAATCGACAAGTCGCCCTATGCGCCACCGCAACCGGCGCCGCGCCTCGATATGATTGCTGCCAACGTGGTTATTCATCGGCAAGGCAGCGGCTTGCAACGGCATGTGTCCAATATACCCGCAAGCGTTCAGGAGTTGGTCCAACCGGCCGATGCAGGGCTTGAGCCCATCCGTATTGGTGTGCCGCAAACGCCTCCGGATGACCTGACGATTATTTCAGCTATCAATAGCGCCCGGCAATCTGAACTAAATGGCCTTGGCATCTTCTATTATTGGCAGGTCGCTGGCTGGACGCCTGAGAATGTGGCCTGGTTATCCCCGCGTATTTTGTCGCCTGAGCGTATCATGCGTGAAAACTGGATGTCTCAGGCGGCGCGCCTTGGCAAGATGATCTAGGCTCGCGGTAAACTCAGACCCAGTGATGGGGCGAAACGGAACTGTTCCTTGTCGTAAGTGTACAATTCAGCGGGACGCCCGCCCGTATCCTCCCGCATAACGCCCAGTGGCCTTACAAAGCCAGTCCGTTCCAGCCCACGGCGAAAATTCTGTTTGTGAAGTCGCAGGCCAGACAGGGCCTCGAGCGATTTTTGCAACTCCAGAAGCGTAAAGCGCTCCGGCATCAGTTCGAAAATCACCGGGCGATATTTGAGTTTGCCACGCAGGCGTGACAGGCCCGTAGCCAGTATACGCCGGTGATCCGAGGCCATAGGCTCTCCCGCGCAGAGCATGGTCTCGTTCTGATCATTTCGATGAGCCTCGCGGGTCAGGCCGGCATTATAAAGCAATTCGTAACGATCCAGAACACGTTCTTCATTCCAGTTATCAAAGTCTTCCGGGAAAAGCGTCGCTACCCGGCGCAGACGCAGAGCGCGTTCGCTGGCGGTTTCGCCCCTTTCGCACCAGCCGGAAAGAGCCGGGCGCAGGGCTTCCAGATTGGGATTAACCCCATTGCTGAGCCAGTTTTCCCACGGGAAAAAACGATGAAATGGCACCCAGGCAGCGTCGAAACGCGTTTGTGTCCCTGTCTGAGGCGTCAGGGCCAGATAGCCTACGGATACGACGCGATCGACATCAGGGTCATTTACAGGTGTGGCGGCGGCAATGCCTTGGCGCCCGTCGTCGCCGAAACTGTAAAGCTGCTCTACATATCCGATGGCAAAACCCGTTTGTTGGCGCACAAAAGCGCGCAAAGCCAGATCAAATGTACGATGGCTTTCTGGTAGAAAAGGACCCGAAGGAAGGGCAAAGGCTTCAGAGCCATTTTTCGGCAGATTCAGGCACAGAACCAGAGCTTCATTGTCCTTTACCGTTACCACTACAGCCGAAAGTTCGATGGCCAGGGACATGATCAGACCTTCAGTTTCATGAGGGCGTCGAAGCGCGCCACGAAGGCTTCGCGTGCCTGTGTGTCGGGGAGCGGCTCAATTTTTAAGCTGTAACCGCTTGGAGGTTCACCGAAATACTGCCGAGCCTCATCGTCACTGAAACCGGCCAGTTGCGTGGCTTCGAAATAGGCGCAGGCTCTATCGCCTTGTTTGATCAGCTTCTTGACTGATGCGGGAATAACCGCCGGGAGACCGAAACGAATAAAGATCGATTGTTCGAGATTATCCTCAAAGCGTCGATAGTCGAGACCGAGCGCCGCTTTAAAAGGAGAGATCATGTCGCCAATGACGTATTCCGGCGCGTCATGCAACAAAGCCATCAGCCGATGCGCAGGACTGACAGCCGGATTAATATGGACACAGATGTCGTCAACGATAAGACAATGCTGAGCGACGCTGAAACCGTATTCGCCAAGTGTCTGGCCATTCCAGCGCGCCACGCGGGAAAGGCCCAGGGCGATATCTTCTATTTCAATGTCGATGGCGGCGGGATCGAGCAGATCGAGCCGACGCCCCGAAAGCATACGCTGCCAGGCGCGTATCGGCATTTCCCTGGGGGTGCGGGTTTTTGGCAGGTTTTTCTTTTGGGTACTCGACATAGGATCTCGTAAACTGGCTATTATTAATGCGTCACCAAATTTGTCGCATCGGGTTTTTATTTCAACGAGTATATAAATATAGCAAGGATGATGGATTGAGCCGTCAAATGCAAAACTATACATAAAAATGGAGGCGATTATGTCAAATTCAATCGTTCAAGGCCAAGCCTGGTCACGGATCAGTGTGCCGGTCAGCGGGACGGCGAGTGAGACTTTATCGCTTGAACTGGCGTCCCGGATAGCCGCGGCATTCCAGGCACAATTGAATGTTCTTTTCACGCCGCCTGATCCCGCTGAACTGGCGCCCTGGTTAGGCGAGGGCTTCATGGGCACGGTTCAAATGGCAACCATGGACAGTCTGAAAGTGGCGGCAGAGGAATCTGAACTGGCAGCGCGTGCGCAATTCGCCGCCATCGATTGCCCCGGCAAAAGTTTCACGGCCCTGAATTCCCCTGTGTGGCAAGACCTTGCAATGGAAACACGCTTATCTGACCTCATGGTTTTTTCCGATATCAGCGCAAGGGGGCAGGGGATGCTCTCTGAAGCCTTTCAGCAGGTCCTGATGGAGGAACGTACGGGCGTTTTCATCGCCCGAAAACCATTCGATATAAACGGTATGGCTGTGGTCGCCTGGGACGGCAAGGAGCCGTCATCCCGTGCCGCCCGGCGGGCTGTGCCCTTGTTGAAAAAAGCATCAAAGATTGTGATCGTGGGCGGGCCACTTGGTGACCAACCGCCAGAACTTGAACGACTGGCCGCCTATTATGCGTCACATGGCCTTGAAGCTGAGGTTGATATCCTGCCTAAGGGCGACATTGTACAGGCTTTGACGGCGGCAACTGAGAGGCATAAGGCGGATTACATGGTGGCGGGTGCCTATGGCCGGTCACGTTTGCGCGAATTCGCGTTCGGCGGCACGACCCGGGCTCTTTTACAGCACACGCAGCTTAACCTCTACATGGCGCATTAATCCTTTTAAGCGCGCAAAGATGGTGTTGAATGGTGGACTCAGGCTTAGGCGATATCACTCGAAAAGCATCGAGCAGCCTCTGGCCACCTTTCCACACGGACGGCGGGAAGCCTATCAGGGCATGGCTCTGATCCTATAACCGGAATGTATCTGTCAGTGCATCGCGCGCCTGGTCGAGTGCTGATTTCCAGTCCATAAGAGATGAGGGCGCAAACAGGCGCACACTGGGATACCATGGATAATAATCCTGCCCCAGTTGCAGCCAGCCACGCGCCGGGCTTAAAAACCAGGTCGGCACGCCACAAGCGGCGGAAATATTACTGGTGGCATTGGACGGCGCCACGATGACGTCCAGCGCGCAACACAAGGCGGCGAGGTCATCGAGATCGTCTTTTAAGTTGATGCCCTGGGGCTTATGGAGATCGATGCCATTTGCAGCAGCCCAGGCCATTTCGGCTTCGCTGTCACCATATTGCAGGTTGATGAAGGTCACGCCCTCAAGTTTTAGCAGATCGGACCAGTCGGCAAAGGCTGGAAAATAGCGATCACGCTGGGCGCCGGACTTGAGACTTTTCCACAGGATGCCGACCTTGGGCTTGCTGCTGATCGCAGCCATCTGGTCTCGCCAGTAGGCGATACGAGATCGGAAGAGCGTCGTGT
>CAMLIY010000216.1 GCA_946480125.1 uncultured Asticcacaulis sp.
TCTTCTTCGCCTTGCGGGCGCTGATGGCGTCGGTGCCCTGGCTGGCCCTGCATGTACCGATCAAGAAATGGGCGGCAGGCTTGAGCATTGTCTGTATTCTGCTTTATCTGGCCCTGTCGGGATCACCGGCGCCGGCCGTGCGTTCGGCCGTGGTGGCTTGTGTGGCGTTCGGCGCTATCCTGCTGGATCGGCGGGCGCTGAGTCTGCGGGCGCTGGCGATTGCAGCGATTGTGGTTATTGGCCTGACGCCGGAAGCGGTGATCCAGCCGGGTTTCCAGATGTCCTTCAGCGCCACAGCGGCACTGCTGGCTCTGGCGGAAAGCTTAAAACAGCCGGTCGGCGAAATCAGCGTGCCGATGTGGATAAAGGCGATCCAGTCGGCTTTTCGCGGCCTGTGGCTCTCACTGCTGGCGTCAGTGGTCGCCACGGCGGCGACCACACCCTTCGCCATCGCCTATTTCAACCGCTTTTCGGTCTACGGCCTGCTTTCCAACCTGTTCGAGGCGCCGGTCACTGCCTTTCTGGTCATGCCGGCCCTGGCCCTGGGGACGGTTTTCAGCACCACGCCTTTAGGCGGCGTATGCCTGCGTATTGCCGGGTGCGGGCTATGGCTGATCGAGCGGATCGCCGCCCTGACGTCTGACCTGCCGCAGGCCGTCATCAACTGGCCGAGCGCACCGCCCTATGTGTTGGGTATATCATTTCTGGGCCTGCTGTGGATTTGCCTGGTGCGCGGCAAGATGCGGTGGGCTGGATTGCTGGCGGCAGCGGCTATCCTGTGGTGGCCGCGAGTCACGGCGCCGGATGTCTGGGTGGATGCGGAAGGCGGCAATGCGGCCATCCGGACAGGCGATAGCACCTATGTTTTGCGCTCTAAGGTCCGGCAATATGGCTTTGCGCAATGGACGCAGCATTATGGACTGAAAGCCCTGGATGAGACGGCCAGGGACCAGAATTATATCTGTAAGGGCTATGCTTGCGTACCTCTGCCGCAAAACCCGGTCCGTATCGCTTTCTGGTTCAGCAATAAGCCCCCGAAAGCCGATCGCCTGAACGATCTGTGCCAGACAAGCGATCTGGTAATCCTGCGCAATCCGGTAGGCGACTGGCCCGCCGAATGCGCCGGTGTCAATCATATCAGCGCCGGTGATTTCCGCACATTGGGCGCGCTGGAATTGACGCGCACAAAGAAGGGCTGGGCGATCAAGGCCGCCCAGCCCTTGAGAGGCAATCGGTATTGGTCTCGCCCTTCGGATGCCGAGGGCGACGCCAGCTTTTAATGATATTTGCGCATCAGGCCGACGAGACGGCCCTGAACCTTGACCTGACCATCGTTATAGATCTGCGTCTTGTAATTGGGGTTGGCGGCTTCCAGCGCGATGGAAGCGCCTTTCTTGCGCAGACGCTTGAGCGTAGCCGTTTCATCATCGACCAAAGCGACGACGATTTCACCGGATTGCGCGGTATCGGTTTTGCGGATAACGACATAATCACCACTGAGAATGCCGGCATTGATCATCGAGTCGCCGTCGACTTCCAAAACATAATGTTCACCGGCGCCCAGCATGGATTCAGGGATGTGCAGGCGGTCGCGTTCATGGCCCATGGCCTCGATCGGCACACCGGCAGCGATCTTGCCCAGCAAGGGCAGTTCGCGGGTATCATCATTGATAGCCTTCGGTGCTTCAACCGCCGGCTTGCTGCCTTCAACGACCTGCGGCACAAAAGCCTGACGACCGCGCGGTGGCGCGGAAGCCGTGGCTTGATCCGGCAGCTTGATGACTTCCAGGGCGCGCGCCCGGTGGGCCAGGCGACGAATGAAGCCGCGTTCCTCAAGGGCCGTAATCAGCCGGTGGATACCCGACTTGGACGCCAGATCAAGCGCTTCTTTCATTTCATCAAATGAGGGGGAAACGCCGCCTTCCTTGATACGTTCGTGGATGAACATCAGGAGTTCGCGTTGTTTGGTCGTCAGCATGGCAAAACCTCAAGCAGCGCTCGGCCCACATACCAATGCGGGAACAAGTCATGAACCTATGCCTGATGTTCTATATGTGTTCTTGTTAATGTCAAGCTAACGCTAATAGATTTTTTGTCGCCTCAGTGACATCGCCTTGCTTCATCAGGCTTTCACCCACCAGCATAGCGGTGGCGCCGGTTCGCGCCAGCCGGCGGACGTCAAAGGGGGTGAAAATCCCGCTTTCGGCCACCAGAATATGCTCAGGCGTCACCATATGCGCCAGATCTTCGGTGACAGCGAGGTCAACGTGAAAATCCCTGAGATTCCGGTTGTTTATACCGATCAGCTTGGACTTCAGCTTAAGGGCGCGCGTCATTTCCTCGGCGTTATGAACCTCAACGAGCGCGTCCATGCCGTAATGATGGGCGGCGTCGATCAGGTCGGCGGCCAGGGCATCATCGATCATCGCCATAATGACGAGAATCGCATCGGCGCCGATGGCGCGCGATTCGGTCACCTGCCAGGTATCGACCAGAAACTCCTTGCGGATGCAGGGCAGAGAGACCGCGGAACGCGCCGACTGGAAGTGCGATTCGTGGCCCATGAAGCTGGGATTATCGGTCAGGATCGACAGACAGGCGGCGCCACCGGCTTCATAGCATTGCGCCAGGAAGTTGGGGTCAAAATCTTCGCGGATCAGGCCTTTTGACGGACTGGCCTTCTTGATCTCGGCGATCAGAGACAGGCTGTCAGCCTGCTTGTTGGCGACAAGGGCTCTGGCGAAACCGCGCGTCGGGCCGGCATCGGCGATTTGCGATTCGAGGTTGTCGAGCGTGGTATTGACGCGGCGTGTCGCGACGTCTTCGCGTTTGTAGGTGGCGATCTTGTCAAGAATATCCAGCATATCGTCTCCTGTGGGTTCAGTCATATCCAGCCTAACACGCCGCGTCATCACGCGGGATCAACAGTTGCGTTATAAGAATTTTATACAGCTTGAGTGGTGGCGATCAACGTATCGAGCGCCCGTCTCGCCCGGCCATCATCGATAACCTCGGCCGCCTTTTCCACGCCTTCGCGCAGGGTTTCGACCGTATCAGCCACCAGGAAGGCGGCAGCGGCATTGAGCAAGACAATATCGCGGTAGGCGCTTTTCTTGCCATCGAGCAGGGCCGACAATTCAGCGGCGTTATGTTCGGGCGCGCCGCCGGTGATATCGGCCAGCGCCGCGCGCGGCAGGCCGACGGCTTCCGGCGTAATCTTGAACAGGCGGACAAAGCCATCGCGCCATTCGGCGACATCGGTTTCGCCCGTGGTCGTCAGCTCATCGAGGCCGGAGCCATGCACCGACCAGGCCTTTACGGCGCCCAACTGACCCAGCGCCTGGGCGATCGGCTCGACAAAGCGCGGCGACGGCACGCCGACCACCTGGCGTTTGGCGCCGGCCGGATTGCTGAGGGGACCCAAAAGATTGAATATCGTGCGGAAACCCAGTTGCTGGCGGATCGGCGAGACGTGCTTCATCGCGCCATGATGGGACTGGGCGAACATGAAGCAGATGCCGGCCTGATCGAGGGCTGCGCGTTGTTGTTCGAGCGTAGCGTCAATATTGACGCCGAGCGCCGCCAGCACATCGGCTGTGCCGGATTTCGACGTGATGGCGCGGTTGCCGTGCTTGGCCACCTTCAGTCCGCCACCCGCCGCCACGAAGCCGACCGCCGTTGAGATATTGAGCGTATGCAGGCCGTCGCCGCCGGTGCCGCAGACATCGATAACGTCATAAGGATGGTCGAGATGGATGGCGGCCTTGCGCATGGCGCGGGCGCAGGCGGCGATTTCGCCGACCGTTTCGCCGCGGATGCGGATAGCGGTCACGGCCGCGGCCACCTGTGCCGGCGTCGGTTCGCCACGCAGGCAGGCGGAAAAGAATTGCTCGGCGTCTTCCTCGTTGAGGTTTTGGCCTTCGGCAAGCTTTGCCAGCAGCGGCTTGAAGGCGTCAGACATAAAGGTTGTGGCTTTCGATACCGGCGAGATCGAGGAAGTTGGCCAGCAATTGATGACCGCCCTCGGTGGCGATTGATTCCGGATGGAACTGGACGCCGTGGATCGGACGGGTCTTGTGCTGCACACCCATGATTTCGCCGTCTTCTGTCCAGGCGGTGATCTCCAGATCGGCCGGCAAGGTTTCCTTTTTGATGGCCAGCGAATGGTAACGTGTCGCTGTAAAAGGATTGGGTAAGTCCTTGAAGATGCCTGTATTATTGTGATGTATCTGGCTGGTCTTGCCGTGCATCAGGGTCTTGGCGCGGATGACATCGCCGCCATAGGCCTGGCCGATCGACTGGTGGCCGAGACAGACCCCGAGGACCGGCATGTCTTCCGGCGCAGCGCGCAGCAAGGGCAGGCAGATACCGGCCTGATCGGGGGCGCATGGACCGGGCGACAGGAGAATGGCTTTTGGGTTCAGGGCCAGGGCATCCTGTACGCTCAGGGCATCGTTACGCCAGACCTGCGTTTCCGCGCCCAGTTCCGCAAGGTAATGGACGAGATTGTAGGTAAAGCTGTCGTAATTATCGATAACCAGGATCATTGGAGGCCCCTTATTTAAGCAGCGTATGTAAGCAAAAGTATCGCGGTTTCCAAGCGTAAACGTCAGAAGACTTTTGCGAGGTGGCAAATATGCCTAAGCTATTGCCATGGAAACGATTCGAGATGAGCGTTTGGATGAAGCTTTGACCTTGTTGCAAAGGTCGAGACGCACACGGCCGGGTTATATGCCCTTGCTGACCGGTTGCGCCTTTATCGGCGCCGCCACCTTTCTCGCCTATGTCGTGACGAAAAGCCCGGTGCTTACACCCCCCGCTGTCGCATCGCCAAAAGCCATGCACTCCACGCCGGAGGCGCCGGCTCAAAAGGCAGATTTTGACCTGTCAGGCAGCGCTGCTTCTGAACCGGCGGCGACTGAGGCGGTTTTACTCGGCACCGAACAGTCTCGCTAACTTAGTTCTGCTGGTAATTATAGCGCCAGGCGTCTTGCGCGGCCTTGATTAGCGCGCCCGCCTTGTGGCAGGTTTCCTCATATTCGGTCTGCGGCACGCTGTCGGCCACGACGCCGGCGCCGGCCTGGACATAGATCATGCGGTCCTTGAACAGGGCCGTGCGCAGGACGATGCAGATATCGACGCTGCCGCCGCTGGAAATATAACCGGCGCCGCCGCCGTAAAGCACGCTGCGCTTGACCGATTCCAGCTCGTCTATGATCTCCATGGCCCGGACCTTGGGCGCACCGGATAGTGTACCGGCGGGCAGGGCGGCCAGCAGGGCATCGACGGCATCAATATCATCCGGTGCATCGCCTTCGACATTGGAGACGATGTGCATGACGTGGCTATAGCGCTCGATGACGAACTTTTCCGTCACGCGCACACTGGCCGGCTTGGCGATGCGGCCGACATCGTTGCGGCCGAGATCGAGCAGCATCAGGTGTTCGGA
>CAMLIY010000217.1 GCA_946480125.1 uncultured Asticcacaulis sp.
CCCTCGGCCTGCACGTCATCACCGTGCGCCTGCACGCGGAAGTCTCGCTGACCCTTACGGTCAATGTGGCCCGCTCGGCTGACGAAGCCGAACGCCAGGCGTCCGGTGAAAACGTCATTGCCTCGCAATTCGAAGAAGATCGTGCCGCTGCTGAAGAAGCCGCTGCCGATATGCTCGAAGGCGGTGCGGGTGAAGCCATGCAGAATGCGCCTTACGAAGCTTAATGCCCTCGCCCATGTTGCGAAGCCCTGCCGCTTCGCTGCTTGAGGGCATGCCTTGGGCGCGCCATTCTTCTTTTTGAAGGGTGCACGCTTGCCAAAACCTCAACCGGTTTTGGAGGCGACTACTTAAACTGCCCCCGGAAGCCTGGCTTCCGGGGGTTTTCTGTGTTGCGATCACGCTGTGTTTATTGCAACGGACTGATCCGTCTTGATTTTACCGGAAAAACAGGTATGGTCAGCACATTCGAGATTCAGGTTTGACTTGCACGACCGCCCACAAGGCTTCCAAGACGCACTCTTTTCGGATTTTAAAGTTCGCGTAATTCCATGCGTACTTCATGCACGAAGGTGCGATACATCAACGGAGGCCATCATGGCTACGGGTACGGTTAAGTGGTTCAACCCCACTAAAGGTTTTGGTTTCATTCAACCCGATACGGGCGGTGCGGACGTGTTCGTCCACATTTCGGCCGTTGAGCGCGCGGGTCTGCGCACCCTGAATGAAAATCAGAAGATCAGCTACGAGCTGGTTACTGAAAAGGGCAAGACTTCGGCTGCCAACCTGCAAACCGCGTAATTCACTGGGCGTTGCCTGTTGAATGCAAAGTTCAGAACCCCTGAAAGCGTTTAGCTTTCAGGGGTTCTTTCATTTACACGTGTCGATATGCACAATTTTGTCCAACTGTGGCCAGACGTGCAGGTCACGAATGGTTACAGTGAGAGGATATGTTTCACGGATTTTAGTTAGCTAAACGAACTCGCCACACACAAGAATTTTTACAAATAATTGAATTACATGATTTTTTGTGCATTTATTATATATGCCCGCTTACCAGAAAATAGTTTTTCTAATCTGATATCTCAGCATTTATTGCGGCGCACCCTCTTTAAATATGACGGTAATGCGACCAATTGTGTCTCAGCACAACCGCACGAGTCGGAAAATCGCCTTAAAGACGAACCCGAACCGAAATTATGGAGCCTACGCATGTCCACTTCACGCCTCTATCTTACAACCGCCCTTGTCCTCAGCCTGTCGGCCGGTTTCGCGCCCGTCACTTTTGCCCAGGATGCAGCACCAGCCGCCGCCACGGCAGATGAACCGACACAGATCGTCGTCACCGGTCAGCGCGCCAGCCGCCGTTCGCGCCTTGATACCTTGGCGCCGGTGGATGTCGTCACCGCGCAAAGCCTGCAAGCCCAGGGCTCGACCGAACTGGCGCAAGGGCTGTCGCGTGTCGTTCCCAGCCTGAACTTCCCGCGCCCCGCCGGCGTTGACGGTACAGATAACGTACGCCCGGCCTCGCTGCGCGGCCTGTCGCCTGACCAGACCCTGGTTCTGGTCGATGGCAAGCGCCGCCATACCTCCGCGCTCGTCAACGTCAATGGCTCAACCGGCCGCGGTTCCTCGGCCGTCGATCTCAACGCCATTCCTGAAATCGCGCTTGATCGCCTGGAAGTCCTGCGTGACGGCGCCTCAGCGCAATACGGTTCCGACGCCATCGCCGGCGTCATCAACCTGCACCTGCGCGAAGCCGATCATGGCGCCGGTATCAGCGTTTCGTATGGAGAATACGATACCGATGTCAGCCCGGCCAATTCTTCACGTCATGCCTCTGACGGCGGCACGACCGATATCGCCGGCT
This sequence comes from uncultured Asticcacaulis sp., assembly GCA_946480125.1. The sequence continues at coordinate 1,868 of CAMLIY010000217.1, forward strand.
GGGTCGGCCTGCCACTCGGCTCCGACGGCTTCCTGACCATTTCGGCCGAAACCCGTCACCGCGCCCCGACATCGCGTGGTGACGTCGATACGTTCGTATCGCCTGCCGCCGTCACCAGCCGTTACGGTGATCCGGCTCAGGTCAGCGCCAGCGTGTTCGTCAATGCCGGCAAACCGCTGAATGACAATTGGACGCTCTATGGCAATGCCAGCGTCTCGGATCTCAACTCCAAGAGCGCGGCCTTCTTCCGTCATGCGAACTCCAGCGGCAATGTAGCCGAAGTCTATCCCTATGGCTTCCTGCCTGTTATCAACGCCCAGTCAAAGGATTATTCCGCAACCATCGGCCTGCGCGGCAACCTTGGTGAGTGGACAAGCGATTTTAGCCTGGGCGCCGGGGGCAACAAGCTTGATTACTATACACTGAACAGCATCAACCCGTCCTATGGTGCGTCATCACAGCGCGACTTCTATGATGGCCAACTGAAATACGATCAGACCGTCTTTAATGCCGACATCAGCCGTCCCTTCACCATATCCGGTTGGGCCAGCCCGTTGACCCTGGCCCTGGGTCTTGAAGCCCGCGAGGAAAAATACGCGATCAAGGCCGGAGAGGTGGAATCCTACGCGCTTGGTCCCATCACGACCGCCTCGGCCGGCGCCCAGGGCTTCGGTGGCTTCCAGCCCAGCAATGTTGTTGACGTTGATCGCAACAATGTCGGCATCTATGCCGATGTCGCCGCCGACATCACCGACCGCTTCAGCTTTGACGCCGCCATTCGCGCTGAAAACTATTCTGATTTCGGTGACAACGTCTCCGGTAAATTGGCCGCCCGTTATAAGCTGACCGACAGCTTCGCCTTGCGTGGCTCGGTCTCCACCGGTTTCCGCGCCCCGTCCCTGGCCCAGCAGTATTTCACCTCAACGGCCAGTGTCTTCATTCCGGCTGACGGTTCCATCGTACAAACCGGCACCTTCCCCGCCAGCAGCGCCATAGCTGAAGCCCTGGGTTCCGAACCACTGAAGGCCGAGAAATCGACCAACTATACCCTGGGCGGCGTCTGGCACAGCGGACCGTTTGAAGTGACGCTTGATGCCTACAGCATCAAGATCGATGACCGCATCATCCTGTCGGAAAATATCACCAACACTTTCTCGCCGCAGGTCGCCGCGCTTTTGGCTCCATATAACGTCTCTGCCGCACGCTTCTTTATCAATGGCGCCGACACCACCACCAATGGCGTCGATCTGGTCGCTAATTATCGTCTGCCGACCGATTTCGGACGGTTCAATTTTTCTCTGGCCTATAACCACAACGAGACCGAAATCGACAAGCTGAACCCGCTGGCCAATTCAACACTTGACCCCCAGCCGGTGCTTTTCGCTCGCATCCGTCAGGTCATCCTGACCAATTCCTCACCGGAAGATAAGGCAACCTTTGGTGTCGATTGGAATGCAGGTCATTGGGTCGTCAATGGCCGCGCCACCTATTATGGTGATGTTATTGACCCCAACGCTGATGAGACCAAGGATATTCATTCCGGAGACCATACTGTTGTAGATCTGTCAGCCAGCTACCGCTTCGGCACCGGCACCACGATCAGCCTCGGCGCCGACAACCTGTTCGACGAGTATCCGAACGCCACACGCGCCGATCTGAATGTCACCAGCGGCAATGGCGTCGGCGCGCTGGCCTTTACCCGCTTCTCGCCGTTCGGTTTCAACGGGCGTTACCTCTACGCCAAACTCAGCCAGACCTGGTAACCAGGGTCACAGGCCCTGGATCCGGAATCGTGACAGGGTCTGTTGTGATTTCTGCGGTTTAGCATAACCCCTTACCCCTCGCCGGCTCGCTGGCGAGGGGTTTTCATATTAGGATGGCAGGAATCTATCCCCGTAGTTCACAGGCTGTGAATTGGCCTTAAGTGGACACTCAAATTAACCGGATGACATGGCTTGCGCATGCCGTAACCTGCCTCTATGACCGCCGCCATGCCCGACACCCTCTCCCCACCGCACACCGCCGCCGATACACCCGCCACCATTCCGCACAATCTCGAAGCGGAACAGGCCCTGCTCGGCTGCCTGCTGTTCGATAACGGCGCCTATGAGCGCCTGTATGATGGACTGCAACCGCGCCATTTCTACGAACCTTTCCACCAGCGCCTGTTCGCGATGATCGAGGAGCAGATCCGTATCGGTCATTTGGCGGAGCCCATCGTCCTCCTCGACAAGTTTAAGGCGGATCAGGCATTTCAGGATCTCGGCGGCATCCGTTATTTCGCCGATCTTGTCGATCGCGCGCCGCCGGCCGCGAATGCCTCCGACTATGCCCGCGTCATCTATGACCTCGCCCTGCGCCGCGACCTGATACGTCTCGGTGGTGAAATCGCCAAGGCCGCGATCGGTGAACTGGATGCCCGCGAACAAATTGAAGCCGCGGAATCGCAACTTTTTGCCATGGCGGAAACCGGTAGTTCCTCCACCGGATTCGTCACTTTTTCCGATGCCGTGGCTGGCGCTCTCAACCATGCCGAAGAAGCCTTTCACCGCGACGGCGGCCTGGCGGGCGTGTCCACAGGGTTGGTCGATCTCGACAAGCAGATCGGTGGCCTGCACAAGTCCGACCTCATCATCCTGGCCGGACGCCCCTCGATGGGGAAAACCGCCCTGGCGACCAATATCGCCATGAACATCGCCAAGAACTATGCCTACGAACCGCAGCCCGACGGCACCCGCAAGACCGTGCGCGGCGGCATTGTCGCCTTCTACTCGCTTGAAATGTCCGCCGACCAGTTGGCCGGCCGCCTGCTTTCCGATGCATCGAGTGTACCTTCTGACAAGATTCGCAAGGGCGAGATCAATCCCGGCGAGTTCATGCAGATCAAGGAGGCGGCTATGGAGATAAGCGCCGCGCCGCTTTATATCGATGATACCGGCGGTATTACACTTGCCAAGCTGACCGCCCGCGCCCGTCGCCTCAAGCGTACCTCCGGGCTGGATTGCCTGATCGTCGATTACCTCCAGCTCGTCACCATTGGCGACGCGGGCGCCAATATGAACCGCGTTCAGGAAGTCTCGACCATCACCATGGGTCTGAAAACCCTGGCCAAGGAACTGGCTATTCCGGTGATCGCCCTGTCTCAGCTGTCACGGACCGTCGAAAGCCGCGACGACAAGCGGCCGCAGCTTTCCGACCTGCGAGAATCCGGATCGATCGAGCAGGACGCCGATATCGTCATGTTCGTATATCGCGAAAGTTATTACCTTGGCCGCTCAGAACCGCGTGAAGGCACACCCGAACATCTGACCTGGCAGGAAGAAATGGACCGTACACGCGGCATGGCCGAAGTCATCATAGGCAAACAGCGTCACGGTCCGATCGGTACAGTTCGCGTCTCCTTCGACGCCAACACCGTACGCTTCGGCAATCTAGCGAATAGTCACCTTTATGAGAGCAACTACGAATAGACGGTTATTGACAGGGCTGAGAAATCAGAACATATGAAGAACAAATAACTTCATATGAGTGAGCCATGGCCCGCGATTCCGC
>CAMLIY010000218.1 GCA_946480125.1 uncultured Asticcacaulis sp.
TCGCGGGTACGCTCGTCGGTTATCTGAAATTCTGTTACCGAACAACGCGCTGGACTATAGAAGGTCAGAAACCGGTTGAAGCGATCTGGGATGGCAAGGGCCCGGTCGTGCTGATGTTCTGGCATGGCCGCCTGCATCTGGGGCATGCTTCCTGGCCGCGCGACCGCGGGCAGCCCGTCTGTGTCCTTGCCTCGATGTCGAAAAGCGGCGAAGTCAGCATGAAGATCAATACGCGCTTCGGCTATCATTCCATTCGCGGCTCCTCGGCCAAGAAGTCCGACCCTACCAAACAGAAAGGCGGCGCCCAGGCTTTTCGTGATTTGATCCGCTGGATACGCGGTGACCGGGAAACCGGCGGGCGCTGCGTCGCCATGACGCCAGATGGCCCGCGGGGACCGGCGCGCGTCATGACCGAGGGTTCGCTCAAGCTGTCGCAAATGTCCGGCGCGCCGCTGGTGGTCCTGGGCCAGTCAACCCGTCGCTATATAGAATTCAATACCTGGGACCGCATGCGCATTCCCCTGCCTTTCACGCGTGGCGCCATGGTGTGGGGCGTTCTGCCGGCCATACCCGCCGATACGAATGAAGCACAGATGGAAACATTGCGCCTTGAAGCCGAAACCGCTCTGACCGCCGTTACGGATCGTGCCGATGCGATACTGGGCCTGTCGCCGCGGAAAAGCCGATGAGCCTCACCCTCTCCCTTTATCAACGATTGATGGGCGCGGCGCATGTCATGGCGCCGGGACTGCTGCAAAGACGTGTCAAGCGTGGCAAGGAGGATGTGGCGCGCTGGAGGGAGAGGCTCGGGCGCACTGACCGAGCACGCCCCGACGGCCGCCTTGTCTGGTTCCATGGCGTGAGCGTGGGCGAAAGCCTGTCCGCCTTACCCGTTATTGTCGCCATGACGGCGGAACGGCCTGACCTGAATATTCTGATCACTTCGGCTACCACTACCTCTGCGGATATTCTGGCCAAGCGGTTGCCCGCCAGCGTCATCCACCAGTTCGCCCCAATCGATACCCCCCAGGCGGTAAAAGCGTTCCTCGATCACTGGCAGCCTGATCTGGCCATCTTTATCGAGAGCGATATATGGCCCACACAGTTGCGCGAACTGACACGACGCGGCACGCCGCAGGTGCTGCTCAGTGCCCGTATAACCGAAAAAACCTATAAAGGCTGGCAGCGTTTCAAAGGCGCAATACGCCCTTTGCTCACCGGGTATAGCCTCGTCATGGCCCAGGACAAGGCCAGCGAGGAGCGGCTGAAAACCATGGGGGTAAAGCCAGGCTCCCGCGCCAATCTAAAAACCATCGGCGCACCCCTGCCCGTCGATGCCAAGGCGCTTTCAGAGCTGAAAAAACGCATAGGCAGGCAGTTCGTCTATTTCGCCGCCAGCACGCATTATGGCGAAGATACCCTGGTCGCCAAAGCGCTGGAACCGGCCTTGTGGGGCGGCGACCTGCTGATCCTGGCGCCACGCCATCCGATCCGCGCCGCAGAGATAAGGCTCGATCTCGAAGCCTTGGGCCTGAAAGTGGCGCAGCGCTCGAAAGACGAACCGATCACCAGCCAGACGCATATTTACCTGGCCGATACCCTGGGCGAACTGGGCCTGTTTTTCTCCGTGGCGAACATAACCTTAATGGCGGGCAGCTTTCTGGAAGATATCGGCGGCCATAATCCGCTGGAAGCGGCCCGCCTTGGCAAGTGCGTCATCACGGGGCCCGATATCAGCAACTGGGCCGGCATCTATGCTGAATTGCTGGAGGCCGATGCCGCCTATCGTGTGAAAGGTACGGCCGAACTGGGCTTTCTGTTAAGCCAGCTTCGCCAGCACCCGGAGGCGGTCAGGGCGGCGGATATGCGCGCGCTGGATGCCAGCCGCAAGGAAGCTGACACGCTTGATATTGTCTGGACGGCGTTGGAGCCGCTGCTGCCGGAAGCTGTGCATGACGATTAAGACGCCCGACTGGTGGTACAGGAAGCATGCGGCCGGCGCGCCTTGGTGGCGACCGGTGCTGTGGCCGCTGTCACTGATCTGGCGGACAGTCAATGCCATCAAGACGGCCAATACCAAACCTTACAGATCGTCGCTGTTTGTCATCAGTGTCGGTAATCTGACACTTGGCGGTTCTGGCAAGACACCGGTAACCGGCGCCCTGCTCGATCTTCTGACGCCCGAGGCCGTCGGCCTGTCGCGTGGCCATGGTGGCAGCCTCACCGGTCCCATCAATGTTGATCCGCATATTCATACGGCGGCCGAGGTGGGCGACGAACCTCTTATGCTGGCACAGGCGCATGCCTTCGTCATCGCGCGCGACAGGGCGGCCGGTTTGCGCCTGATCGAGAAACGCCGCAAGGCGCCAAAACCAACCATTGCCGTGGTCGATGACGCTCACCAGAATCTGAAAATCACAAAGGATCTTCATATACTGGTCATCGATGGCGATACGCGCAATGGCGCCTGGCCCTTTGGCGATGGCGGCATCTGCCCGTATGGCCCGATGCGCGAACCCTTTCCGCACGGGCTGCAACGCGCAGATATCTGCGTGCTGTGGATGCCGGACGACGACGCCAGGCCCGATCCGGAATTGATCCGCCTGCTGGGTGACAAACCTGTGTTTATCGCCCGGCTCCAGGCCAATGCCCCGGCCATCCCCAGCGCCGTTTATGGTTTTGCCGGTATTGCCAAGCCGTGGAAATTCGAGACGACCCTGCGCAGCGAAGATTATGACATCGCCGGTTTCGAAGGCTTCCCCGATCACGCCGCCCTTAAACCCGCCGAATTGGAAGCACTGGCGGCCAAGGCGGCGGCGGCCGATGCCCGCCTGATCACCACGCAGAAAGACTGGATCAAACTGACGCCGGCATGGCGCGACCGCATCGCCTGTCTGCCGATTATCGCCAAATTCGATGATGAAGCCGGCATCGAGGACCTGATCCGGTCGCGGCAACCTTAACCCGGCAGATTGCCCGGCTTGCCATATCTGCGGATTTGCGCTTAGAATGACGTCAATAATAAAACAAATGCCAAACCTGGAATTTGGTCGGAGGGGATACGGTGTTCAGGAAACTGACAGGCTTGGGCCTGGATCTATCTTGCCGCGGGACTTACCGTCCCGTTTACGCTGTCTTGCGTCTTTTTACCCGCAATGTGAAACACGCGGCGATTTGTTCATTCGGCACGTCTCATAACCACGGCTCGATTCCGCCTGTACGTCCTTATCCTCTTTAAAGGAACAGCCTCCTATGCACTTAGCACCGACATCATGGGCCAAGGCCCTCCTGCTGACCGCCACCGTTCTGACAGCCGTCGCCCTGCCAGGCGCCACCCTGGCTCAGATACCGACATCAACCGCCGCAGGACCGGATGCGTCACACAATGTATCCGGCAGCCGCGAATCCCAAATCGTTCAGGATCAGATCCGCAGCTTCAACAGCCTGGTCGGCACCTGGCCCAAATATACCGAGATATCCGCGCAGGATCAGGTGGCCGCCATGGGCCCCGGCATCAATATCATTGGTGGCTATGATCCTTACTGGACCGGCGAGAAGACCACCTTCACCGATGCTGACATCAAACGTGTCAAGGATGCCGGTTTCAAGACCATCCGCGTGCCTCTGTTCACCTTCAAGCATATCGCCGATACCCAGGGCCATCTGGATCCCAAGTGGCTGGATCGGCTGGATCATATTATTGACCTGGCGATTGATAACAAACTGACCGTCATTCTCGACGAGCATGACTTTGAAGACTGCGCCAAGGATGTCGACGCCTGCGCGATCCTGCTGCCCAATATCTGGTACGATCTGTCGGAGCGCTACAAAGATGCGCCCAGTTCAGTGGTTTTCGAGTTGCTGAACGAACCGAACGGAGGCGTTGATGCCAAGATATGGAACACCTGGGTGCCGGATCTGATCAGCATTGTGCGCGAAACCAATCCGACACGGAATATCATCGTAGGCCCGGTGATGTGGAACAGTGCCGATCAGTTGCAGAATCTGGAGCTGCCGGCGGCCGATCGTCACCTGATCGCCACCTTCCACTATTATACGCCGATGGAATTCACTCATCAGGGCGCCAGTTGGGCGGGGCCTGACCTGCAAAAACTACGCGGTGTTCACTGGACCGGCACGACCCAGCAACAGGCCGCGATAGACACCACTTTCGACAAGGTGGTTGCCTGGTCAAAGGCCAATAACCGCCCGATCTTCCTCGGAGAATACGGCACCTACGGCAAATTCAACGATCAGATGGATGACCGCGCCGCCTGGACCCGTGCCGTTTCCAAGGCGGCGGATGATCGCGGTTTTGCCCGCGCCTACTGGTATTATCAGGATGGCGGCGGCTTCGGCGTCTGGGATGCGGAGAAAGGCCAGTGGGTCAAGCCGCTGCTGAAGGCCCTGCTGCCGAACAGCCCGGCCGCCCAATAAACGAACGGAAAGGACGCCCACACCGGCGTCCTTTTTGCTTTCATCTGTACAAGCTCCGTCACGCTGTCTATGACGTGCGCTTTATATTTGAGGGACGCGCCCGTGGTTGCCAAAGCAAAACGATCTATGGAAGATATGGCCAAGGTGGATGGCGTTGAATTCCGCTGGCATATTCATCGCGAACCCCAGTGGGCGTCAGTCGATGGCGCCAAGGGTCTCTGCCTGTCGGTACAGCACGCTGAAAATCCGCAGAAAGTCCTGCTGCTGGAATATCCGTTTCCGAAGCCGAGCCGCCATGCCCAGCGCCCGAAGATCGACAAGCGCGATGTGGCTATCCAGATCGGCAAGGCCATTGCCGATGGCTGGGAGCCGGAATCGCGCGGCAAACCCTTTACATATATGATTGAAGGCTAGGCTTGAGACTCAATTAGCCACCGTAGGCTCTAAGCAAGAGCTTTCAGGCGAATAATTAGCCGGCAAGTGACGCAGGTACGCTTGTACCTGCTAGTGCAGACTGCGTATTAGTCGTCGAAAGCTCTTGCTTAGAGCGCGCGCCAGGCGATATCGGTGCGGTAGAACCCACCCGGCCAATCGATGTCGTTTATGGCGGCGTAGGCCTGGTCGCGGGCGTCCTGAAGGGTCTTGCCCCGGGCGCAGATATTCAGCACACGCCCGCCGGAAGCCCTGAGTGAACCGTCTTCGGCGCGGTGGGTGCCGGCATGAAATACGATCACATCCTTGCCGAAATCAGCTTCGGCGCCGCGAATGATCGAGCCGGTCAGCGGACTGTCGGGATAGCCCTTGGCGGCATAGACCACGCAGACCGCCGGTTCGTCATGCCATTCCGGCGCCGGCAGGTTTTTCAAGCCCCCCTTGGCGGCCGCCAGCAGATAAGGCACGATATCGCTTTTCAGGCGCAGCATCAGGACCTGGCATTCCGGATCGCCGAAGCGGGCAT
>CAMLIY010000219.1 GCA_946480125.1 uncultured Asticcacaulis sp.
AGAAGAAGGCCGTGCGACTCTTGCAATATGACATCTATATCACAAATTTACGGCGAAATAAAGGGCGGCGGCGTTAGCGCTCACATGGGCCGCCACACCAGCAGCAGCGTAGCGCACAGAAGCGCCGCTTGAAAGCCAGCTATCACATAAACCTTGTGTATAAAGGCTTTTTTACTACTTTTGTGATGAAAAATATGTGCACTCATCAGTCCGAACGGCCAGCCACCGATCCAGCACAAGGTTAGAAGTGTGCGTTCCGATATGCGTTTTTCTCGCATAACGGCGTTTCTTTTATCTAGTCGCCAAACATGCCAGGTAACCAGATTGATAAGGGCGGCATAAAGCAGAAGCGCCGGCCATAAAGGCAATGCGCTTATTTGCCATCTCCAGGCTTTTCAGAGAAGTATTTCTCGAACTTGCCGGTTTCGCGCTCGAAGTCTTCACGGTCGGCGGGCGGTGTACCCTTTTCCGAGATGTTCGGCCAGATGGCGGCGTACTTGGTATTGATCTCCAGCCACTTGGTGCCTTCGTCCTCGGTATCGGGCTTGATGGCGTCGACCGGGCATTCGGGTTCGCAAACGCCGCAATCGATACATTCATCCGGGTTGATGGCCAGGAAGTTCTCGCCTTCGTAAAAGCAATCGACCGGGCAGACTTCCACGCAGTCCATGAACTTGCACTTCACGCAAGGGTCCATAACGATGTAGGTCATAGTCTAAGCCTCGATTACAAAACCAGAATGTGTGCGTCATGCTCAGATAAGGCCGCTGTGTCAAGAGTCAGGCGGCTGTCGAAACCTGATTTGTTCTAATTTCAGGCATTAGCTGCGGTGTCGGGCGCCGCAGAGGCTTGCCGGTAAAGACTTTGAGCCTCAGTGGCAGGGCCGCGCCGTTCGCCGGTATTGACCATCACAATATCATATAGCCGCGTGCCAAGCGCGAAGATCAGCCGGTCGTCCGGCTTGACGGCAGTCGAGGCTTTCTCGACGCGCGTCACCTTGCCAAAGCGCTCCAGCCGGATATGGCCACTTTCGCAGGCCCTGGCCGATAGCGCTCGCGTTTTGAAAAAGCGGGCGCGCCAAAGCCATACATCAAGCCGTACCGAAGAAGAGTCTGTCTGCATGACCTGCATATTGGAAGGCAAAAGCCAAATGTCAAACCGCCCCTTGTTATGGCGCTAACCTGCGCTATAGTCTTGTAATCGATATCAATGCCCCGGAGAGAGGGCAGGTTGGGAAGAAGAACCATGAAGATCACCAGATTGCTGATGGCCGTATCGTGCCTGTCCCTGATGGCGGGGGTGGCATTTGCCGAACCCCATCTGAAGCTCAATGACAAAGGCTATTTCGAGGCGCCGGGGCTGAATGTCACCGTCTTCGCCGACATCTATCCCGATGGTCACCAGACCGGCGTGACGGTCATTCAACATGGCGTACGCGTGGCGGCCAATGGCGATCTGAGGCTGGAGGCTTCCCCTGGCCAGTGGTCGCCCATGCCGGCGGGTGACGGCAAGCCTGTGGTCGATGCCGCGACGAACTCAGTCAGTCAGGCGTTGCACTATCCGGATGAGTCGAAGAACCGCAAGGGTTTCAATCCGATCGATTATCCTGATCTGAACTTTAGCTACAAGGTCCGTGTCACGCCCCTGGAAGGGAATGCTTTCAAGGTATCGGTCGATCTCGACAAGCCGCTGCCGAAAGATTGGGAAGGCAAGGTCGGCTTTAATTTCGAACTGTTCCCGACCGATCTTTTCGGTAAATCGTGGCTGATGGATCAGCAAGGCGGCATCTTTCCGCGTCAGGCCAATGGCGGCATGGAAGATGACAATGGCCAGACGATTACCGCGCCGCTCGCCGAAGGTAAAACCCTGACTGTGGCGCCAGACAGCGATCTGCAACGCATGACCATACAGAGCCATACCGGCGAACTGGAACTGATCGACGGCCGCGGTAATTTCAATAATGGCTGGTATATTGTGCGTGAGATCACCAAGCCGGGGGCGACGACCGATGCCATCACCTGGGTCATTACGCCCAATATCGATCCTGACTGGCGCTACAAGCCGGTAGTTCAGGTCAGCCAGGTCGGTTATCGGCCGGATCAGGCCAAGACCATCATCATCGAGCAGGACAAACGCGACACTCAGGCTGATCCGCTGGTACTCTACCGCATGACCGCGAACGGACGCGAGGAGGTGGCGCGTTACGAGCCAAAGCCTTGGGGGCAATTCCTGCGCTACAATTACCTGACCGCAGACCTGACGGCGGTGAAAGATCCCGGCATGTATGTGCTGGAATATCGCGGCGAGGCGACGGGCAGTTTCAAGATTGGCGATGATGTTTACGACCGCCATGTCTGGCAGCCGACGCTGGAATATTTCCTGCCGGTGCAGATGTGCCATATGCTGGTCAAGGAGAAATACCGCACCTGGCATGGCCTCGATCACGAGGATGATGTGCGGATGGCGCCGATCAATTTCAATCACTTCGACGGCTATTTGCAAGGTGGATCGACCCTGACGAAGTACCAGCCAGGCGATCATGTGCCAGGGCTCAATGCCGGCGGCTGGCATGACGCCGGAGACTATGACCTGCGGGTCGAAAGCCAGATGGGCACGGTGTGGCTGCTGGCCAGGATGGTCGAGGAATTCAGCCTGAATTACGACGCCACGACGATCGACGAGGCGAAGAAGCTGACCGAAATTCACCAGCCCGATGGCCAGAACGACGCCATCCAGCAGATCGAGCATGGTTTGTTGTCGGTGCTCGGCGGGTACAAGGCGCTGGGCCGGACCTATCGCGGTATTATCGAACCTACGCTTGAGCAATATACCCTGCTGGGCGACGTCTCGACGCAGACGGATAATCTCGCCTACGATCCGGCGTTGAAACCTGGTGAGCGAACAGGCACCACCTCATCGCTGAAGGACGACCGCTATGTCTTCACGGAGGACAATCCCAACCGCGAACTGACGACGGCGGCGCAACTGGCGACGGCCGCGCGCGCCCTGACCCCGACCAATCCGAAGATGGCGGCCGATGCGCTGGCAGCGGCGCGCGATCTTTATGAAAAAGCCTATGATCGCGCCACGGATTTGCAGGCGAAAGTCTTTGTCCTGTCCGAACTGGCGCAGACGACGCATGACGCCCAGGCCCTGAAGCGGCTGGTGGCGCTGAAAACGGAGATCGTGGCGCATATCGATCAAACCGGCGCAGTCCTGGCTTCGGCCATGCCGCTGATCAAGGATACAGCTTTCAACCGTGAGGTGGGTGAGGCGGTGAAGACTTGGCAGGCCAAACTGACCGATGAAGCCACCAAGACACCCTATGGCGTGCCCTATGTGCCCTACATCTGGGGCGCTGGCTGGGATATCCAGAAGTTCGGCGTCGATCAGTATTTTGTCCGCAAGGCGTGGCCGCAATATACGCCTGACGCCCTGCAAATGGAGGCGCTGAACTTCGTGCTTGGCGTGCATCCGGGCGAAAACACGGAGTCCTTCGCTTCGGGGGTTGGTGCGAAATCAGCCACCACCGCCTATGGCGCCAACCGCGCCGACTGGTCCTATATTCCGGGCGGCGTCATTTCCGGCACGGCCCTTATCCGGCCTGACCTGCCGGAGCTGAAAAAATGGCCCTATTTCTGGCAGCAGACCGAATATGTCATGGGCGGCGGCGAGACCAACTATATGTTCCTGGTGCTGGCAGCGGCGCAGAAGAAGTAACTATTCGCCGGCTTCCAAATCATTCATCCAATTCTCATGAGCATGGCGTATGCGGATAATAAGAATGCCCTGATCTTCCAGTTGGTAGAAAACCAGATGGGATTTATGTGGGTGCATGCGCGCGGGCGGCTGGATTTGGCGGCGCTCTCGCGCGGCATTTGGATTCTGCCCCAGAAAGTCAAATGTCGCGTGCAGCCCAGCATAATAATGTTCCGCTTGGGCACGACCAAAAAGACGCACACTGTCCAGATAAATATTGACCAGATCATCCTCAGCCGCCTGCGTCAGGCGGTAACTCATGGTTTTGTCAGCCCAAGCTCCAGCGCTTTGGCACGTGCTTTTTCAAGAATTTCATCCATGTTCAAAGGGCTTATGCCGCTAGACAAGCCTTCTGTGATCTTTACCTGCATGGCCGCGATCTTTTCGCTGCGTTCCTGATCGCGGCGGATCAGGTCGCGCACATAGTCGCTGGTATTGCTGTAGCGACCGGTTTCGGCCTGCGCTTCTGCCCATGACTTCATTTGTTCGGGCAGGGAAATATTCATCGTGGCCATGGAAGACTCCTTTAAAAGAAAGGTATCTCTTTTGGCAAAGTTTGTCAAAAATGATCCGTGCAATAAAAAAGGCCGGTCCCACGAGGGACCGGCCTTTAAACTAAACCCGAAGGCTTAAGCGTTTTCGAGTTGCTCAGCCGACATCTTGCCGGACTTGGCGTCGCGCGCCATCTCGTAGGAGACCTTCTGGCCTTCATTGAGGCTGCGCATACCGGCGCGTTCAACGGCGCTGATGTGAACGAAAACGTCCTGGCCGCCGTCGGTCGGCTCGATGAAGCCAAAGCCCTTGGTCGGATTAAACCACTTAACTGTTCCGGTGCTCATAATGAACCCTTTCAAAGAATATGTTTATACGCAACCGAATGAAATATTCGGATGCCTCTCGGTAAATTTTTGAATGGGGGTTCGCTCAATGCACTTTGTAAAAGTGCGAAACAAAACAGCAGACAATTAGATAACGATAAGGATAAACTATTCTATATTTTGATAAATAGCAACTCATCTTTTTAATAAATAAAAACCGCGAAACAGTTCTGCTTCGCGGTTTTTATTTGCATCTTAGCTATCCTGCTTTTCCCCCAGTTTTTCACGCAAAATGGCGAAGGGCGAATAGGGATTGATATAGGGTTCACGCGAACGCGTGTCGGCGGGTTTCGGTTCCCGATCCCGGTGTCCTCTGGATTGCTCGCGCTGTCCATCCGGCTTGCCGTGCCGCTTGCCACGATCGCCGCGCGGCTTGTCCGAACGTTCGGTGCGGACAGGCTTTTCGCCGGCCTCTGACTGAACGGGTTTGCGCCGTTCTGGCCGTACACGCTTGGGGCGGGGTTCGAATGACTTCTGACGCCAGCCAATCAGTTGAACCTCATGCATTTCTGTAACAGGCGCGGGTGTTTCTACAGATGCGGCTTCAATCGCTTCTGGCGCAGTCTCGGTTGCTGGGTCGAAAGGCGGCTGTTCGTCGAGTGCCCCTTCAGCGGCAATCGTTTCAGGTCTATCTTCCGGCTCCGGCACCTCCGTTGCCTTAACCACCGGCAGGTCTGGCGAGGCTTCGGCCCTGGCCTTGCCCCGGCGGCGTTTGCGCGGTTTTTTGCCTTCCG
>CAMLIY010000220.1 GCA_946480125.1 uncultured Asticcacaulis sp.
AAGCCGCTCTTTGTTCGTTATCGCACCAAGAAGGAAATCGCCGAAGCCAAGGCGGTCGATATCAAGACCCTGCGTGATCCGCAGACCGATGCCGAACGCGAGAAGGCCGGCCATGAACAGTATCTCGTGCTGATCGGCGTCTGTACGCACCTCGGCTGCGTGCCCAATTTCGGTACCGGTGATTACGGCGGCTGGTTCTGCCCCTGCCACGGTTCGGAATACGACACGTCGGGCCGCATCCGTCAGGGACCGGCGCCGAAGAATCTTGAAGTGCCTGAGTACACCTTCCTGTCCGACACCAAGATCAAGGTGGGCTAAATGAGCGATCATCCCTCGACCTATGAGCCGAAATCCGGCATTGAAAAGTGGCTGGATTCGCGCCTGCCGATCGTCCGCCTGGCCTATGACAGCTTTGTTGATTACCCGACCCCGAAGAACCTGAACTACTGGTGGACCTTCGGCGGCATCCTGTCGCTCTGCCTGGGCGTGCAGATCCTGACCGGCATCATCTTGGCCATGCACTATACGGCCAATGCCGACCTGGCGTTCGATTCCGTCGAGCGCATCATGCGCGATGTCAACTATGGCTGGCTGATCCGCTATGTTCACGCCAACGGCGCGTCGATGTTCTTCTTCGCCGTCTATATCCACATGTTCCGCGGCCTCTATTACGGTTCGTATAAAGCGCCGCGCGAAGTGCTGTGGCTGCTGGGCTGCATCATCTACTTCCTGATGATCGCCACCGCCTTCATGGGCTACGTCCTGCCCTGGGGCCAGATGTCTTATTATGGCGCGGTCGTCATCACCAACCTGATCGGCGCCATTCCGGTGGTCGGTCCATCGATCCTGACCTGGTTGCAGGGAGGTTTCGCTGTCGATAACCCGACACTCAACCGCTTCTTCTCACTGCACTACCTGCTGCCGTTCGTTATTGCCGGCGTTGTCGTCCTGCATATCTGGGCGCTGCATGTCGTGGGCCAGAACAACCCGACCGGCGTGGAAATCAAATCGAAGGAAGACACTCTGCCGTTCACCCCCTATGCCACGGTCAAGGACGGTCTCGGCATGATCTTCTTCCTGATCGTGTTCGCCACTTTCGTCTTCTTCGCGCCGGACGCCATGGGCCATGCCGACAATTATGTGAAGGCCAACCCGCTGCAAACGCCGTCGCACATCGTGCCTGAGTGGTACATGCTGCCCTTCTACGCCATCCTGCGCGCCATTACCTTTGATATTGGTCCGATCCCGGCCAAGCTGCTCGGCGTCGGCGCCATGTTCGGCGCCATCGCCCTGATCTTCGCCCTGCCGTGGCTCGATACCTCCAAGGTCAAGTCGATGCGCTACCGTCCGGTGATGCGCTGGTTCTTTGTGCTGTTCGTTCTCGCCTGTATCGGCCTTGGCTGGTGCGGCGGTCAGATGCCGGATAACCTGGTGTTCTCGATCACAACGGACGCGCATGGTAACGAGATTGGTCTCAAGGTTGTCTGGTTATCGCAGCTGCTGTCCGTTTACTATTTCGCCTTCTTCCTGATCATCATGCCATGGATTGGCCTGAAGGAAGATCCGCTGCCCGTGCCGGCCTCGATCTCCGAAGCCGTTCTGGCCGCCCACGCCAAGACAAAGGGCTAAGTCACATGACGACTCTTATGACCAAAACCCTCAAAGTCATGGCGGGCTTAGCCGTAGTGTTTTCCCTGACCGCCGGCGCCCATGCCGTGGCCAGCGAAGGCTATAAAGAACCGGAAGACCACCACTTCACCTTCGAAGGGCCGTTCGGCTCGTTCGATCAGGCGCAGTTGCAGCGTGGCTACAAGGTTTACCGCGAGGTCTGTTCGGCCTGCCACAGCATGCACCTGATGTCGTTCCGTAACCTCGGCCAGAAGGGCGGTCCCTTCTACGATCCGAAGTACAAAAACCCCAACGATAATCCGGTAGTGAAGCAGATCGCCTCGGAATTCGATGTTGCCGATATTGACCCGGATACCGGCGATGATATCACCCGCAAGGGCACGACCTCCGACCGCTTCCCATCGCCTTTCAAGAACGAGGAAGCGGCCAAGGCCTCAAACAGTGGTGCCATTCCGCCTGATCTGTCGGTTATCACCAAGGCCCGCGAAGGCGGCGCCAACTATGTCGCTTCGCTGCTGGCGGGCTTTGAGCCGGCGCCGGCCGGCCTGACCGTCGCCGCCACCCAGCACTATAACCCCTATGTTCATGGGGCGCTGGCTACCTCCTGGCATGGCGACCCGCATAAGGTGCCGCTCGGCGGCGTCCTCGCCATGCCGCCCCCACTGGTGGCGGATAAGGTGAGCTATGATGACGGCACAAAGGCGACCCTGAAGCAGGAATCGCAGGATGTGGCCGCCTTCCTCGAATGGGCCGGCGATCCACATGCCACCGAGCGCAAGCAGATGGGCGTGTCGGTCATCCTCTTCCTGCTGTTGATGGCGGGGATAACCTACGCGGCTTATCGCCAAGTCTGGCGCGGCAAACATTGATAGCCCTACTGTGACGGGCTGCAAATGGCCGTCTTTCTGCGATACGGTGCTCATGTACTGAAGTACACTCCGCTCCGTTTCTCGAAAGCCAATCATTTTGGCTTCGCCGAACTTCGTTTCGCCACGTCACAGCGGGCTATCCCGACTGAGCCAAGAAGAATAAAAAAGCCCGCCGGAGTGATCCGGCGGGCTTTCTATTTTCTCCTCCCTTGCGAGCTTCTTGGCGAAGCGGGGGAGGTGTCAGCGCGAAGTCCGAAGGACTGGTGTCGCTGACGGAGGGGGCTACTTACACATTAAACCGGAAGTTCAGAACGTCGCCGTCCTTGACCAGGTATTCCTTGCCTTCCTGGCGGAACTTGCCGTGTTCCTTGCAACCGGCTTCGCCTTTGAACTTGACGAAGTCCTCGTAGGCCATGGTTTCGGCGCGGATAAAGCCCTTCTCGAAGTCGGTATGGATGACACCGGCGGCCTGAGGCGCGGTGTCGCCAACATGGATGGTCCAGGCGCGGGCTTCCTTGGGGCCGACTGTGAAGTAGGAGGCGAGGCCCAGCAGCTTGTAGGCTTCGCGGATCAGGCGGTTGAGGCCCGGTTCTTCGAGGCCCAGGGTTTCAAGGAACTCCTGACGTTCATCAGCATCTAGCAGGGCGATTTCGGACTCGATCTGGGCCGAGATAACGACACTGTTGGCGTGGTCGGCCTTGGCGCGGGTGGCGACAGCATCGGACAGCTCATTGCCCTTGTCGGCGGCGCCTTCTTCAACGTTACAGACATAGAGCGCCGGCTTTGAGGTCAGCAATTGCAGCATTTCCCAGGCCTTGGTGTCTTCCTTGGAGACCTTGCCTTTTTCATAAGCGAGACGGGCCGGCTTGCCGGCGCGCAGTTCTTCCAGAGCGGCATTGATCAGCGAGACGGTGATGCCGGCTTCCTTGTCGCCACCGGTCTTGGCGCGCTTTTCCAGGTTTGGCAGGCGCTTTTCCAGCGATTCCAGATCGGCCAGCATGAGTTCGGTTTCGATGATTTCGAGATCGGACAGTGGATCGATGCGGCCTTCAACGTGGGTGATGTCGGTATCGACGAAGCAACGCGCCACAAAGGCGATGGCGTCACAGTCGCGGATATTGGCGAGGAACTGGTTGCCAAGGCCCTCGCCCTTGGAAGCGCCGCGCACCAGGCCGGCAATATCGACAAAGTTGATGCGGGCCGGGATGATTTCCTTTGAGCCGACGATCTTCGCCAGTACATCGAGGCGTGGTTCCGGCACGGCGACATCGCCGGTATTAGGCTCGATAGTGCAAAAGGGGTAGTTGGCGGCCTGCGCCGAGGCGGTCTGGGTCAGGGCGTTGAACAGGGTGGATTTGCCGACATTGGGCAGACCGACGATAGCGACTTTAAGGGCCATGGAATTTATAATCTCGGCAAGGAAAAGGATTGGCCGCTTCCTAAAGCATTTTGCCTATAGGCACCAGATTTAATCGGCCTTGTTGGCGTTCAGTTGCCGGGTATCGAGCTTAGGGGCGGGCGCCAGGCGCATGACCTCGTTCTGGTAACGCTCGGCGGCGTCAGGCGTGCCAGACAGCAGCAGGGGCAGGGCGCGGACGCAGGCGTCATTCATGGCGGTCAGCCAGCCCTGGTCAGCCTTGGCGAAATCACCCAGCACCCACGGCAGCACGTCTTCCTTGGCGCCGGGATGCCCGATACCCATGCGGCCACGCATGAAATTGGGGCCGATATTGGCCATGATGGACCGCAGGCCATTATGGCCGGCGTGACCACCGCCCAGTTTCATGCGAAGGCGGCCGGGCGCCAGATCCAGTTCGTCGTGAAAGACGATGACGCGTTCCGGTTTGATCTTGTAGAACTGCATGGCTTTTTGCACGCTCTGGCCGGAGAGGTTCATGAAGGTCTGCGGCTTGAGCGCCAGTACCTTTTCCATACCCTTGGCAGTCTCGATCTGGCCGTCGGAGGTAATGCCGTCGAAAGCCTTTTTCTCCGGGCCGAAAGTCGTGCCGCGGATCAGTTCGTCGATCATCATGAAGCCGATATTGTGGCGGTTCTTCGCGTATTGCGCACCGGGATTGCCAAGGCCAACGATCAGATACACCGCACACTCCTGAGATTAATGGGGTTTGGGGGCCGTGCCCCCAATAAACCTTCTGTTCGTCAATAAAAAAGCCCCGCCCAAAAGGCGAGGCTTTTTTATTGATAAGGCAAAAGACTTGGGGGCACAGCCCCCAAACGCCTTAAGCTTCAGCGGTGTCCGCTGCCGCCGCGTCTTCACTCTTCGACGCGCCCGAAGCGGTGACTGAAGCCACGACTTCTGAACCGGCGACGTGTGCCTTGACATCGGCCGGCAGTTTCAGATCGGAAACGTGAACGCTGTCGCCGATTTCGAGGCCGGTCAGGTCAACAATGATGTCTTCCGGAATGTGATCGGCCGGAACCAGGATTTCCAGTTCGTGGATGGCGACATTCAAGGCGGCACCCTTCTTCAGGCCCGGCGACAGTTCGTGATTCTTGAAGTGAACCGGCACCGAAATCTTGATCTCGGCATGTTCATCGACGCGATACAGGTCGAAGTGGATCGGCACATCGGTGACCGGATGGAAGTCGATGGACTTGGCGATGACCTTCTGGGTTTCCTTGCCGTACTTCAACGTAACAAGGTGGCCGTTCAGCTTGCCGGTGGCCAGTGCCTTGCGGAATTCGTTCAGGCTGACGGCGATTGGCACTGGCGCCTTGTCCCCACCATAGAGAATGCCCGGCAGCTTGCCGGCATTGCGGATTTCACGCGCGCCACCGCTGCCGGTGCGCTCACGTACTTCAACGTCAAGAATAATGTCGGCCATAGCCATAAACCTCAA
>CAMLIY010000221.1 GCA_946480125.1 uncultured Asticcacaulis sp.
TCGGCTACGGTCATGGCAAGGCACGTGAAGTGCCGGAAGCCATCCGCAAGGCGACCGAAGAAGCCAAGAAGCAACTGATCCGCGTGCCTTTGCGCGAATCCCGCACCCTGCACCACGACGGTTACGGCCGTTGGGGCGCCGGCAAGATCCAGATGCGCGCGGCCCCTCCGGGCACCGGCGTCATCGCGGGTGGTCCGATGCGCGCCGTTCTCGAAACCCTCGGGATTTCGGACGTTGTCGCCAAGTCGCTCGGTTCATCGAACCCCTACAACATGGTGCGCGCCACCTTTGAAGCGCTGAAGGTGCAATCCTCGCCCCGTCAGATCGCCTCGAAGCGCGGCAAGAAGGTCGGCGATCTTCTGAAGTCGCGTGCCGATGGCGCTTCGTCGCCTGACTCTCTGGAGGGTTAATCCATGGCTAAGGCTCCCGCAAAAACCGAAGCGAAGACCGTCACGGTCAAGCAAACCGGTTCCCCGATCCGCCGTACCAAGGACCAGCGCGCCACGCTCGCGGGCCTCGGTCTGAACAAGATGGGCCGCGTCTCCGTACTGGAAGACACCCCCTCGGTTCGCGGCATGATCGCCAAGGTCGCCCACATGGTTGCGATCGTCGAGTAAGACACCAGGCCCGCGAATTCCGGTTCGCGGGCTTGCTTATTTTAGAAGCGTGCTGTAACAGGCGCGCTTCATGTTTTTAAGCCGAGTTGATCTGAAGGTCAGCGCAATATCATCGAAAGGCAAATCAGATGACCAAGTTGAATGAACTCCACGACAATCCCGGCGCCGTCAAGGGCCGTATGCGCGTTGGCCGGGGTCCCGGTTCGGGCAAGGGCAAGACTGCCGGTCGCGGCGTCAAGGGCCAGAAGTCCCGTTCGGGCGTCTCGCTCCTGGGCTTCGAAGGTGGCCAGATGCCCCTCTACATGCGTATGCCGAAGCGTGGTTTTAACAATCCTTTCGCCCTCAAGCTCGCCGAAGTAAATCTGTGGCGTTTGCAACAGGCCATCGACGCCGGCAAGCTCGTCGCCGGTGATATCGATGCCGCCGCCCTGATCGCCGCCGGCGTCATCCGTCGTGAACTCGACGGTGTGCGTCTTCTTGGCGAAGGTGAACTGACCGCCAAGCTCAATCTGAAGGTCTGGTCGGCGTCGGCCGGCGCCATCAAGGCTGTTGAAGCCGCCGGTGGTTCGGTTACGCAGGCGCGTATCGAGAACGAAGCCAAGCTGGCCGCTCGCCTTGAAAAGATCGCCGCTGCCAAGGCCGCCCGTAAGAGCTAAATCCGTCTCTCAAGGCGTCGGGGTTTGCCCCGGCGCTTTTTGACTGACGGATTTGACCTTTCGATATCTGTACCCCATATGGGATCGAGTTGGGGGCTGGGCGGAGAATCGCTGTAGCCACTGATTTCATTGCTTGGGTGGTCCCGCCAGCGGGATGATAACAGGGGCGGAAAACGCCCGCGTATTGAGGATATTATGGCATCAGCCGCTGAACAACTCGCCGCCAATATGAATTTCGGCGCCTTTTCCAAGGCGACTGATCTGCATAAGCGTCTGCTCTTTACGCTCGGCGCCCTGATCGTGTATCGCCTCGGCACCTATGTGCCTTTGCCGGGCATTAATATGGCCGCCTTTACTCAGGCCTTTTCCAGCCAGCAAAATGGCATTTTCGGCATGATGAATATGTTCGCCGGCGGGGCTGTGCAGCGCATGGCCGTGTTCGCGCTGAACCTGATGCCTTATATTTCGGCATCTATCATCATTCAGCTGATGGGCTCCGTCTATGCGCCGTGGGAAAAGCTGCGCAAGGAAGGCGGGGAAGCCGGCCGTAAACAACTCAACCAGTATACCCGCTATCTGACAGTGGCCCTGGCCCTCATCCAGTCCTTTGGTATCGCCACCGCCATGCAGACCTCAGGCCTGGTTATCCAGCCGGGTATTTTCTTTATCATTACGGCTATGGCCACTCTGACGGGCGGTACGCTTTTCCTGATGTGGCTGGGCGAGCAGATCACGTCGCGCGGTATCGGCAATGGTTCGTCCATGATCATTTTCGCAGGCATTGTCGCCGTACTGCCGTCGACCGTCGGGCGTCTGTTTTCGATGGGGGCCACAGGTGATCTAAACCCGGCTATGCTTATCCTGATCGTAGCGGTGCTGGTGGCTGCTATCATTTTCATCGTCTTCATGGAGCGCTCACAGCGTCGCTTGCTGGTGCAGTATCCTAAGCGCCAGGTCGGCAATCATATCATGGGGGGGGAATCCTCTTTCATGCCGCTGAAGGTCAATACGGCTGGCGTCATTCCGCCGATCTTCGCGTCTTCGCTTCTGCTGATGCCCACTTCGATCCTGGCCTTTATCGGCCAGAACCCCGACAAGATTCCGAGCTGGCTGCAATGGCTGCCTTCGATCAGCGCCCAGTTGACGCATGGTCATCCGGTCTTCATGATCCTGTATGCGGCCATGATCATCTTCTTCACCTTCCTGTATACCTCGCTGGTGTTCAATCCGGACGAGACGGCCGAAAATCTGCGCAAGTATGGCGGCTTCCTGCCGGGCATCCGCCCTGGCAAGCGCACGGCGGAATATCTCGATTTCGTTCTGACACGCATTACGGTATTGGGTGCGGCCTATATCACCATCGTCTGTCTGCTGCCGGAATTCCTGATCGCGCAGATGGGTAACAGCTTCTATTTTGGCGGCACCTCGATCCTGATCGTTGTTACCGTGACTATGGATACTGTGGCGCAAATTCAGTCACACCTGCTGGCGCATCAGTATGACGGCCTGATCAAGAAGTCCAAGCTCAAGACCGGTGGCAAGGGGGCTGCCGCCAGTCCGCGTGGAAGGATCGGCCGATGAACATAATCCTGTTCGGCCCGCCGGCGGCAGGCAAGGGGACGCAGGCAAAGCGTCTGGTCACGACACGCGGTATGGTCCAGCTTTCGACCGGGGATATGTTGCGCGCCGCCATTAAGGCTGAAAGCGAGCTGGGGCTCAAGGTCAAGGACATCCTGGCGACGGGCGGACTGGTGTCTGACGGGATCGTCATCGACCTGATCAAGGAAAACCTGGCGGCGGCGGAAGCGGCTGGCGGCGCCATTTTCGATGGCTTTCCGCGGACTGTCGCTCAGGCCGAAGCGCTGGATGCCATGCTGGCTGAGCGAGGCGCCAAGATCGACAAGGTGGTTCGCCTGAAGGTGGATGAGGCGGCTTTGGTGACGCGCATAGAAAAGCGTTTTGCCGAGGAAGGCCGCTCGGATGATAATCCCGAAGCTTACAAGGTGCGGCTGGCGGCTTACAACGCCCAGACCGCGCCGCTGTTGCCCTATTACGCGGCGCAAGGCAAGCTTAACGAGGTTGATGGTATGGGCGCGGTGGACGACGTTGCTGCCCGTATAGATGACGCGCTAGCTTAACGGCGCGTAGCTAAATGAATTGGTCTCTATTTCCAAATATCGCTTTAGATATTTGGCAAGGGCGACCGCCCGCCCGAGCTGTTGCGAGGTGAGCCTTCGCGGCGTTTGAGCGATCTACTAAAAAAGCATGAGCAAAACTTGTTTTGCGCTTGCTTTTTTAAAACTAAACCATTGACGGAAGCTAAAACCCTTCTATAAGAGCAGCTTCCGCGAAATCACGCGTATGGACCACGGCTGAAGGTCAAATCTTAGCCGTGTGGCATACGTGTCATCTTTCGTTTTATGAATGCGTCCCGATAGCATGGGGGCGCGTTGCAGGAGATACCTCAAGTGGCCCGTATCGCAGGCGTCAATATACCGACCAACAAGCGCGTTGTCATCGCGCTCCAATATATCCATGGCATCGGCGCACATCACGCCGAAGAGATTGTCAAGAAGGTCGGCATCGAAGATGCGCGCCGTGTCAATCAGCTTTCGGATGCCGAAGTGCTGCAAATTCGTGAAACCATCGACCGTGACTATACGGTTGAAGGCGATCTGCGCCGTGAAGTTTCGATGAACATCAAGCGCCTGATGGACCTGGCCTGCTATCGCGGCCTGCGTCATCGCAAGGGCCTTCCTGTGCGCGGTCAGCGTACGCACACCAATGCGCGCACGCGCAAAGGCCCGGCGAAGCCTATCGCCGGCAAGAAGAAGTAAGGAATAGCTGACCAATGGCTAAAGAACCTTCCCGCGTTAAAAAGCGCGAACGCAAGAATATCACCTCGGGTGTGGCGCACGTCAACGCCTCCTTCAACAACACCATGATCACGATCACCGACGCGCAGGGCAATGCCGTGTCGTGGTCGTCGGCTGGCGCCATGGGCTTCAAGGGTTCGCGTAAGTCGACCCCTTACGCGGCTCAGGTTGCTGCCGAAGATGCTGGCAAGAAGGCCATCGAACACGGTGTCAAGACACTGGAAGTCAGCGTCGCTGGTCCGGGTTCGGGCCGTGAGTCGGCTCTGCGCGCCTTGCAGGCGGTGGGTTTCACCATCACTACCATTCGTGATGTGACCCCGATCCCGCATAACGGCTGCCGTCCGCCGAAGCGTCGTCGCGTTTAATTTTATTTTCCCTATTTTTCAGTCGCTCTGCCTGATCTGGCAGGGCGACCTTTCCTGTCTTGAGGGACGTAAATGATCGAAAGAAACTGGCAACAGCTTATTCGTCCCGAGAAGCCACAAGTCGAAGCGGGTTCCGACCCTTCGCGCAAGATGCGTCTTGTCGCGGAGCCTCTGGAACGCGGTTTCGGCGTGACCCTCGGTAACGCGCTCCGTCGCGTACTCCTCTCCTCGCTGCAAGGCGCGGCTGTCACCGCCGTCCAGATTGACGGCGTGGTGCATGAATTCTCCTCCATCGAAGGCGTTCGCGAAGATGTCGTCGACATCATCCTGAATATCAAGCAACTGGCGCTGCGTATGCACGCCGAAGGTCCGAAGCGCATGGTTCTGCGGGCTTCGGGTGCTGGTCCGGTTACCGCCGGTCAGATTGATGTGCCTGCAGATATCGAAGTCCTCAACCCCGACCACGTTATCTGTACGCTGGACGAGGGCGCCTCCGTGCGTATGGAATTCACCATCCAGAACGGCAAGGGCTACGTTCCCGCCGACCGCCTGCGTCCGGAAGACGCGCCGATCGGCCTGATCGCCGTCGACGCGCTCTATTCGCCGGTCAAGAAGGTGGCGTACAAGGTTGAGCCGACCCGTCAGGGCCAGTCGCTTGATTATGACAAGCTGGTGCTGGAAGTCGAAACCAATGCCGCAGTTACGCCGGTTGATGCTGTCGCTTTCGCGGCGCGCATCCTGCAGGACCAGCTGCAAATCTTCATCACCTTTGAAGAACCCAAGGCGCCGGTCGTTGAAGAAGGCAAGCCTGAGCTGCCGTTCAATCCGGCCCTGC
>CAMLIY010000222.1 GCA_946480125.1 uncultured Asticcacaulis sp.
ATGTTGTGGGGGCGCTGATATGGACCCGGAAATCAAAAAAGACGAAGAGGCCATCCTGAAAGAGGCCAATGGCCTGCTGAAAGACCCCGCCAAACGCCGCGTGCTCGGCAATGTGCTGACGCTCGGTGGGCTGTCGCTCGCCACCGGCATCACGCTCAATCACTATGGATCGGTGAAGGAGATTTTAAAGGCGGTGTCGCGCTTCAATGATGGGGCGCAGGGCGTGATCTTCAACCCCAATAACCTGGCCCCGACCTATACCGAGGCCGACATAAAACAGCCGTTTCCGTTCAATGCCTTCTATAGTGTAGACAAGGCGCCGGTGGTTGATCCTGCCAGTTTCCGGCTCCAGCTTTCGGGCAAGATATCCGACCGCCGGCCGTGGGATTTGCCACAACTCTAT
This sequence comes from uncultured Asticcacaulis sp., assembly GCA_946480125.1. The sequence goes on from CAMLIY010000222.1 coordinate 404, forward strand.
GCCTTGCCGCATACCGAACAGATCACGCGCCATATCTGCGTCGAGGGCTGGAGCGCCATTGGCCGCTGGGGCGGTGTGGTGTTTTCGGAGTTCCTCAAGCGGGTCGGGGCCGATACGACGTGCAAATATGTCGGGTTCAAATGCGCTGACGGATATTTCACCTCGATCGACATGCCGACGGCCCAGCACAGCCAAACGCTTTTGGCCTTTACCTTTGACGGCCAGTTGCTGCCGGCCAAATACGGCTTCCCTATGAAGCTGCGCATGCCGACCAAGCTCGGTTACAAGAACCCTAAGCACATCGTCGAGATATTCGTCACCAATGTCTATCCAGGCGGTTACTGGGAAGATTTGGGCTATAACTGGTTCGGCGGGAGTTAAGCCGTCAAATCGACAAATGGTGCATCCAGTGATCGCGCGGCGTCATCCGGTGTAATGCTCAACAACAATCCGCGCTGACCGGCATTTATGTAAACCGTGTCAAACAGTTGTGCCGTTTCATCGATCACGGTCGCCGTCAGTTTGCGCTGGCCGAAAGGCGATATGCCGCCGACCTTATACCCGGTCAGGCGCTCGGCATCTGGCACCTTCATCATATGGCCGGACTTGCCGTGGAAGGCCGCCGCCATCTTTTTCATGCTCACTTCGCAATCCGACGGCACTACCACGCAGACCGGCTTGCCATCTACTTCGGCCATCAGGGTCTTGAAGGTTTGTGACGGATCGACACCCAGCGCTTCCGCCGCCTGCAAACCGACGCGCGGCGCGTCCGGATCGTAGTCATACGGATGCAGGTCGAAGGCGATGCCGAGTTTGGTGAGCATCAATGTGCCGGGTGTGGTTTTTGACATGGTTTTGAGCCGGTAAGAAAGTAAGAAACCCCACCACCCCGCCGCAAGAGCGGCGCGGTCCCCTCCCCGACAAGTCGGGGAGGTATTGGTCAGGTGCAGTCGTTAAGGAAGGTGGTTACATCCTCTTCGGTGGTGGCGAAGCTGGTGACGAGGCGGTAGGCGTCCGGGCCTTCGGCGGGCCAGTTATAAAAGCGGTGGCCCCTGGCGAGCAGTCTGTCGGCCATGACTTTCGGCAGGGTAATGAACAATTCGTTGGCCTCGACCGGATGCAGCAGTCCGACTCCGGCGCGATCTATCAGTCCATTACGCAGAGCATGCACCATCGCATTGGCGTGACTGCCAAGTTCGAGCCACAGATCATTTTCAAACAGGGCCTGCAACTGCGCCGAGACATAGCGCGCCTTGGAGGGCAGTTGCCCGGCGCGTTTGTGGATATAGGCGAAATCCTCGATCAGGGCCGGATTGAAGATGATTGCCGCCTCGGCCAGCATGGCGCCGTTCTTCGTGCCGCCGAATGACAGGATATCGACGCCGGCCACCACCTCCGCCGGCGCGCAGCCGAGTGACGCCACAGCATTGGCCAGGCGCGCGCCATCCATGTGAATATAAAGGCCATGCGTTTTAGCAAAGTCAGACAGGGCTTTCAGTTCGCCAAGCGAATAGACCGTACCCAGTTCGGTAGATTGCGTCAGGCTGATGACTCTGGGGCGCGAGGTATGCGGGGCGTGGCCGAGCGTGGTCTCGATCAGGTCGCCGATACTGGCCACGGTCAGTTTGGCGTGATCGCCTTCGAGGCCGATGATCTTCCCGCCGGTAAAGAATTCCGGCAGGCCGCATTCATCGTTATTAATGTGGCTCTGGCGGTGGGCCAGGATGGATTCATAAGGCCGGATCATCCGCGCCAGGGCCAGGCCGTTGCACGCCGAACCATTGACGACCGGAAACAGCCGCGCCTGCGGGGCCCCAAACACCATGCGAACCGTTTCCTGCAATTTTTCGGTCACGGGATCATGGCCATAGGCCGGCATATTGCCGTGATTGACGTCTATCAGGGCCTGCATGACCCTGGAATGGACGGGGGCGGTATTGTCGCTGGCGAAACTGGCCATGGGCTACTCTTTTTTAGGGAACGATTTGTTAGAATTATTGCAAATTATAGTGTGAGCCGAGAAAGCCGGTTTTTGCTGTTATAAATTTAATCTGACAACAAGGTTTAAGGTCATTCTTTCATCAGGCCAATTAAATTGACGCTTAACCGAGTTTTATAACTGTTGTGATATTTCGGGCCTATGAAACATCTTTTTCCAGGTATGGGCCCCGCTATCGGCATTCTGTCCTTCGCCTTGTGCGGCACGGCGATGGCTGCCGAGCTGCCCGTAGTTGTCAACAATCTGTCCGGCAAGCCGGTTGCCTTCGCGGTGGTGAGCTGGATGCCGTCGAGCGGCGCCATGATCCCGAATGCCGAAAAGAGCAAATTGTTTGTCATGGCGCAGAAAAACGTTCAGTTCATGCCCTATGTTCTGGCCGTTCCGGCAGGCGCGACGGTGGCTTTTCCTAATCAGGATCGTGTCAATCACCACGTTTACTCATTCTCGCCCGTCCAGCCTTTTCAGTTTCCCCTGTATGGCAAGGGTAAAAGCCACATAATGAAATTCGATCACCCAGGCACGGTGGCGCTCGGCTGCAATATTCATGATTCCATGAGCGCATATATTCGTGTCGTCAACACGCCCTATTATGCCACAACCGATGCCAGTGGCCGCGTCAGCCTGAGTGTGCCTGAGGGCGCCGGCAGCCTGTCTGTCTGGCAACCGAATCTGGAAGCGCCGGACCATCAGGCCGTAAAAAACATGACAATTGGCAAAACCGTTGCCGTACAGACTTTCAGTCTCAAGGTGCGCCAGGGTGTGCCGACAGCGGGTCCGTACTAGACAATGCTTATTTTCCGACGCCTTAGCACGAAGCTGGCCGTGATGTTTGGCGGTTTGTTCGCCCTGGCCCTGCTGCTCATCGCGCTGGCGTCATATATGGCGGTCGTCTCTTACGCGCGGGCCTCCGTACAAAAAGAATTGCAGGCCTCGGCCAGTGTTTTCAAGCGAATATGGACCCTGAAATCGGACGCGCTGCAAACCAATGCCGTCCTGTTGTCGCGCGATTTTGGCTTCAAATCAGCCCTGGCCACTCATGATACAGCCACCGTGGAGTCGGCCTTTGACAATTTGCAAAGTCGGTTGAATGTCCAGACAGGGCTGATCATCGGCCCGGATGGCAAGCCGGTTACGGGCGAACAGGGCGAACTGGGACAGAGCCTGGCTGAGGCCCTGCGTTTCAAGGATGCCTTTGTCGCTGTCAATGGCATCATCGCCGTCGACAGTCGCCCTTATCAGGCCGTGGCCGCGCCGGTCATGGCGCCGGACCGTCTGGGTTGGGTCGTTTTCGTGCAACGCCTTGACGAGACTGAGATGCACACTCTGCAAGGCTTGTCATCCATTCCGATCAAGGCCAGCGTCCTGACGCAAACGCGTAACGGTCTGTGGCTGGGGCCGCAGGAACAGACCAGTGATTATAAGCCGTCATCCTTGAGCTTTTTTATCGACAAGAGCCTGCAAACCAAAATGGCCAGCATGATCGGTTCGGCCCATGGCACGATGATCGCCGTCGCCACGCCCTTGCCCAATCTTGATGCCCAGCAAAAAAGCGTATTGTTGCTCAGCTATCCGCTGAATGAAGCATTGAAATCCTATCAGTCCCTGCTGACCGTCCTGCTGGGCATCGGCATTCTGGGGCTGGCCATGGTGGTGGCCGCCAGCCTTTATCTGGCGCGTAGCCTGACACGCCCTATCCTGGCCCTCAAGGATGCGGCCTTCGCACTGCGTGACGGCAAACCTGGCCAGGTACGGATCACGACCCATGACGAAATGGCTGACCTGGCTTCGGCCTTTAATGACATGGCTATTTCGATTGAGGATCGTGAACGCGATATCACCCGCCTCGCCAAAAGTGATATGGCCACTGACCTGCCCAATCGTTCGGCTTTCGAAGACCACATCTCAGGTCTGCGCGTCAGAGGTGTGGATAGCAATGTGGTGGTCGTCTGTATCGGCATTGATCGTTATGCCCATATTCGCGCCGTCTGGGGTGTATCCTATGCCCATACTCTGATCGCCCGTTTGCAGGATATCCTCGTGGGTATTTTCGCCAATGCCTATATCGCCCGCCTGTCGGCCGACACGCTGGGCCTGTGCCTTCATCCGTGTGAGGTTGAGCAGGCCCTGCCTCTGGCGCGCGCCATCGCTGCCCGTCTCGACAAGCGCGTGAAGGTGACTGAGGACCAGAGCCTGGATGTCATGGTCAGCCTCGGCGTCTACCATATGGCCAATGCCCGCCCGACACCGGATGAAATGATCGAGCGTGCCCTGATCGCGCTCGATCAGGCGCGGGCTGGCAAATCACGAATTGCCCTTTTTGATCCGCGCATCTATTCCGAACTGGCCGATACGCTGCTTCTGACCGATCAGCTGTATGCCGCCTTGGCCAGCAAGGTTTTGCAGGTCTGGTATCAGCCGAAATTCAGCTATCGTGAAGGGCGTATCACCTCAGTAGAAGCGTTAGTGCGCTGGAATCACGCTGAGCGCGGTTACGTATCGCCTCAGCGGTTTGTCCAGATTGCCGAGGAGACCGGTGCGATCCGCGACCTCACTACCCAGGTCTTGCAAACCTGCATTGCTGACCAGGGCCGATTGAAATCGGCTGGATTTGATCTTGATGTCAGTATCAACTATTCCGGCCGGCTGCTCAGTGACGAGGCCTATAATGCCCGTGCATTGGCAATATGCGATCAGGCGGTAGGACAGATCTGCCTCGAAATCACCGAGACGGCGGTTATTGAAGATCCGAAGATCGGCCTGGCCGCGATCAATACCTTTGTTGATCGCGGACTGGAAATCTCAATTGATGATTTTGGCACAGGTCTGTCATCCCTGGCCTACCTTAAACAGATACCTGCGCATGAGCTGAAGATAGACCGTTCGTTCATCATGGAAATTGAGGGGGGACAGCGCGACGCTTTGCTGGTGCGGTCGGC
>CAMLIY010000223.1 GCA_946480125.1 uncultured Asticcacaulis sp.
GTTCACGGAAGGCGTAACGCAGCGTCACCTCGTCGACATGCGGGTGACCGTCCCGGTCGCCGCCGATCCAGGAGCCCAGCTTAAGCACATCCGGCAGAGGGCCTTCATGCGGGATATCGCGCCCCCATTCGGTATAAAGGGTCACCAGCGCCGGCAGGACCGAGCGCTTCACCGCACTTATCAGGTTATTGATTTCATCGCGTACGGTGATGCGCTCCGGCCGGTTGAGGCGGGTATTCCACAGCAGGGCGACGGCACGGTAAAGATCATCCCCCAGCTGTTTCTTCTCACCTGGATTGGCGGCGCGCTCATAGGCCTGAAGCAGATTGGCGATTTCGGTTTCGCGCTCTACAATCGAGGCGCGGCGCATTTCCGTCGGGTGGGCGGTAAAAACCGGCGAAGCCAGAATGCTGCTTAGAATGCCATCGATCTGGAGCTTGTCGAGGCCCGACTGACGCGCCGAGGCCACCGCATTGGCCAGGCTGATCGGCTGCATGGAGCCGTCTGCGCTTTCGAAACTGTCGATTTGGCCGAGCTGGCCGACATCTTCCGAAATGACTGACAGCATCGACAGGCAGGTCATGATGCGGGCGATATGGGCCGCTTCTGATTCACTTAAGGTACTGAAATCGAAATGCTTGTCCTTGAGTGCCTCAACCTTGTCCATGACATCGGACTTGCCGAATTCGTGCACGGCTTCACTGAGAAAGCCATCGAGCAGGCCGATATGTTGCTTGACATGATTTAGAAGAGTGTCGGTCATGATGCGATGTTCCAGGGGGCCCGTTAGGCTCGCTCAGGTCACACTTTTCGTCGCAGAAACATAGACTTGCGGTCAGGTTTGTTCCGACGACGCGTGAGACGGTGTCAAGCCGGTTTATTGTTTTATGTTTCCTGATTAGGCGCGATTTTTGTGCATCGCAAGATAACAAATTTTGCCGCTGTACAGGCGATATGGATAGTACGAATGAATCCAAAGCTTTGACTGCTATTGTCTGACTTAATTTTTTTTCATAACCGCCCGTTGTTGACAAAGTTTCATTAGAAACAACAGGTTGCGGCACCCGCCCACCGGCCCCAGGGCATTTTATTACCGCCGCTTATTTGTTAAGATTTTTGCTGTAAAAACACTCGTCCATAACAAGCTTAAGAATAAGCAAGAGGGTGTCCCATGGCGAAAGCCACCTATCATCGTCATCAGCGCGTGTATGTCGAACCAGTCGGCACCTGGGCGGTCATCGACAAGGTCAATCCCGTCTGGGTCAAGGGTTTCGACGAACCCGTCCGCGTCACCTATGATTGTGGTCTGGGTCGCGATTTCGCGGCCGAGGAACTGACGCCGGAAAACGCGGCTGAAAAAAATACCAATGACGCGCACCTGTCAAACTGGCGCCTGATGCGTGCCCGCAACAAATGGCAAACCCCTGAAGAAAGCCGCAACCATCCCTTCCCCGGCACCTATCCGATCGTTGTCACCGATGAAAATGACTGGGGCGGCTGGCGTGTGCCCGGCGCCGAATATGAACGCGACCCGGCCCTGATCGAAATGCAGGCCCGGCTGATCGCCGCGGCGCCCCACCTGCTCAAGCTGATCAAGGACCTGCGGACCTATGCCCGCAATAACAGCGAGATCGATGACGACCTGATCGCTCTGGCCAAACGGGCCGACCAGTTGCGCCAGCATATCGAAACCGACACGACGGATACACCGAAGGCCATCCGTCAAGCAGGTTAGGCTTAAAGGTCGACCCCGGATTAAGGTACGTTTTTTTTGCGTTTCTAACGCCGGGATTAAGGGCTTGCAACGCCCCCCAGGCCGTCGAACGCGGGACGTCCCCTGTCTTCTTAATTTCACGCGTTTCACCTAAAATCGCATTGTATCGCTTGAGCTTCTCTGAAAGAGTCCCATGTGGACTGAGACTTCAAGCGAGACAGAACGAATATGCGCACCGATACGCCCCAGCCGATCAAACTCAGCGACTATAAGGCCCCCGACTTCCTGATTCCCGCCACGGAGCTGGATTTCGACCTGGCGCCGGAAGCGACGCGCGTGAAGGCGCGGCTCACCATCACGCGGCAGGGCGCTCAGGGTGCGCCGCTCGTCCTGATGGGTGAGCGCCTGAAACTGATCAGCGTGACCATCGATGGCCAGTCCGTTGACTACACCACGACCGACGAAACCCTGACGATCGCTAATGTGCCGGATCAGTTCGTGCTGGAAACCGAGGTCGAGATCAATCCGCTGAACAACAAGACGCTGGAGGGTCTGTATATGTCTTCCGGCCGCTACTGTACCCAGTGCGAGGCGGAGGGCTTCCGCAAGATCACCTGGTATCTCGACCGTCCGGACAGCCTGTCGAAATACCGCGTCCGCGTCGAAGCGCCAAAAGAAGGCTTCCCGCACCTGCTCTCAAATGGCAATCTGCTGGAAAAAGGCGACCTGCCGGATGGCAAGCATTATGCCCTGTGGGAAGACCCCTTCTTCAAGCCCTGCTATCTGTTCGCTCTGGTGGCCGGCGAACTGGACGTACTGGAAGACACCACAGTCACGATGTCCGGCCGGACGGTTGAACTGAAAATCTATGTCGATACCGGAATGCGGGACCGCGCCGTCTACGCCATGGACGCCCTCAAGCGCTCGATGAAATGGGACGAAGCGGTCTACGGCCGCGAATACGACCTCGACCTTTTCATGATCGTCGCCGTGCGCGATTTCAACTTCGGCGCCATGGAAAACAAGGGGCTCAACGTCTTCAACGCCTCCCTGCTGCTGGCCGATCCGACCACCGCCACCGACATGGACTATGAGCGCATCGAATCGGTGATCGCCCACGAATATTTCCATAACTGGTCGGGCAACCGCGTCACCTGCCGCGACTGGTTCCAGCTCTGCCTAAAGGAAGGCCTGACCGTCTTCCGCGACCAGGGGTTCTCAGCCGACATGCGCGGCCATGCCGTTTCGCGCATCAAGGACGTAAAGGCCCTCCGCGCCCGCCAGTTTCCGGAAGATTCCGGTCCGCTGGCCCATCCGGTGCGGCCCTCGGCCTATGTCAAGATCGACAATTTCTACACCGCCACCATTTATGAAAAAGGCGCGGAGATTGTCGGCATGCTGAAGACGATCACAGGCCCTGGCGTTTATCGTCAGGCGCTCGATCATTACTTCGCGGCCAATGATGGCACCGCCGCCACGCTGGAAGACTTCCTCGCCGCCTTTGAAGCCGTCACCGGGCAGGACTTTTCGCCCTGGCTGAAATGGTATACCCAGGCGGGCACACCCCAACTGACCATTTCGGCCGCTTATGACGCGGAGGCAAAAACACTTGCCCTGCGCCTCAGGCAGGCCACACCGCCCACACCGGGTCAGCTGGTCAAGACAGCCGTGCCGGTGCCTGTGCGTTTCGGTCTGCTGACCGCCGCCGGCGACACACAGACCTTCGGCTACGACGGCGCAAACGCAGCGGAAGCGCTTTATCTGCTGACGGAGGCCGCGGCGGAGATCGTACTGACCGAAGTGAATGAGCCGCCCGTCCTGTCGATGCTTCGCCACTTCTCAGCCCCCGTCATTCTCACCGTGGACGAGCCGCAATCCCATGCTTTTGCTCGCTTCAAGGGCGACAGTGATCCCTTCAACCGCTGGGAAGCGGCCCAGGGCCTGGCCCGCGCCATCATGCTGGCCGAAACCCCCGATCCCGACCTGATCGACGCCTTCGCGCAAGGGCTGGAAGCCACCCTGCTGGATGAGTCGCTGGATAATGCCTTCAAGGCCCTGATCCTGGGCCTGCCCACTGAGTCCGACCTGGCCCAAAGCCTGAGCCCGATCGATCCGATCTTCCTGCACAATAACCGTAAGCGCTTCAAAGCCGCGCTGTCACTGCGCCTGTTCGACACCCTGACCGGTCTTTACAAACACCTGGCCAGTGCGGACGCCTTCTCGCCAGATGCGGCCTCCGCCGGTCAGCGCGCTTTCCGCAACGCCCTGCTCGACCTGATGCTGGCCGGCCACAATCGCGGCGCCGATAATGCGGCCCCGGTCAATCTGGCCTTCCGTCATTTTGAAACCGCCACCAACATGACCGACATGGTGGGCGGACTGATTGCCCTGATGCACGTGCAGGGCCGCCCCTACACGGACGCGCTCGACGCCTTCTATACCCGTTTCAAAAATGAACCGCTGGTCATCGACAAATGGTTTTCGCTACAGGCCGGCTGTCCGCATCCCGATACGCTGGCGCGGGTGCGCGCCCTCAGTCACCACCCCGATTTCGATGCCAAAACGCCCAATCGCTGGCGTGCCCTGGTGCAGGCCTTCGCCAATAATCAAAGCGTCTTCCATGCGCCTGATGGCGGCGGCTACGCCTTCCTTGTGGAACAGATTCTGGCCGTCGACACCTTCAATCCGATGACGGCGGCGCGTCTGGTCGAGCCTCTCAGCCGTTATCGCTTCTATGCCCGCCCCTACAGCGAAAACATGCGCCAGGCCCTGCAAATGATTACCGCCGCGCCGAACCTGTCGAAAAATGTGCTCGAACTGGCGAACAAAGCCGTGTCTAACGAACATGCCCGTGAAGATTCTGCCGAAGATAGCTAATAGCTATTAACCACTCTTAAGCATTGCTTACCTAAAATGCGTGAAACGGCGCTTTCGCGCGCTCTGCGCATGGCTTAGGAGAGACGATTGGCAAGCCTCGAACGTGTCCGGTTCCTGGTAGTGGACGATAACGCCCACATGATCAATATCGTCAAAACCCTGCTGCGCGGGTTTGGTGTGACCCAGATATTCGAGGCGCGCGATGCCACCGAAGCCTTCCACCGGCTGAAGCATGACGCCATCGACATATGCATCACGGATTACCAGATGGAGGTGCTGGATGGCGTTGAGTTCGTCAAGCTGGTGCGCAATTCATCGGACAGCCCCAACCGGTACGTGCCGATCATCATGCTGACCGCCCATTCGGAGCGCTCCAAAGTGATCAGCGCCCGCGATGTCGGCACCAACGAATTCTGCTGCAAACCCGTCACAGCCATAGAATTAAGGCGCAAGATCGTCGCTATTGTAGACTATCCGCGTCCGTTTATTAAAACCGCTACCGGCAGCTATTTCGGTCCTGATCGCCGACGCAAGCAGGATCCGAAATATCATGGTGAGGAGCGCCGCGAAGGCTGGAGCGCGGACTACCGTCCGCCGGCCAATAATAGCAAAAAACGCCAATCAGGCCCCAGCAGCGGCACTTTCGACGAAGATTGACGCCGGCCAGGTCCCACGTAATATTTAAGTTTATAAAACCTTAAGACTCTCGACAATAGGTTAACGGCGCGTTTACCCTGATC
>CAMLIY010000224.1 GCA_946480125.1 uncultured Asticcacaulis sp.
TGCCGACCATCGAGCGTACCTGACGATGCAGGAAAGACCGCGCCGCGAAGACGCAGTGGATCTCCTCACCGAAGCGCTTCACCCGTGCGATATCAAGCGTCCGCATCGGCGACCTGGCCTGGCAGCCGATAAAGCGAAACGTTGTGAAATCATGATGGCCAATCAGGGCTTTTGCCGCCTCGGCCATCGCCTCGACATCGAGCGGCTTTTTGACATGCCAGACACGGCCCTGATCGATCGCCGGCGGCGCCGCGCGATTGAGGATGCGATAGAGATACATCCGCCCCGTAGCGGAAAAGCGCGCGGAAAAATCATCATCGCATTTTTCCGCATCAAGCACCGAGACCGGCCTTGGTGTCAGATGTGCGTTCATGGCGTCGCGCACCACCTTGGCCGGGAAGTCCTTTTCGAGATCAAAGCTAACCACCTGGCCGGTGGCATGGACGCCGGTGTCGGTACGACCGGCCGCTGTCAGGCGCAATGACTGTCCGCTGAATTTGAAGATCGCGTCTTCCAGCGCCGTCTGGACGCTGGGCTGGCCATCCTGTGCCTGAAAGCCATTAAACGGCCGGCCGTCATATTCAACGAGGAGCTTGTAACGCGGCATCAGAGCAAAATATCGCCGGGTTCGAGCGCCGCGCCATTGAGGAAATCAGTCGCGTCCTGCGACGCCTTGCCCTCGCGTTGAATGCGCAGCAATTCGATGACGCCCTCGCCGGTGGCTATTTTAAGACCGCCTAACAAACGTGTGCCGGGCGTTTCTCCGTTGACTTCATCGGTCAGGCGCGACATCAGTACCTTAAGGCGTTGTTCGCCCTTCGGCGTTTGCAGAAGACACCAGGCGCCGGGGAAGGGCGACAAGCCACGGATGTGGAAATCCAGCTCACGCGCCGGCCGTTTCCAGTCGATGCGCGCTTCTTCAGAGGTGATCTTCCTGGCGTAGGTTGGTTCGCCCACCTGTTCCTGGCCAGCCGCGCCGCCGCGCTCAATGGCGGCCAAAGCCACCGGCAGAAGCGAGGCGCCAAGCGATGCCAGCTTGTCATGCAGGGTTTGCGCCGTGTCCTCGGCGGTAATTTCTTCGCGGCCAGTCAGGATAATCGCGCCTTCGTCGAGACCTTCAGTCATACGCATGACCTCGACGCCGGTATGGGTGTCGCCGGCCATGATGGCGCGCTGGATTGGTGCTGCGCCCCGCCAGCGCGGCAGCAGCGAGGCATGGAGATTGAAGCAACCCAGCGGAGGATGATCCAGCACTTCTTTTTTCAGAATTTGTCCGTAGGCAACGACGATACAGGCATCGATATCCAGCGCCTGGAAATCGGCGATGGCTTCCGGCGTCTTCATCGATTTTGGCGTGCGGACTTCGATCCCCAGACTGTCGGCGAAAGCGTGAACAGGCGACGGGCTGAGAATTTGTCCGCGGCCTTTTGGCGCCGGCGGCTGGCTGTAAACACAAACGATATCGTGTCCACTGGACACCAGTTCGGCCAGTGCCTTTACAGCAAATTCGGGTGTGCCCATAAAAGCTAAGCGCATGACAGATTCCTATTTGTAATGTGTTTAGCACGGAGCAACCCGCTGTGAGCCATCGAAAAGTATTAGCTCACGAGAAACGTAGCGGAGCGTACTTAAGTACGTGAGCAACGTATCGCAGGGAGATGATGCTTTGCAGATGCTCGCAGGTAGGGTTGTTAAGCGGCGCGGGTAAGCTTCTTGACCTTCGTGACCGCACGGTCGCGTTTGAGTTTCGACAGGTGATCAATAAACAAAACGCCTTCGAGATGGTCCATCTCATGCTGGATACAGACGGCATAAAGCCCTTTGGCGTCTTCCTCGACCTGTTCGCCTTGATAATTCAGATAACGGATCTTCACATGCGCCGGACGCTGCACCTCGTCATAGATTTCGGGGATGCTCAGGCAGCCTTCTTCATAAGGCAGGGTGTCTTCCGACTTCCAGATAATTTCCGGATTGACGAAATAGCGCGGGTTCTTGACGCCCTCCGCCTCTTCATCTGCCCCTTCGGGTTTTTCCTGCAAATCCATGACAATCACCCGGACCGGCTCACCGATCTGGATGGCGGCCAGGCCAATGCCCGGCGCGTCATACATGGTTTCCAGCATGTCGTCCATCAGGGCGCGCAGGGCGTCATCCACCTTGTCGACGGGCTTGGATATCTGCTTCAGAAGCGGGTTCGGAACGGTGATGATGTCACGTATAGCCATGAGCGTGATGTAATCTCGGACAGCTTAAAAATCAAGTTTAACGGTTTCGTCTTCTGTCGATTGCAATGATTTCAATTTGTTAGAGGCGCGAGGCTGGCCTTCGACCGGCGGCAATTCGGGCACAGTCTTGCCCTGATGCTCAACCTGGAGGTCTTCGAACTTCCTGGCCTGGGTCAATACCTGGCTATCGAGAGAGCCGACAAAGGCATTATATTTATCAACGGCGCGGCCAAGTGAGGTGCCGACATCGGCGACATGACCGCCCATGACGGACAGACGCTTATAGAGTTCGCGGCCCAGATCAGCGATGTGCGAGGCATTCTTCATCTGGTCCTCGACCCGCCAGCCATAGGCCACCGCCTTACACAGGGCGAACAAGGTGGTGGGCGTAACGATGATGACCTTTTTGTCCATGGCTTCATTCATCAGCTGCGGCATGCGGTCGAGCGCCGCCGCCAGGAAGCCATCGCCCGGAATGAACAGGGCAACGAAATCCGGCGACTGATCCTTAAACTGGTCCCAATAGGCCTTACCCGACAAATCACGGACATGGGCGCGCAAGCCTTGCGTATGGCGCTGCAAGGCGGCTTCGCGCGCCTCATCATCAAGCGCATCCATAGAATCGAGAAAGGCGGTCAGATTGACCTTGGAATCGATAACAAACACGCCATTGGATTTATCACCCGGCATCCGCACCACGACATCGGGTCGGCGACGTCCCTCATCCGTATCGAGATTATGCTGCTCGATGAAATCGAAGCGCGTCAGACCGGCCGCCTGAAGGACATTGCGCAGGGTTTCCTCACCCCATCGCCCCTGCACACCGGCGCCACGACGCAGGGAATTGGCCAGTTTTTGCGTCACTTCACGCGTCTGATCCGAAGCCGTCAACAGATGCTTGATCTGCTGTTCCAGTTCGCCACTGTTCTTGGAGCGCGCCTCTTCCATGGCCTTTACCTGCGCCTCGAAACGCGTCAGGGTTTCCGATACCGGCTTGAGGCTGGAATTCATCCGTTCCAGGGCCAGCTTTTCGCGTGCCACAAAGGATTCTTCAGCGCGCTTCAGCAGCGAATCCGACGAGGCCTGCATGGCCTGATGCGACACCAGTTGGAACTGCTCGCTCATGGCGGCTTTGGCATCTTCAAGATTGCGCGCGCGTTCCTTAGAGGCCGACAATTCGGCGGTCACATCGGTCAGGCGATCGGCCAGGTATTCATTGCGCGTACGCAGACGTTTCGCTTCTGACAGGGCCAGAAACCAGGCGCCGGCAAAGATGACCGCCACAGCCAAAACGATCAGTAAACTCACGGTTGACGTGTTCATGCTATGTTCCTAACTTCCAGAAACGCGCTTGGCAAGTTCTATTTTACGGATAGAGTTCACTTAGCAAATCAAAGGGACGAAAATGATCGACGCCAAAGCGGCCGTCCGAAAGGCCTTTACCGGCCGTGCGCCGTGGACCTATCTCTACCTGTTTCTGATCCCGTTCATCAACTGGGCCTATGCGGCCGTGCCGACCATTCCCCTGCCCGATCATGGCGAATGGACCCCGCTGGCCATTGTTACCGGCTTGGTGCTGGTGGTGCGTGACTTCGCCCAGCGCGAGATCGGCCACTGGATATTCATTCCGCTGGTCATCGGTCTGGCGATTTCGTTCCAGATGGCGCCAGCGGAAATCGCCCTGGCCAGCGCGGTCGCTTTCGGCATCAGCGAGTCGGTGGACTGGGGGCTGTTCACCTTCCTCAAACTGCCCTTATCGAAACGCGTGTTCATTTCAGCCGCCATCGGTTCGCCGATTGATACAACTGTGTTTTACCTGATGGCCGCGACGGCTATTCCCGGCATTTTCAATATCTGGGCGATCGGCGCCTCGATTCTCAGCAAACTGGTTGGCTGCGTGATCATCTATCTGCTGATGAAGAATCGTGAAAAAAAGGCAGCGCTGGCAGCGGCCTAACGTCGGGTTTTAAACGCATGTGCGATGGTGCCGTCATCCAGCCAGTCGAGTTCGCCGCCGACCGGAACACCCCGCGCCAGGAAGGTAATCTCCACCTGATTGTCGAATGATTTGAGACGGTCGGCAATATAGTGCGCCGTGGTCTGGCCCTCGACCGTCGCCGGCAGGGCCATGATGATTTCGCGCACAAGGCCGGAACGCACACGCTGAATTAAAGCGTCGAGCCGCAGGTCTTCCGGCCGGATGCCATCGAGCGCCGACAGCAGCCCACCAAGCACATGATAGGTGCCGGTAAAGGCGCCGACACGCTCCATCGCCCACAACGCGCTGTCTTCTTCGACCACGCAGATCATAGTCTGGTCGCGCGCGGGATCGGAACAGGTCGGGCAGGGATTTTGCGTCGACAGTCGTCCGCAGATGCGGCAGGTCTCGACCTTGTCGGCGGCCTCCTGCATGGCACGCGTCAGGGGAATCAACAGTTGATCCTTGCGCTTAAGTAATGCCAGAGAGGCCCGCCGCGCCGAACGCGGCCCAAGGCCAGGCAGCTTGGACAACAGGGCCATCAGGCGTTCGATTTCGGGGCCAGCGCCGGACATCAGATAAAGGCCGGTTTAAGTAAAAGAAAGCAAGAAACCCCACCACCAAAGCGCAAGAGCGCTTCGGTCCCCCTCCCCATCAGTGATGGGGAGGTATAAGAAAGAGGCGATTCAATATTCAAATCAGAAAAACTTCGGCATATTGGGCAGGCCGCCGCCAGGCCCCAGATCCTTGGCGGCTTCGGCCATGACCTGCGAATTCAGCTCATCGAGATGACGGCGGGCGTCGGCATGGGCGGCACGAATCAGATCGGCCAGAACCTCGCCTTCACCGGGCGCCAGCAGGCTTTCGTCGATCGTCAGCGCCGACATATCGCCGGAGCCTTTCAGTTCCATCTTGACCAGGCCCGCGCCAGCGGAGCCATGCACCACGCTTTCGCTCATCTTCGCCTGCGCTTCATGCAGTTTTTGCTGCACCAGTTGCGCCTGCTTCATCATGGCAGCAAAATCCATCAGTCGTTTTCCTTATCAATCTCTGGGCGTTCATCTTCGGGCACAACCGGCTCGATGGTGTTCACCACGGGTTTCGGCTTGGCGCGCACAGCGGTGATTT
>CAMLIY010000225.1 GCA_946480125.1 uncultured Asticcacaulis sp.
CGCTACATCGGCGCGCTAAGTGTAACGTCGTTCTAGAACCAAATAGAATATAGGGGAGATCATTAAAATGAACGCCATTCGTCTAATGACGCAGGGATCAAGCTTGATTGCGATGGCCAGCTTTGCGACCGCCGCGTTCTCGCAGGGCGCGCCAGCGAATACCGTCGGAGCCGCAACACCTGCAACTGCCGCACGCGCTGCCGATGATGGCTTGGGGGACATCGTCGTGACCGCCCGACGTCGTGCAGAGACTGCCCAAAAGGTGCCGATCTCGATAACTGCGCTCTCCGCTGAGCGCCTGCAGACTGCGACCGTGCAGAGCCTGAACGATCTGACAACGCTCGCGCCTGGAATTCGCATGTCCTCGGAAGGCGGCAGCGGCAATAGTACAATCTCACTGCGGGGCTTGTCCAAGACGCCGGTCGGCGAAACGCTTCCAGCAGTTGTGATCTATTTCGCCGAAGTGGCGCTGCCCAATCAGGGCATCGACGTGCCAACCTACGACCTTGCCAACATTCAGGTACTAAAGGGTCCACAGGGCACACTTTTCGGTCGCAACACAATCGGCGGCGCAATTTTGATGACCCCGCAGGCACCGACCTATAACCTGGGCGGCTATGTAAAGGGCACCGTTGGCAATTTCGATCTTTTTGCAGGTGAAGGTGCAGTCAACCTGCCAATTGTGGACGGTAAGGTTGCGCTGCGGGTCGCGGGTCAGATCCGCCGCCGTGACGGCTCGATTAAGAATGCAGGCCCGGGGAAGGACTTCCGCAACGTCGATCAGGAATCCTTCCGCGCTTCGCTGCTGCTCGAACCGATCGACGGCGTGACCAACACGACGATCGTGGACTATTTTCACGCAAATGAAATCCCAAATCCGGCAGTCGCCTTCAGAGATCAGTCGGCGCAATTTCTGGGTACGTTCAACTTGCTGACCGGCGGCAACGGTCAGGCCTACGTCACTGCAATCCAAAACCTGATTGCTCAGCAAAAAATCTTTGGGCCGTTTAAGACACTTCCGTCCCTGCCGAATTTCTTCACTAGGCGCAAAAGTCTTGGCATCGTCAACACGACCAGGGTGAACGTGACCGACAATATTTTCCTTAAGAACATATTCGGTTGGCGCAAATCGGAATTGCAACTGACTAGCCCAGCCGATGGTTTCGGGCCGATCTTGCCCGCCACCGGCACAGGTCCGGCTCTCGACCTTTTGAGCGGAGGCATTTTTTCGAAGCGCGAATTGATGTCTGACGAACTCCAAGTTCAGGGGACCGCACTCAATGATGTGGTCACTTTCATCGCCGGCGGCATCTACACGCAGGATAAGCCTGTCGGTGCCCCGAATGGCAATTATTCTTCGCGGTTCCAGTTCGGCGGCGTGCTGCCGCCGAGCCCCGTCGCACCCGCCCTCTCTTCGTTCATTACCAGCAAAAGCTATGCGGTCTTCGGCCAGGTCGGTATCGACGCGTCGAACTTTCTGCTAGAAGGGCTGAAGTTCAACCTTGGTTATCGTCAGACCTGGGATAGAATCAAGGCTTGCGGCACGAGCAGCCCGCTCGGATTTGTCGATGAGGATCAGTGCAAGACGAATCTGGCCGGGACGCCCTATACAAGGGCGAAGGACAACGAACCCACTTACACGATCGGCTTCGATTGGCAGGCGACCCCATCGGTATTGATCTATGGCGTCCACCATCGCGGCTTTCGCGCTGCAGCAGTCAACTCGCCGCTCTTCACGTCGCCATACACGACGGGTGGGTCGCCAACGCCGCCCTGTCGCCTGGCCAATGGTACGACAATCCCTTGCCCTGATCTCCGGCCTTTCCAGCAAACGACGCCGGAAAAGGTTACCGATTTTGAAGTCGGGATGAAAACGAACTGGTCAATCAGCGACGTCCGTGGTCGCCTGAACGTGGCCGCCTATCGCCTGAAGATGAAGGGACTCGTGCAGTTTCTCCAGTCAGGCGATCTCGGGGTGCCAGCGTCCGCTCCTGATCGACCGCAATCAGGGGCGCTCGGAATCAACCTGGCGGACCAGACGGTCAGCGGTATCGAAGTAGAAGCGGCAATCATTCCGGTTCGGGGCCTGACCCTGTCGGCCAACGGTTCCTATGTGCATCACAAGATCGATGCGGTGAACTTTCCGAGCATCGGCACCTTCAGCTTCAATCCGTCGTCAATCAACAAGCCCACCCCTAAGTTTTCCGGCACGGCGACTGTTGAATATGCCACCCAGATCAATGCGCGCGGCACTACCCTCGTGCTCAACGCCGATCTGTACCACAGCAGTTCGTATCGTCCGCAGTCGGGGGTGCCGCTGCCAGGCTATAATGTCCTGAACGGCCGCATTGATCTTCGCGAAGTCATCGGTTCCAACATCGATGTCGGCTTCTGGATGAAGAATGTCCTGAACGAGAAATATATCGACGCTCCGCTCGTGATCTCTCGGGCATTTGCGCTCGCAACGGGCCTATATGGTGAACGCCGGACGTTCGGCATGGATGTGCGAGTTCGCTTCGGACAATAAGCGTTGAGCCATCCCGGGGTTCCCGGGATGGCTCCGGCGACCCGACTTCTTTGTCTGGCAATTATAGACGCCATCCTGGCTGGTCCGCCCCGGGGTAGCGCCTGCGTGCAGCACGGGTCACGCACGCTAACAACGGCCCTTACCTGTCTATTGTTGTGCTCGCTAAACACTACGAACGAAGCCCGTTCCACCGATCGCTTCTTTTGCTCTGTGTCGGATACGATCCGATCACGGGGGCAAATGCTGCCCAATGAAGAGTTCGGGCTGGCGGAGGAGCTCTTTCGAGACAGTCGGTTCATTCGACCACCCAGGCAATTCTATATTTTCAAGCCTAGTTATAGCCGCGGTAGACAACCTCGGTATAGTGGCCGACTTCGCCGCGGGTATCCAGATAGGCAAAGCGGACGCGCGGTGCGGCGCCGTCCAGCGCGACGGTCATGCCGGATGCCTTGAGACCTTCCATCGCAGCCTCCCATGCCGCGACATCGGGCAAGCGATAACCGAGATGGTGCAGGGTGGGGGTTGGATCGCCCTCCCCCGGCAGCGCCTCGACGTAGATCGAATCCCAACCGACGCGCGGCTCGATAATCTCGATTTCGACGTCGCCGAGGCTGAGATGGGCGAGCGAACGAATCATCATCTGATTGCCTTCACCATCGCGAAACTCCTCGATCAAATCGATTTGCTGCGCGCCCATGCGATCCCGCAGCAAGGCACAGCCCTTGTCGATATCGCGGGTGACATAGCCGATCTGAAAGAAGCGACCGAACGGGCCGTAGCTAGACGTCACTTCCTGTCCTCTCGCCATTCACGCGGCCACCGGCACCGCAATCTTCGCGAACCTGAGCAGCGATTACCGGAGAGTTGGTATGACTCCAAGATATGTTCAGACCGATGCCATCATCTGCCGCAAGCGCGTGATGACCCGACCCGCGGCGGGACTGCAGCTGCGCCCGGCGATACGGATCAGCTGCAACGGCATCGACGGCAGGACATGATCCGCCAGGTCCAGGGCGACGACGATACCCCCCGCGATTTCGTCGGTCGCCAGTTCCGCGGATGACGCCCAGATGGCATCGCTGCCGAGCATCACCTGCTTGAGAATATGGTAGTTTTCGCAAATGATGCCACCCTGCAGCGGGGATGTCTCGGCGGCCGCTGCCCGGCCCCTTGGCTGGCTCCCCGCAAGCAGGGGAAAAGCCGTCAGATCTGTGGCCGCAAGCGATTTCATCCCCGCAAGCGGATGATCTGCACGGACAAGAAATGCCAATTGTACGGTGCAAAGCGTTTCACACTCCAGCGCCGCCGACGAACTGGCAAGGTGCTCGCCGCATATCAGAAATTCGATGGTCCCGCGTTCCAGATCGTCCAGCAGCACGGCGGCGGCGTTGATGGCCACCCTTGGCTGCAGGGCCGGGACGCGAACGGCGAGATGGGTGAGCAGATCGGGCAAAATCAGGCTGGCCGCCAGCGGCCCCAACCCGAACTTGACGACGCCCGCCTCCCCCTTTCCCCAACGGCGCATCCTGTCGTCCAGTGCTCCGGCCTGGCCCAGCAGCGCCTCGAC
Organism: uncultured Asticcacaulis sp.; assembly: GCA_946480125.1. The sequence goes on from CAMLIY010000225.1 coordinate 4,095, forward strand.
ATCCATCAGAAGCTCGTGCCCCGCAGCAGTCAGCCGGACCCCCGCCCTGTCCCGATCGAAGAAGCGGAGGCCATATTCGGCTTCCAGCCCCTTGACGCTGTGACTGAGCGCGGGCTGCGTCAGATGAAGTTGCTCGGCCGCACGGGAAAAACTGCCAAGGCGGGCAACGGCAAGCAGGTGGCGAAACCGGCGAAGGTCAACATTCATGAATCATATTTATCAGAATGCGCATTAGAATGCATTAGACTTTCGACCCCGGTTGGCTGAGTTGTACCACGACAAGGAGAGGCCGATGGACAACGTCAACGTGTGGTTCGGCGCAGGCACGTTCCTGATGTTCCTCGTCGAGGTCGTCGCGGGGCGCCATCGTGGCGTGCACGATCGAAATTCGATCATCGTGACGATCCTCTGCGCGCTTGGCAGCAATGTCGTCGCCCGGCCCCTCTCGGCGCTTATGATCGGCGCGGTCCTGTCGTTCGCGCTTCCCGCCTATCGCGGCGCGCTGTCCGGCCTGCCTGTTATTCCCACATATATCGGGCTGCTGGTGCTAGGCGAATTCTGCTTCTACTGGGGGCATCGCTGGGCCCACGAAGCGAAAGGAACGAGATGGGAGCCGTTCTGGAAGCTGCACCGCACTCACCATTCTGGCAAATTCATGAACACGACCTTGCTGGTTCGGGTCAATCTGTTCTGGTATTTCGTCGTGCCGAACGCCTGGGTATTCGGCAGCGCCATATATCTGGGAATGGGGAAGGCCTCGGCTCTAGCGCTGCTCACACTGCAGCTGTGGAACGTCGTCACCCATAGCAATTTCCGTTGGGACGATACCGTGCGCCGTCACCGGATCGCCGGGCCACTGTTCCGTGCGCTGGAACATGTCATCGTGTCACCGGGCATCCACCATAGCCATCATGGCTATGGCAAGGATGGCGGCAATTACCGCAACTATGGGGTGGTGCTTTCGGTTTTCGACTGGATGTTCGGCACGCTCCACATCCCGGAGGGCCGCCCTTGGCGCTACGGCTTGCCGGGTGCCAACGCCCATTGGGCAGAGGAAGTCTTCTATCCTCTGATCCGCGTCCGCGCGACGCCCCAGACCGCATCATTACCGCAAGATCGCATCGACGGCGAAGCGGCCTGAGTTCCGCGCACGCCAGACGAAGGATGCTCCCGGGCCGGCCTGGCAGCTATATCCGGGGGGACCGGAGGGGCGAAGTTCGGCCCGG
>CAMLIY010000226.1 GCA_946480125.1 uncultured Asticcacaulis sp.
GCTGTTAAACCGCCAGCACGACAGGACCGCCCCGCATACGGGTCGGTGTCAGTGTTGGCTTAATGGTCATCATCATGGACATGGCGGGGCTTATAGGGTGAAAAAGCGTGGCCGTAAAGTTATCAGGCTACATCTTTTTTGCCCAATTTCGAAATCGTGCCTCATCCGGCTCAGTCATCCTGATCCGAGTGATCCGGTGTGGCCAGGTCCGCCGGATCAAATCGATAGGTCATGATTTCGGAGAGGTCGCATTCCAGCACAGCACACAGGCGCGCCAGGGTAGCAAATCGTATACCTTTGATCTTGCCTGACCGAAACAATGAGAACTGTGTTTCGCTGATGCCGACCGCACTGGCGACGGCCTTAGCCTTCAGGCCCCGCTTTTCCAGGATCGCCTCCATATCCACTGAAATGGGCATCAGAGTATGCCGTCCAGTTCGCTTTCCTGGCGCGCCGCTTTTCTGAATAATCGGGATATGACCCAGATGCCGGCGCCGGTCGCAGCGATGATAATGGCAGCAGCGTCGAGTCCCAGAATGTAGCCAGGGCCATGTCCAGCCAGTGTTTTCAGGCCCGGGGCAAGGGCCGTTTGAAACGTACCGCCGAAAAGGAGCGCCAGGCCGACACCTTTAAGACCATGGGCAAGGAGGGTTTCAAATCTGCCTTTGCGCGCGAAGGCCGCCAGCGTGGCCGCCAGCCCCCAAAGTCCGGACAGATAGGCGCCAGGCGCAATCAGGTCAATGAACGCAACCACCAGGTCTCCCTTTGCGGGTCTCTTGAATAGCCATGGGCCTAAGCGTTCAAGCAGCAATAACGCCCCAAGGAGCAGGCAGGCGACGAAAAAAGCTTTTGCCAGCCGGCGGCAATCGCGGCGCAAAGGTGTGTCGGACGGTGAGGTTTGATATGACATGATGACAAAAATTTAATTAGCACTTAAAGATTTATTGGTTCATTTAACTCTTACATAAAGATTTCGTCAATAGCCCTCACAGTTGAATGTCAATTACAATTGAAACCCATAAACTGACCCATCAGTTCGGCGCCTTTCAGGCCGTGTCAGGCGTTGATCTGCATGTGCCTTCCGGTGCCGTTTACGGCTTTCTGGGGCCAAACGGTTCCGGTAAGACCACGACGATCCGTATCCTGTTGGGCCTGCTTCGTTTGCAAGCGGGACAGGTGTCTATACTGGGCCACGAGGCGCCTGGGGATCGCAAGCTCATAGCACGTTCGGTCGGCTCAATGGTGGAGACACCGTGCCTTTACGATCACCTGAGCGGCTTTGATAATATCGACATGACGCGGCGCGCCCTTGACCTGCCGAAAACGGAGACCGATCGCGTGCTCGAACTCGTTGAGCTGTCACCGTTCACTTTCCGGCGAGCCGGAAGTTATTCCCTGGGCATGCGGCAAAGGCTGGGGATCGCCCGGGCTCTGCTCGGCAATCCCAAACTTCTTATACTCGATGAGCCGATGAACGGTCTCGATCCGGCCGGTGTCATCGATATGCGCGAACTGATCCGCGACCTGCCACGGAGACTGGGCGTGACGGTTTTCCTGTCCAGCCATCTGCTTAATGAAGTTGAACGGGTCGCCAGTCATGTCGGTCTGATGTTCAAAGGTGAACTGATCGCCCAGTCGCCGCTGAATAATCTTCTGCAAGGGGCGCAGCATACCCTGATTGTCGGTGTCCGGGAGGCGGATCGAGCCGCAGCCCGGCTACAGGCGGCCGATATCGCCTGCGTGGCGACCCAGGCCGACACTCTGGAAGTGCCGCTCCCGTACGACAGGCGAATAGATCCTGGCGCAGTGAATACGCTTCTGGTTCAGGCCGGATTCAGCATCTTCTCGATACAGAGACATATTCCCAGCCTGGAGGACATTTTTCTTCAGCGCACCATGGCCTTGACGCCAGCCAGGGAGGTTCCTTTTGTTCGCCCTCATTATCAATGACATCATCAAACTGAAGCGCACTCTGGTACTGCTTGTCTGCCTGGCGGCCCCTGTATGCGCCGCCGCCTTTCCGGTCATGATCATGCTCAATCACCCGCAAACGCGGCCCTGGGTCCAGTTGTTGAGTGAGGGCGCCGCCGTCTGGGCCTATTTCCTGTTTCCTATGGCAGTCACGGCCTTGACCGTCCTGGTGGCTCAGGTTGAGCATGGCCCGCGCATGTGGAATCATCTCCTGACGCTCCCGGTTGATCGCGCCAGGTTGTTCATCGCCAAGATCGTCGTCGTGATGGGTCTTGTCGTGTTGATGACGCTTATCCTGTACGGCATATTGTATGGCTTCATCATTGCCGGCGCGATGTTCATACCCGGTGCTCTTGTCACGGGTGATCCACAATGCCTCGACACCTTTATCAGCCTGTTCATGATGACTGGCGCCGGCCTGATGATGATCGTGCTGCAATTGTGGCTGGCGCTCCGTTTCAAGAGCTTTGCCATACCGTTGGTTGTCGGGATTGTCGGCACCTTTCTCGCGCTCGCCATCCAGGCTTCGAAGGCCTTCGTCTTCCTGCCCTGGCTGGCGCCGGCCTATACATTCACCATTACAAAGCCGGGCAGCCTCGCCGTAGTAATTTTCGGCTATGCCGGCGGACTATTACTTGCGCCAATGATGCTTTGGCACTTATCCCGGCATGAACGGGCTGATAATTAAGCCTGGCGGTTTGGGCCTGTGCAAACAGGCATATTCCAGGATCTGGCTTAGGGCTAAAAATACCACTTCGCCAATAACGCGAATTTGAACATCGACCACATGCCTCGTAATGACAGTCGTGTTAAAAACTTAATTCGGCTGCAAAAAGCAAAGTGCCTTGCAAAATAAGCGATTTCGTACAGTCAGCTGATTAAATTAATAAAATCTCCATCAGAAATTAATGCCTAATTAACCCCGCACTGGGAAATTACTGCCTAGTTCGGGTAATGGGCGTATCGGTGATGCGTGTTGCCCATTTGGTGATGGGGCGTCAGACGCGTGGAATCCTTTTTCGCAGGTTTACAGAAGTTTGGTATCGGCCGGCTGACGGCCATTCTGGGTGCGGCGGCCGGTATTGCCGCGGTGCTGGCGGCCATCGTCCTGCATGTCAGCGCCCAGCCGCAGGCCTTGCTCTATTCGAATCTGGATCTCAAGGAAGCTGGCGAAATCACCCAGAATCTGGATCAGGCCGGCATCAAATATACCGCCAAGGGCGACGGCTCGGCCATCATGGTCGATCGCGACAAGGTGGCGACCGCGCGCATGATGCTGGCGGGCAAGGGTCTGCCCACCGCCGCCTCGGTCGGTTATGAAATCTTCGACAATGCGCCGACGCTCGGCCAGACCGAGTTCGTGCAGAATCTCGACAACCAGCGCGCCCTCGAAGGCGAGCTGTCGCGCACCATCAATACGCTGAAGGGCGTGTCCTCGACGCGCGTTCACCTGGTCATGCCCAAGCGCGAACTGTTCAGCGACTCACAGGAGCAGGCCAAGGCCACTGTCGTGCTCGGTCTGTCCAGCGGCAATCCCAATGCCGAACAGGTTGGCGCTATCCGCAATCTCGTGGCCTCGGCCGTGCCCAATCTGAAGCCGTCAGACGTCACCATCGTCGATGACCGCAACCACCTGCTGGCGGCGGGGGGAGATGAATCGGCCAATGGTCTGGGCGCCGCCCACCGCGACGAGGTGGAGGACACCCTGCGCAAGCGCATCACCGATATCGTCGAGGGCGTGGTTGGTCCGGGCGCGGCGCGTGTTACGGTCACCGCCGACCTCAACCAGACCGCCACCACCGAGGAAAAGGTCGACTATAACCCCGATGGCCAGGTGGTACGCTCGACCGCGACGACCGAAAGCAATGACAAGACCGCCGATCCAAACAGCAACGGCGCGGTGACGGCCTCGGCCAATATTCCGGGCGGCGCGCAACAGCCGGGTGGCTCGACCGCCACCCAGCAAAGCGGCAGCACCACGGAAACCACCAATTACGAAATCTCCACCACAAAAACGACCTCGGTGACGGCGCCGGGCGAGGTCAAGAAACTGGCCGTGGCGGTGGTGGTCGACGGCACGCTGACCCCGTCCAAGGATGGCAAGTCAGCCCCCGCCTATGCCGCCCGGTCGCCGGAAGACATGCAAAAAATCGAAGATCTGGTGCGCGCCGCCGTCGGTATCGACGCCAATCGCGGCGACGTCATCAAGGTAACCAATATCCGCTTCAGCCACGGCGATATCGATGCGACCGGCGGCACCGGCGGCAAGGCCTCGATGTTCAATTTCGACAAGAACGACATCATGCGCGCCCTTGAAGTGGCGGTGCTGTTTGTCGTCGCGCTCCTGACCCTGTTCCTGGTGGCCCGCCCGCTGCTCAAATATATCACCACCGCCCCGACCAACTATCTGGTGGCGGGACCGGATGGCCAGTTGCCCGCCGGCATGGCGCTGGCCGGGGTGGGGACGTCATCAGCCCTGAACGGCCCGGCCGATGCCCACTACCCGCAGATCGGCGGCGGTGGCCTGGTGCCTTCGGTCACCGACACGTCCGGCATTGATATCGCCCGCATCGAGGGGCAGGTGAAGGCCTCTTCGGTGAAGAAGGTGTCGGAATTTGTTGACCGCCACCCGGAAGAATCGGTCTCGATCCTGCGCTCCTGGCTACACGAGGGATAAGATATGGCCCTGGGCGCGCGCAAAAATATCATTGATGATCCCAAGAAGCTGAGCGGCGTGGAGAAGGCCGCCGTCGTGCTGCTGGCCTTGGGCGAAGAACACGTCTCTTTATGGCAGTCGCTTGATGAGGAAGAGATCAAGGAAATTTCACAGGCCATGTCATCGCTGGGCACGGTAACGTCCAATGTGGTCGAAGACCTGCTGGTCGAATTCGTGTCGGGCATGTCGTCCTCCGGCACCATCATGGGATCATTCGAGCAGACCCAGCGCCTGCTCAATAATTTCCTGCCGCCTGACAAGGTTGAGGCGCTGATGGAAGAAATCCGTGGCCCCGCCGGCCGCACCATGTGGGACAAGCTCGGCAACGTCAACGAGGCGGTGCTGGCCAACTATCTGAAAAATGAATATCCGCAGACCGTTGCCGTCGTCCTCTCCAAGATCAAGGCCGATCACGCCGCGCGCGTCTTGTCGTCCCTGCCGGAAGATTTTGCGCTCGAATGCGTGCAGCGGATGCTGCGCATGGAGCCGGTGCAGCGCGAAATCCTCGACAAGATCGAGCAGACCCTGCGCATTGAGTTCATGTCCAACCTGGCGCGCACGAGCAAGCGCGACTCGCACGAACTGATGGCCGAAATCTTCAACAATTTCGACCGCCAGACCGAAAGCCG
>CAMLIY010000227.1 GCA_946480125.1 uncultured Asticcacaulis sp.
CTGCGCTGCAATATTCTGTGACCGGAGCAATCATCTTGGCAAACGTAACCGTAATTGGCGCTCAGTGGGGCGACGAAGGCAAGGGCAAGCTTGTCGACTGGCTGTCTAACCGCGCTGATGTTGTCGTGCGTTTCCAGGGCGGACACAATGCCGGCCATACGCTGGTGGTCGATGGCAAGGTCTATAAGCTCTCTCTGCTGCCTTCTGGCGTTGTACAGGGCAAGCTGTCTATCGTCGGCAATGGTGTGGTTATCGATCCGTGGGCGCTGTTTGATGAAATCGCCCGCGTCGAGGCCCTGGGCCTCAGCATCACGCCCGACCTGCTGGTTATCGCCGACAATGCCTGCCTGATCCTGCCGATCCACTCCGAACTCGATATCGCCCGCGAAGCCGCCGCCGGCGCCGGCAAGATCGGCACCACAGGCCGCGGTATCGGTCCGGCCTATGAAGACAAGGTGGGGCGTCGCGCCATCCGCGTGGCTGACCTGGCTGATCTGGATGCGCTGGAAGGCAAGATCGACCGCTTGCTGGCGCACCATAACGCCCTGCGCGCCGGCCTCGGCCTTGATCCTGTTGATGTGGCCGCCCTGACCGCAAAGCTGAAAGAAATTGCGCCGCGCCTGCTGCCCTTCATCAAGCCGGTCTGGTATGTGCTCGACAAGGCCAAACATGAAGGCAAACGCATCCTGTTCGAGGGGGCCCAAGGCGCGTTGCTTGATATTGACCACGGCACCTATCCCTTCGTTACCTCGTCCAATACGGTGGCCGGTCAGGCGGCTGCTGGTTCCGGCATGGGGCCGAAAAGCGTCGGCTATGTGCTGGGCATTCTCAAGGCCTACACCACCCGCGTCGGCTCCGGCCCGTTCCCGACTGAATTGTTCGACGAGATCGGCCAGGGCATCGCCACGCGCGGTCATGAGTTCGGCACGGTCACCGGCCGCGCCCGCCGCGTCGGCTGGCTGGATGCGGTTCTGGCCCGCCAGTCGATCGCCATCAATGGTATTGATGGCATCGCGCTCACCAAGCTCGATATCCTTGACGGTATCGAAACCATCAAGGTCTGCGTCGGTTACAAGGTTGGCGACAAGCTGCTCGATTATCTGCCGGCCAGCTTCAAGGACCAGCAGGGCATCGAGCCCGTTTATGAAGAAATCGAAGGCTGGAGCGAAAGCACCCAGGGCGCGCGCTCGTGGAAGGATCTGCCGGGCAATGCGGTCAAGTATGTCCGCCGCATCGAGGAACTGATCGGTGCGCCGGTGGCCCTGCTGTCGACCAGTCCTGAGCGGGAAGACACCATTCTCATGCGCGATCCGTTTCAGGATTAGGCCTGATTTCAGCGTTTCATTCAAATCTATTGAATTTTGCAGCGCGATATAAAATCTATTTTTACTAATCTGGCGTAGGGTGAAAGCATAAACCTCAATAGAGTGTCCCTGTGTTTTCGCTCGATCCCAAACTGGAAGCCAAATTGAAGCCGCATCTCAAGCGGGTTATGGTGCTTGAGAGCAATCCGGCCTATGCGCGCATTCTGATGGATATGCTGCGCGTTTTGGGCGCTGAAAAAGTGCAGATCGAAACCGACGATCGCCGCGCCATGATGATTTGTGAGGATTTTGACCCGCAAATTATTTTCTGTGATCTTAAGGGCGCTCAGATAGAAGGCGCGCCGTTTGTGGTCGGGCTGCGCCGGTCCGATATGAAATGCCGAAAGATCCCCGTCATCATGATGGCGCCGAATGATTTGCCGGAAACTTTGAAACAGGCACGTGATTGCGGCAGCGACGAAATTATGAAAAAGCCGTTTGCATCGGGTGACCTCCTCAAACGGCTCGACCATGTTGTCACCAAGTCACGGCCCTGGATCGAAGCGGTGATGTATGTCGGTCCAGATCGCCGGCGTTTCAATTCCGGATTTGGTGGCGCCACAACGCGCCCGCCGGAAAATATGTCGGACGGCATGAAGCGGCTTGAACAGAGTGTGCGTATCCTCCGTGCCGCCGCTGATCAGTATGATAACGACCGCAAACAGGCCAAAAGGGCGATTACCGCGCAGCTCGAAGTGCTGGTTCCGGCCTGCAAAGCGATCACCGACCCGAAATTCAAAACCGCGGTGACGGAAATTTTCACGGCCTATAAGTCCAATGAAATGACCGGCGATATGCTAAAAGCGCCGGTCGCCATATTGGCCAAGCTTTTCCGTATCGATGATGCCAAGAAAGAAAATGCAGCCTGATATCAACGGTCATAAATAATGACCGTTGATATCAGGCATTTTTTTTAGCGCAAACGTGCGCGGCGGGCGGTCGCCCTTGCCAGGTTGTATCAACCTGGAGGTAACGCAGTTACGCCGGAACCGGTGTGGCCGCATGGGACGCAGCGACCATAGCTTTTTGCAGCTTCTCAAAGGCCCGCACTTCGATCTGGCGGACGCGTTCGCGTGACACACCAAAGCGTTCAGCCAGGTCTTCGAGAGTGGTCGGGCTATCCTTGAGACGACGCTCGGTCAGGATTTCCTTCTCACGGTCATTCAGTTCACCCATCGCGGCCTGCAACAGGTCCATGCGCTGGCCGTATTCCTGATTGTCGGCCAGAACCGTTTCCTGTGATTGCTGGGTATCGTCGACCAGCCAGTCCTGCCATTCCGACTCGCCCTCAGACGCGCGCAGGGGCGCATTCAGCGACGAATCGGCCGAGGACATACGGCGGTTCATATTAATGACATCGGTTTCCGACACGCCGAGCTTGGTGGCGATCTGCTCGACATGCTCGTGCCGCAGGTCACCCTCTTCCAGTGCCGAAATTTCCGATTTCACCTTGCGCAGGTTGAAGAACAGCTTCTTCTGGGCGGCGGTGGTGCCCATTTTCACCAGCGACCATGAGCGCAGGACATATTCCTGGATCGAGGCCTTGATCCACCACATGGCGTAGGTGGCCAGGCGGAAACCGCGATCCGGGTCAAACTTCTTGACCGCCTGCATCAGGCCGACATTGCCCTCGGAAATGACTTCGCCGACCGGCAGGCCGTAGCCGCGGTAGCCCATGGCGATCTTGGCGACGAGCCGCAGGTGCGAGGTGACCAGCCGGTGTGCGGCCTTGGGGTCCTGATGTTCCGCCCAGCGCTTGGCCAGCATGAACTCTTCATCCTTGGCCAGCATGGGGAATTTACGAATTTCAGAGAGATAGCGATTCAGGCCGCCATCCGGTGTAAGCGCCGGCATGCTGGTGCTGCCATCGCGGTTGGTCAGGTTCGAGACGGAGGTCACGGTAAGAGAGCTCATCGGCGCGTCGCTTTCTGTAGAAGCTTTTTCTAGTTGAGATTCTGATGAAAGATCAGAAAAAGAAGGTGTGTCGGACATGAGACCCGCGCCTTGTCAGTGAGGGGAACACAGACGAAGGGGATAACCTGCCCGACAACTGCGTCTAGATTTAGGAAGCCTTTTGACGAAATAAAGACCCTTAAACTGCGAAATCGCAAATAAATGGCATCAGCCTGCGAATTTGTTGCACAAAGGTATCATAACTGGCTCTGTGACAGGATCACAGTTCGGTGAGTGCAATGCAGCAGAGCCGCATGGCGGCTTCTGCTGCTTTTTTTTGCCGCTCAAGCGCCGGACTAGGCGTCCGCCTCGGCTCCTCGCAACAGCTCTGGCGGGCGCTTACCCTTGCCGGATGCGCGGCATCCGGAAATCAGGTATAGATATCCGCCAGGGAGTCGGCCAATTCCTGCATATCGTCGGGCAGGGGGGCCTTAAACTTCAGCTTCTCACCGGTGATGGGGTGAACAAAGCCCAGCAGCCCGGCGTGAAGCGCCTGACGACTGAAATCGAGTTCTTTCAGAATGGCTTGCACTTCCTTGGCGGGGGCACCGGAACCATAGACCGGATCGCCGAGACAGGGACAGCCCAAATGCGCCATATGGACTCTGATCTGGTGGGTGCGGCCGGTTTCCAGCCGGCAAGTCAGCAGGGCGGCGAGCGGCTTGGTATCGCCGTAAACCTCTTCGAGCTGGTAATGGGTAATGGCTTCACGCCCGCCGGCGCGCAAGACCGCCATCTTCTTGCGGTCATGATGCGAGCGGCCGATCCGCGTGGTGACGGTGCCCGACATATATTTGGGTGAACCGCGCACGATCGCCTTATATTCCCGGTCGATATCATGACGCGAGAATAGCTCGCTTAAGGCGCGGTGGGCGATATCGGATTTCGCCGCGACCAGAATGCCGGACGTATCTTTATCGAGACGGTGAACAATCCCAGGGCGCAGCACGCCGCCGATCCCTGACAAGGTATCGCCACAATGGAAAAGCAGGGCATTGACCAGGGTGCCGTCGCGGGTGCCGGGCGCCGGATGCGCCGCCATGCCGACGGGCTTGTTGACCACGATCAGATGTGCGTCTTCATACAGGATGTCGAGCGGTATATCCTGCGCTTCGGGCCGGGCGGCGACGGGGGCGGGGATGCTGAGTATATAGGTGCCGGCGCGCGCCTTGTGCTTGCCATCGCTGATGACCTTGCCATCAATACTGAGGTGACCTTCGGCGATCAGGGCCTGGAGACGGGCACGCGACAGATCGGCGAAATGCCCAGCCAGGACACGGTCCAGCCGCTCGTCCGATTCGTCGGCGTCGATGTCAGCCGTCAGGGTGTGAATACCGCCCGTCCCTTCATCGGAAGCGAGGTCGATATCGTCGTCAAACTCATCGGAAGCGGTTAGGTCGGCTGTCATGGGCAGGGCCATAACACCCCATGGCGGGCAAGACCAATAAAAAACCCCGGAGAGACAGGCTCGCCGGGGTTTTGATAATCGATTTACCGAAAACTACTCGATGTCTTCGTTGATCAGGCCGATCTTGAGATAGCCATTTTGTTGCAGTTCGTTGATCACCTTGACGAAGTCGGCATAGGTGATGTCCTTGTCGCCGCGAACCAGCACGCGCTGTTCGCTGAGCGGGGTGTTCGGGTCGGTGACGCGCAGGGCGGCAGCCACGTCGCCGATCAGGCGGTCCATGCTGGTCTTTTGTGGCCCGATATAGATATCGTCGGGGCCCATGATCGAGATGAAGACCGGATCGGGCTTCTTTTCGTTCGTAGGTGGCGCCTTCGCGGGCGGCAGGTCGAGCTTGATCGACACCGTGGCGGCCGGAATGGACACCATGAAGATGATGAGCAGGACGAGCATGACGTCGACGAAAGGCGTGACGTTGATGTCCGAATTCTGTGCGATGGTATACCGGCTACCACCGCCGCCGCCGAGCTTTGCGCCCATAGTCTAACTCCCTTT
>CAMLIY010000228.1 GCA_946480125.1 uncultured Asticcacaulis sp.
GGCATCCTGCGCATAACCTGTCATGAACAGGATGTGTAGGTCGCTGCGCCGGGCCAGGGCTTCATCCGCCAGCTCCCGGCCGCTGCGTCCTGGCATGATCACATCTGTCAGCAGAATATCTACAGGCAGGCCTTCATCCAGAATATCCAGAGCCTGGTCAGCACTATCGGCACTCACCACATCGTAACCCAGATCCGTGAGCGCGTCGCAGGCAAATTCGCGCACGCCGGCTTCATCATCCACCACCAGGACGGTCTTGTCGCGGCGTCCCTGTTCCGCACGCATAATCCGTTCGATAGCGGGCACATCATAGGCTTCCAGCGAACGGGGCAGATACAGCCGCACATTTGTGCCCACACCGGGTTCGCTGGTGATGCTGACATGACCCCCCGATTGTTTGACAAAGCCGTGAACCTGGCTGAGGCCAAGCCCGGTGCCCAGGCCAACGGGTTTTGTGGTGAAGAAGGGCTCGAAAACCTGCGCCAGAACCTCAGCGGACATGCCGGTGCCGCTATCGGCGACAGCCACCATGACATAATCACCGGCAACCACCTCCAAATCTGTGGCCGCATGGCTGTCATCAAGCCGGGCGTTCGCTGATTCAATATGCAGTTTCCCACCCTCCGGCATGGCATCGCGGGCATTGACAGCCAGGTTAATAAGCGCTGTTTCGAACTGGCTGGCATCGATATGCGCCCGCCACAAACCCGGTCCGTGGGTGATTTCAATGTTTATGGTGTCGCCGATCGTTCGCTGCAAAATATCCGAAAGATCGGCAATGCACCGCCCGACATCTATTGTTTTCGGATCGAGAGGCTGACGGCGTGAAAAGGCCAGCAGTCTTTGCGTCAGGGCAGCGGCACGCTTAGCCGCTTCCTGTGACCCTGTCACAAAGCGCAGGGCCTTGGCATCGATTTCGACATATTTGCGTGTAAACAGGTCGAGATTACCGATAATAACGGCGAGCATATTGTTAAAATCATGGGCAATACCGCCAGTTAAACGCCCAAGGGCTTCCATTTTCTGGCTCTGACGCAAGATCGCTTCCATGCGTTCACGTTCTTCCATCACCTCGTACAGGCGACGGTTGCTGCGCGCCAGGGCCCGTGTGTCAAATGCCATGAGGGTCAGCATCAGCAGACCGGCGACAAGCAACATGGCGGCGCCTGAATACCGGGCGATGCGTAAGCCAAGCGCTTCGCCGCGTTGCTTGAGAAGGATGGTGCCCAGTACGACCCCTTTTTCCTCGACCGGAATCCGGACTGTAAAGCCCCCGGTCGTGTTTTGTTCGTTTTGACCGTTTGTCAGAACAATCGTCTGGCCATAGTGAGCGATCGGCACACCCTTGTCATCGAGCACGACCAGAGCTTCTATTTCCGGATTGGCGCGAATGGCCGTAGTGATTTGCGTGACGGTCGCCTGATCGCCGAAGGCCAGCGCCCCCGATAAGGAATCCGCCAGTATGCGCGCCTGGACACGCGCCGCCTGGATGATCTGCGCCTGGTGACGATTTTCCGTGTAAAGGCCCACCAAAACACTGGCCAGCACCAGCAAGATCAGGCCGATGGCCATCAACCGCGTCCGGTAGCTGTCGATGAAGCGCATGATTGATTCAGCGATGCGTTTCATGGGCGGTCTTTCGTGTCGGAGACGCTACGGACCGAAGCCGCCATGGCGAGGAGTTTCGAACTTATGTCGAGGTGGCTTTCGCTGGCCGCGGCCAGATCGACCCGAAAACGGATGTGGTCTTGAAGCGTCACAAAATCGATCATGCCGCCGGGCTGGCTGTTATCGGTGACGGTGAGTACGGGGTGGCCTTTCAGGCTTTTGAGTGCCGCCGCCACACTTTGTTTCCGTGATCCTCCGAGATAGGCAACGGCGCAGCTGTCATTTGTTTCGATGGTGGTCAGGCGTATAATGCGAAACGGGCTGTTGTTGTAACTCTGGCCGGCGACCGCCTTATCGAGGACATCGCCGAATGGGTCTTTTCCAACCACACAGATCACCAGATTGTCACCCGGCGCACTGGGCCAGGTCACGAATGGCGCGAACTTATAGAGATAGGTCGCCTTGACGGCTGTGCCCAAATCGGCCACGGGCTGCGCGTATGCAAATCCACTAACCCGCAGGACAGCGGTCACGAGCGGCAAAATCACTGACATTTTTTTAAGCAATGATATCATGCTAAAGCCCGTATCGAAGGCGGATAGCCACTGACCGGGGCACATATCGCGCCGGCGCGGTAGACAGGTCATAGACCTCAAGATGACGCGCATGCAGCAGGTTTTGTCCTTCCAGAGACAGGGCCAGACGGTCATTCAATCGCCAGCTCACCACGGCATTGGCCTCGGTATAGGCCGGGACAGGGGCCGTATCGACCTTGCCGACAGTGCGCAGGGTGACATTAAGATCGACCTTTGGGCTTATGGCCCATTGCGATCCGATCTGTGCCTGATAAGCCGGATCTTGCCCCTGAACGGATAAATTGGTCAGGTCGTTAAAGCCAGGCTTGAGCCAGAAATGTTTGTGCAGCAGGTTGAACCCGGCACTGAGGCGCCAGGCGGGCGTGACCTCATACCGGCCCCATCCTTCAAGGCCATAGGTTTCGCCGGCGCCGCCATTTTCAAGGATGAGCGGGAAGACAGTGGCGGGGTAGGTGTCTGTGCGCAAGTCGTCATAGCGGTTATAAAAGGCCGATAACGACAGCGACAATCGCGTCATAGGCTGTGCGTGCCAACCCAGTTCGTATGCGGTAACCCGTTCAGAGGCAAAGTCCGGCGAAGGTTGCAGGAACAACGGATGTGTCAATTCACGTTCGATCCGGTTGGGTGTTCGGGCGGCGCGGGAAATGGATGCCCAGATCAGGGAGCCCGTGTGGGCTTGCCAGGCTATTCTGGCATTTGGCAGCCATTCCGTACCGGAATAGCTGTTATATTCCGCCTTGAGGCCGAGAGTGAGCGTCACATCCCGCCGCAGGGCGATTTCGTCCTGAGCGAAGATTGAGCCCAAAGAGATGTCAGCCTTGGGATCGGTGAAACTGAAGTCATTGAACGAGTTGAATGCCTCCCACCAATAACGGAACTCGCCACCCCAGGTAATGTTATGATTCAGGTTCAGACGAAAATTATGCTGAGCGGAAACCATCAGGCTGTCCCGGCTCTCGTAAAGCATGGTTTCGTCACGGACGTCGCGGCTTAGTACGGCGTTGACGTTTATGCCGCTGCCGTTTTCAAGGTCATGAGTCCAGATGACGCGACCCAGCGTTCCCTTGAAGGTGGCGCTACCGTCCGTTACCTGGTTATTATAGCTCATCAGGCTGGCAATAAGGGTGTCGGCGGACCATTGGCCATTGATGCTCACTGAGCCAAAGGCGCCCTTGAAAGCATCGCTGGAGAGATCATCGGCCGCAACAGGCTCGGTTGCATCGATGTCGAAGCGATCACCGATCAATTTGAAGGTCAGGTGGTCTGACAAACGGCCGCCAAACCGTATGCTGGCCTGCCGCTGAACGTTTCCAACTGTGGCGCTTGCATAAAGGCCATCGGTTTGAGAGCTCGGCTTTGTAATGACATTAATCACGCCATTTACGGCATTGGCGCCCCACATCGTGCCGCCGGGACCGGCAATGACTTCAATTCTGTCGATATTGGACAAATTAACATCAATCTGCTGCCACAGCACGCCTCCGCCGATCGGTTCATAGACGCTTCTGCCATTGATCATGACGAGCAGCTTATTCGCGGTTTCTGGCGAATTGAAACCACGCGCGCTGATTGTCCAGCTATAGGCATTGAGTTGCGCCACTTCGAGATTGGGCGCGAGGCGCAGAACCTGGGGCAGGCTCAGGGCGCCCGACCGTCGGATATCATCGGCGGTGATAATATATATAGCGGCGGGGACCGTGTTCAGGCTCTGCGGATGCCGGGCCACCGATGTCACCTGGATATTGGCCAGCGCATCGATAGGTAACCGCTGGAGGTCTTCGACGGAGGGCGGCGCCTGAAAGACGTCTGATCTTTCTTCTGAGTGAGCCGCCATACCATTGGCCGCGACCATGGTGCTGACCAAGGCGACTGAATAAATTATAGATTTCCGTTCTCGCAAGGCATTCCCCGATGTTCAGGTTTCGTACATCGAGTGGCATGTATGAGAACAATTAAAGTAAGAATTCGATTAGAATTCCGCTGTTATGGGAATATCCCCTCGGTGAAAGCGCGCTTGGCTGCGCAATGTGTCCAGTCAGTGGGGTTTTAAAATATTATGTGTGTTTTGAGATTATAATGTGTATGCTGGCCTCTCATCCGATAGGCGTTTCGATCAGACGATGTGGCATTTTCTGAAGAGGGCAGCGCCAGTCCGATTCGACAACACGTCCGCTATACTGACGTGCCTCTGAAGTATCGCCATGCCGGGCCAGCATGGGATTGGGCGACCCTGAATAAGCCGCATCACGCTTTAATATGGTCTCACGCAGGGAGTCATAACGCCCGTCATGCCGTAGGGTTTCGAACTGTTCATGTGCATTGAATACCAGCGCCGGCACCTCGAATCGCCGGGACAGGCGGCTGGCGCCCGGATGCAAACCCACCACAAAAAAGGCTTCGCCGGCGAAGCTGAGACAGAAATGCGGATCATTGATATCGTCGCTTACCCTTGAATCATATAGATTGCCGCGCTCGGCATCTACTTTTTCAAGGCTTTCAATCCGTTGCCAAAGCGCTCTTTCAAAAGTGGCTTCATCGATGATGTCCGTCTGATCAAACAGAACCACGAAAGTCTGGAACGGCGCGTTATTTCTTTTAAATGCCAGGGCAAAATCGCGTAATGCATTATAAATGGCTAAATCGTCTTTAGGGCACCGGATGTCGCCGACAACAAGGGTTTGCATTTGTTGACGGGCCAAGGCTGATTTGGCGCCGACACAGGGAAAGTCCTTGGATTTTATATGAGACTCAAAGCGTTCAATTAACTTAGCCTGATGGATATTTTGTTCGTCTGAATGATGAGTCTGCAGAAACACTTGGACCTCCTTGTAGGTGGTGCAAGAATAGGCTGCGGTTGTGCCTTTTGCTGTTCGGTTTAGGCGAAGGTATTGCGAGGATCGTATAAATAAATGAATTTGCAGAAGTTTTATTGAATCCAAAATATAATATAACGCTTATCACCGGCTTATGCTTGCCACCTAAAATCCGACAGGTTTCTTATGTGAGGCTGTTTAGGGTCGCCAAAACAGGAGTCCGGCAATGAACCTCAACACCGTTCAGGAA
>CAMLIY010000229.1 GCA_946480125.1 uncultured Asticcacaulis sp.
CTGAAAGTTTACGCGCACGTGGTTGTAGCTTTCACCACATGCCGCATGTGCTTTGTATGAAGGTTTGGCTTCGGGCAATAGTCACTAAGGTCCATTACAAGCCCTCTTCGAAACGGCCTCACACGCACCCCGGTGGCATTGTAGACGGCATTGGTAATAGCCGCGGCCACGCCACAAATACCGAGTTCGCCGCCCCCCTTCGCCTTCATGGGCGAGGACATCGGATCGACCTCATCGAGAAAAATGACCTCCTGGTGTGGAATATCAGCATGAACCGGCACCTCATAACCTCCCAGATCGTGATTGGCGAAGAAGCCCACACGCTGGTCAACCACCAATTCTTGCAAATTACAAACGGGTCAACTGCGCCAAGACATCCATCTGATCTGCCTCACCCGCCGGCTGACAGAGCTACGTCATCGCAAAAAACTGCTTCGGGAAATCTGTGGATAACTCAAGCGAATAATCGGCAAAATAATACCGCACGACAATGCCGGCTGTCCAGTTGAACATCGCAAAATTGCAGCACATCATAGAGCACATCATGGCCTATCGGGACCTACCCAAGCATATGAATTAAAAAACATTTTAAAATGATCTGTCCAATCCATCATGGGGGCCACACTAAATTTATGCGCCTGTTTTTTAAGCATTTTTTTCAATACAATCAAAGACTAAAACGAGAACGATCTACGTCCTGTGTGAACTCAAATCCTACCGCTTTCGACCTCTCAACGCACCCGTTTTGCACCGGAAAATCTGAACATGGCTATCATAGTGAAGCCGCAGCCCAGATGGCGGCGGGCGCAGGTCCCAAGGAAGGGCCGTGTCCTCAGCGAGACCTTCCTCGTGCACCAAGATGCAGAAGCCTGGGCCAGGGGAATTGATGTGAGATCGAAAACGGCAAAACACCGACACTAAAGAATGTGGCTGGCATCAAGACATTTCGCGGCCTTATAGACCTTCACCTCGCAGATATGAAGGAGGCAGGCAAATAAATCGGAAGATCCATAGTCCAAAAAACCGCAAGCGGGTTCTGTCAAGTTTGCACACTCAAATCTGTGTTCGACATTACCTCACTACCTCTCGCACCGATCAGTTACGTTTGACCTCATCTTTGTTTGGGTCTCGCCTTTCGACAATTGTTTCGTCCAGAGCCTAGCGTCGGCGTCCGTGGCGATTGTGTGCCACCCTACATGACGCCAGTGTCTATTCCATCAAGGCCCATCGCGGCTTCGCCGTTCGGCATAAGTTAAGCGTGCGGCATCCATGCGGTCGGAATTATTCACCACCCATTCGGCCAGGGCCTTTACCGGGCATAAAAATTCCCGGCCCAGATCAGTGAGTGCATATTCCACCTGTACGGGCACGACCGGCGTAACTGTGCGGGAGACAAAGCCGTTTTCTTCCAGATCACGCAAGGTTGAGGCCAGAACCTTCTGGCTGATCTCACCAATTTCACGGCGAAGGGCGTTAAAGCGAAGGGGGCCCCCGCCCAGAACGCGAATGACAAGCAGGGTCCATTTGTCACTGATCCGCGCCATGAGGCGGCTGATATGCTCGCACCGGGCGGTATCATGTTGGTTATCTAGTGTCGACAAAGTGCCTCCTTGTGAAGGGGTGATAGCTTTCATACACTGGTATCGCCAAGAAACCAGCATACCAGAGGTTACCATGACATCCAAGCCCAGGATCGCCGTCATTATCGGCTCCACCCGCCCGACCCGTTTCGCCGATACGCCGGCCCAATGGATATTGAAACAGGCACAGGCCCGCGGCGATATGGAGGTGGAGCTGGTTGATCTGCGCGATCATCCGCTACCCTTCTTCGACGAAGTCGCCTCCAATATGTGGGTGCCGAGCCAGAACGCGGAAGCGATCCGCTGGCAGGAGACCATCGCCAGATATGACGGCTATATTTTCGTTGTCGCCGAATATAATCACTCCATCACCGGCGTGCTCAAGAACGCCCTCGATCAGGCCTATAAGGAATGGATTCGTAAACCGTTCACCGCCATTGGTTATGGCGGTGTCGGCGCAGCCCGCGCCATAGAGCATCTGCGCCTGATCGGTATCGAACTGCAAATGGTCCCGACCCACGGCGCTATCCATATTGGTGGCAGTGATGCACAAGCTATTCATCCCATGTTCGGCGGCAAGCCCATCGAGACGATCGAAGACCATCTGTTGCCAAGCACGAAAACAGCGCTCGACGAACTGGTCTGGTGGGCAAAGGCGACCATGGCTGCCAAGGCGCTTGAGCAATAGACATAATGCCGAAGACGTCTCAAGCCTGATCTCATACTGAACAGGCCCGACTGAATTTCAGCCGGGCCTGTTCATGTGTAGGTCAGACGCAGCGTTAATCGGCAAAGACCGTCCGGATTTCAGACGCGACCTGCGCATGGTTTTCATCGAGTATGAAGTGACCGGCATCGAAAAAGACCAGCTTTGCGTCCGGCAGATCAGCCAGATAAGCCCTGGCGCCCGGCGGAATGAAGAAGGGATCATTCTTGCCCCAGAGGATAAGCGTTTTTGGCTGATGAGTACGGAAAGCGGCCTGCCATTCCGGGTAAAGCCCAACATTCGTCTTGTAGTTTTCGAGCAGATCGACCTGCGCATCCTGAACGCCCGGACGATCGAGCAAGGCCTGGTCCAGCAGCCAGTTATCCGGATTGATCAGTTCTGGCTGGGTATTGCCAACCTGCCATTGGAATCTGGTGCCTTCGAGGCTGAGGAAATCACGCGCCGCCTTTTCGGTCTCAGGCGTCCGCTTTTCCCATAAAGGCAAAAAGACGGTTTTCGGCGCGTCGCCAACGCCTTCCATATAGGCATTGGTATTCTGGATGATGAAGCCCTTTACGCGTTCGGGCCGTTGCGAGAACAGACGATAGCCGATCGGCCCACCATAATCCTGCATATAAAGGATATAGGAGGTTAGCCCCAACACATCGACCAGACCTGAAACATGGGCGGCCAGATTGTCAAAGCTGTATTCGAACTCCGTTGAGGGCGGCGCATCCGAATGACCGAAACCGATATAGTCCGGCGCGATCAGATGGAAGCGGTCGGCGAGGGCCGGCATAAGGTCACGAAACATCTGACTGCTGGTCGGCAGGCCATGCAGCAAAAGAAGCGTCGGCAAAGAGGCGTCGCCGGCTTCGCGGTAGAAGAGGTTGCGGCCATTGACGGTGGCTGTGCGATAATAGGTGCGCGTAGTCATGGTGGTTTCCTAGATGTAGCGGCCTCAGCGCGCTGTTGTTGACCACCCATATTTGTCACCTTCCAATTTTAAACGGAACTCGCTAATATTGGTTACAACCCTCTCGAATTTTGGAAGGCAAATGGATCGTCTCGAAGCCATGTCGCTCATGCTGACAGCCGTTGAAAGCGGCAGTCTGTCCAAGGCCAGCCGCAAACTCGGACTGCCTCTGGCGACCGTAAGCCGCAAGGTCGCCGACCTGGAAGCGCACCTGAAAGCGACGCTTCTGATCCGTTCTTCAAAGGGTCTCGATCTGACACCGGCCGGACGGGCCTATGTTTTAGGGGCGCGCAATATTCTGGATCAACTGACAGAGATCGAACGCGCCGCTTCCGGCGAGTATGCTGAACCCAGAGGCGATCTGGTGGTGACGGCGCCGATCCTGTTTGGACGCCTGCATATCTTGCCGGTCGTGACGGCATTTCTGGCGGCCTATCCTGATGTCTCGGTCGGGCTTCACCTCACCGACCGCGTGGCCCATTTTCTCGAAGATCAGGTGGATGTGGCTTTGCGGATCGGTGATTTGCAGGACAGCAGCCTGATCGCCGCACGCATCGGCACCTTACGGCGCGTGGTGTGCGCGAGCCCGCAATATCTCTCCGCCCGCACCGCCCCTGTAATCCCCACGGATCTGGTAAATCACTCCGTGGTGTCGTTCGAAAATGTAGCGTCGCCTTCAACCTGGATGTTTTATCAAAACGACGCGGAGATGCCTGTCGAATTCCGCTCGCGCCTGAGCGTCAATACGATAGATGCAGCGATCGACGCATCCCTTGACGGGTTTGGCCTCATTAGGGCTATGTCCTATCAGGTTGCCGAACATATTCGCTTCGGACGCCTGAGCCTGGTTCTGGAGGGCTTTGAACCTGCCCCTCGTCCTGTCCACCTGGTCTATAGCAGGCAGGGGCGTGTGCCCCTTAAGGTCAGGGCCTTTATGGATTTCGTCGTGCCGCGGCTAAAAGCCCGCCTGAAAGATATTGAGCTGTGAGATCGAACGCAACCCAAGCGAGACTACAGGCTCCATAGCGTTCCGTGCTGATGCTGTCGGTTAATCTAACTTGTCGCCAGTTACAGCTAAAATGCAAATAGGAGCCCGTTTTTGAATGCAAACCCTCTGTTTTAAGCGCGAATTGCGCCCCGGTTCAGGTCATGAGCGGCGGTCACGTCCTGACTATCAAAAGGTATATGAGAGTCGGGTATGCGCCGTGACGTCCCCCGCGCGGACATCCCCATTCGGCGCAAGCGCCGCTGCGGCATCTAGCTTCAGCGCGACATGAGTCAGAAGGCGGAGGTTAGCGCCCACGCCGGCGGAAGCGAGGCTGATATCCGTGCGGGTAAAATTGTCACGGCCGTAACCGAGGTCAGTGAAGACATAAGGATCAATCGAGCCATTCCCCCAGTTCTGTTTCCAGGCCTGGCCCTGCATATGCAGCTCGTTGCGCATAATCAGGGCGGTATCGACCGCACCACTGTCCAGGCTATAGCCGCGCACCAGATAAGCGCCGCCCACGCCGGCCTGTTCGGTGCGTGGCAGACCTACCGGCGTGAACTGGCCAAAGACCTGTGTTTTCAAGCTGAGGGCGTCATTTAAACGCGTAACCCGGTCATAGCTGCCGGTCAGGTAAGTGTAAGTCGCGCCCCGCAGGCGCCCCTGCGAATAGAGATACATCTGTTCGGCGCTATTGCCGCCGCTGACATTGCCGGGGCTCATATGCAGGGCCAGATCCCAATTGGCAGCGCCGGCCGCGTCTGACGCCGCATGATGCAGACCGGCGTAAAACTGATACACATCTACCGAAACATCATAGACATTGACGCCGTTGAAATAGGTTGTGCCTGTCTGATGGCGCGCTTCGATGCCGAACCGCATGTCGGTAAGGCCGCGATCACCGTAAAGTTTCGACAGGGCCGCCCGGTAACCCAGACTGGCTTCAGTCGCCTTGAGGCGCACCGTGAAGGGCGCCGAGGTCTGATAGGTGGTGACCGTATCGACCGTGG
>CAMLIY010000230.1 GCA_946480125.1 uncultured Asticcacaulis sp.
CGCGTCCCCGAAAGCTGGTCGAGGATATCGGCGGCGGCTTGAAGTCGGGCAGCGGGAGTCAAATCAGATCCTTAAAAGAATAAAGCAAACAGGCACATGAGAATGCCTACGAGCGACACAATAAAGCTCAACGACCGTATGCCCGTAACGCCAAACGCATAGAGCGGAATATAGATGATGCGCGCGATCAGGTAGGTGAGCGCGCCCCAGTGCGACAGGTCGGAAGACTTGCCGGCAAAGGCCAGAGCCATTACGATCACCGCAAAGAAAACAAAGGTTTCCTTGAAATTGGCGAAGGCGCGGTTCAGGCGCCCCGCCGTGGGGCCGACATCGAATTCCGTATCCCGCGGCCCGGCATTCCATTGCGCGTAGCCCTTGCGTGACATCGCGAAAACAGGCGGCAGCATGACCTGGACAAGCCCCAAAATCACTGCCCAAACCAGTATCCAAAGTTCATAAGTCATAGGCTTCTCACTTTAGTGACGGGTTATTATTGACGATAATTCGGAGCTTCCCGCGTGATCATGACGTCATGGACATGGCTTTCACGCAAGCCAGCGCCGGTGATTTTGACGAAACGCGCGCGTTCCTGGAATTCCGGAATGGTGTGCGCCCCGACATAGCCCATGGAAGCGCGAAGACCGCCAACCAGTTGGTGGACGACGGGCGAGATAGGGCCTTTATACGGCACCTGGCCTTCGATGCCTTCCGGCACCAGCTTCATGGTGTCGCGCACTTCCTTCTGGAAGTAGCGATCGGCCGAGCCGGAGGCCATGGCCCCGACCGAGCCCATGCCGCGATAGGATTTATACGAGCGGCCCTGATAAAGGATGACCTCACCGGGCGCTTCTTCGGTGCCGGCGAACATCGAGCCGAGCATGGC
The DNA here is from genome assembly GCA_946480125.1 of uncultured Asticcacaulis sp. Next base: position 884 of record CAMLIY010000230.1, read on the forward strand.
GGAGGACGCGCCCGCGGCAATGGCCTTGGCCAGGTCGCCGGAGAACTTGATGCCGCCATCGGCGATGATCGGCACGCCGGTGCCGGCAGCGGCGCGAACACTGTCGATGATCGCGGTCAGTTGCGGCACACCGACACCGGCGACGATGCGGGTGGTGCAGATGGAACCGGGTCCGATACCGACCTTTACGGCGTCAGCGCCGGCATCGATCAGCGAGCGCGTGGCGTCATATGTGGCGACATTGCCGGCGACGATCTGAACCTTGTTGGTTTCCTTGCGCAGGCGCTCAACCGCTTGCGAAACAAGGATGCTGTGGCCGTGCGCCGTATCGATGACGATGACATCGGCGCCGGCCTCGACCAGGGCCATGGAGCGCTCGAAACCGGCATCGCCGACCGTCGAGGCGCCACCGACCAGCAGACGTCCGGCGGCATCCTTGGCGGCCAGCGGATAGGCCTGCTGCTTTTCCATGTCCTTGACGGTGATCAGTCCGACGCAGGCATAGGCGTCATTGACGACGATAATGCGCTCGATGCGATGCTTGGCCATCAGTTCGCGGGCGCGGGCCTGGCCTTCGCCTTCGCGGACAGTGATCAGGTTTTCCGTGGTCATCACTTCGGCGGCCGACTTGGAGCCCTCGCCTTCAAAGCGGATATCGCGGTTGGTCAGTATGCCGACCAGCTTGTTGGTTTCGCGCTCGACCACCGGGAAGCCGGAAATATGCTTGCGGGCGATAATGTCGCGCACCTCGGCCAGCTTGGTATCGGGGTAGATGACGATCGGGTTGATGACCATGCCCGATTCAAACCGCTTCACATTGCGGATTTCCTCAGCCTGCTCTTCATTTGTCAGGTTGCGGTGGACGATACCCATGCCACCGGCCTGCGCCATGGCGACCGCGAGGCGTGCCTCAGTGACCGTATCCATGGCCGAAGAGACCAGCGGGATGTTCAGGCTGATGGTTTGGGTGAATTTCGTTTTCGTATCGACCTGAGTGGGCGCCACGTCCGAGGGACCGGGCTCCAGCAAAACGTCGTCGAAGGTTAAGCCTTCGCGTATTTCCATAAGGAACTCTCCATTTTGCGGTTTGTACCTATGGGAAACCGGCCGGAACGTAAAGAGGTTTTCGCTGAAATAATTGTTTCAATCAGTGAACAGGTATCACAGGCTCAGCCGGCGGTGGCTTTCAGGCCGATGATCGAACTCAGCAGCATGACCAGGAACAGCACGCGTAGCGGCGTGACGGCTTCATGAAACAGGAAGATGCCGAGGATAGCCGCGCCGAGCGCGCCGATGCCGACCCAGACGGCATAGGCCGTGCCGATCGGCAGGGTTTGCGCCGCCTTGGACAGCAGCACCATGCTCAGGGCGAGCGTAATCAGGGTGAATATGGACGGAATGAGCTTGGTGAAACCAGCGCTGTATTTCAGGCCAATAGCCCAGCAGACCTCAAGCACGCCGGCAACGATCAGATATAACCAGGGCAAGGGGAGAAAAGACGGCATGGAAACGCTCCTTTGTGAGACCAAATGAAAGCGTCGTCTTGTCTTGACCGGGTACGGCGCGTCTCGTCCGGAGCACAGCCGGTATAGCAACTATGTGTCGGAAAATAAAGGCGCAGGCCGATTATTCGACCTTTTCGGCCTTGGTAATGTTCTTATACATCGAGAAAATCGGCACGCGGAAGCCGTAATAGGAAATCCTGAAGCGGCCGGTCTGGATAAGCTTGCCCTGTATGTCCGACGAGTTGAATTTCAGATAGGCCGGGCTGTCGACATTCTTGTAGGTCTCATCCGTGGTGAAGACGAGATAAACGTCCTTTACCTTGTCGCCAGTCCTAAGAATCTTGTGGTCCACACCGGTGACGGTCACTTCGCGGGAACCATGCGTCCAGTAGGGCACGGTCCAGATCGCTAAAAACATCAGCGCAATGACAACGACCGCGGCGATCAGCTTTTTCATATCGTCCCCTCCATACTCGAAACCTAACCCTTAAAACCCATGGCGACAATGTAGATTTCGCTGGAACCGGCGCGGCTCGATTTCGGTTTGAAATGCTTGACCGATTCAAACGCCAGCTTGAGCCTGAGCAGCAGGTGTTCGGTTTCGCCGCCCTGAAAGGCCTTGGCCACGAACGTGCCGCCGGTCTTCAGGTTATCGAGCGCGAAGTCACCGGCCATTTCGAGCAGGCTCATGATCTTCAGGTGGTCGGTCTGCTTATGGCCAACTGTATTGTGCGCCAGGTCGGACAGGATCACGTCCGGCTTGCCGCCCATCAGTTCCATCAGTTGCAGGCCGATGGCCGGATCGGTGAAATCGGCCTCTAAAAGGTCCGCGCCCGGCACCGGATCGACCGGCAACAGATCGACACCGACGACATGCGAGGCGCCCTGTTTGATCGCCACCTGCACCCAGCCGCCAGGTGCGCAGCCGAGATCAATGACCTTGACGCCCTTGTGGAGCAGCTTGAAACGTTCATCGATCTCGATCAGCTTGAAGGCCGCGCGCGACCGCCAGCCTTCGGCCTTGGCCTTCTGGACATACGGGTCGTTCAGTTGCCGCTCCAGCCATTTGGCCGAGGACTGCGTGCGAAAACGCGCCGTCTTGACCGCCGTATGCCCTTTGTGGCGGCCGGACAGATTACCACCCGTGGGCGGTTTAATCATCTTGCGGCGCGGTTCTTCTTTGGTGGGATCGTCAGGATTGTCGTTCATGTCGCGTCTATAACGGTTTTTGCCGATCCTGCGGAAACTATTTTTTCCTTACTTTCATTGCTGCTAGGGTATGCGGTAAATCGAGGAGCCGTCATGCGCCATATCCACGTCCTGCTTGCCGTCACCCTGCTGGCCACCGCGTGTTCGCCCGCGCCGCCGAAAGATACAGCGATAGAAAGCGGTGCCTCCGAAAGCAGCCGGTCATCAATCGTTATTCCGGCCGCGATCAGTTCCACAGCCTCGTTATCGAGTGACGGCACCTGCCTGTCCGAAATCGGCAAGGCGGCCTCAGACCGGCTGGTCGAGCGCTGCATCATGGTCTCGCCGGCCACGCACCCGCCCTGCAATGCGGCCAATAGCTGCCAGATGATTCAGGGCGAAATCGATCGCTCGTGCGCAATGTATGGCCCGGACGAAAAGAAGCCCGCGGAATGCACAGGATAGATTTTCTTTTGCAATTGCCCTGACCAGCCCCTATGTCAGGCCCACGATTTTAGCGACAAAGGAGACACCCATGTCCACCGATCCCGAAAACACCCTGATCCTGACGCTTGATACCGGCCCCGTCACCATCCAGTTGCGCCCCGATCTGGCGCCGAACCACGTCGCCCGTATCAAGGAACTGGCGCGCGAAGGTTTTTATGACGGCATCGTGTTCCACCGCGTCATCCCCGGCTTCATGGCTCAGGGCGGCGATCCGCAGGGCCAGGGCTTTGGCGGTTCCGGCAAGAAGATCAAGGCCGAATTCAACAAGGAACCGCACGTTCGCGGCATCTGCTCGATGGCGCGCTCGCAAAATCCGGATTCGGCCGACAGCCAGTTCTTTATCGTGTTTGACGATGCCCGCTTCCTCGACAACCAGTACACCGTCTGGGGCCAGGTTACCGAGGGCATGGAAAATGTCGACGCCCTGCCCAAGGGTGAACCGCCGCGCAACCCCGGCAAGATCGTCAGTATGAAAGTGGCCGCCGACGTCGCGTGATGTGTGTGGTGAAGATGGATTTAAGCCTGCGATTTAAATCCATCTTAAGACCTTTGACAGAATACTCTACCAGGCGATAAAATAACGCCGTTTGGTAGAGTGTTCTGCAAAGAGTTTGAGTATGAGTAAGCGTTCGCGTTATGCGGTCACGGTTGATCGCGACAATATGATCCTGATTATCCGATTTCACAGTCTGCGCAATGATCAGGATGGCGGCCGGGATCTGATTGATATGTTGGCCACAGTCGATAATCCCTGGCTTTTCAATGCCATTTTCGATTTTCGTCGTTATGAAGCCGAGCTATCGCGCGACCACCTCAAATTTCTCACAGATAAATGGGCCGCCTTTACACGCGGCCGCGACACTGGCCGCAGCATGGCCCTTGTCGGTGGCGACGTCGACCTCACTTTTAATTTAAAAGCCATGCTTGATGTCATGCCAAACCGCCGGATCGCTATTTTCGATACATTTGACGAAGGGCTTGACTGGATCAAGGCAGGCAACCAAAGTCGGGCGGCCTGAGACGCCGGGTCCAATCATTCGCCACGTTTAAGTCTTGACCTGCCGCGCATTTGCGGCTTGAGACAGCGGCATGCTCATTTCCGATTTCGATTTTGATCTGCCCGAAGACCGTATTGCCCTGCGCCCTGTGGAACCCCGCGAGGCCGCCCGGCTCCTGC
>CAMLIY010000231.1 GCA_946480125.1 uncultured Asticcacaulis sp.
TGAAACGCCCGTTGCCATCTCTTGAAGACTCGCTTCGCATCCTGCGCACCACGCACACCAAGCGCATGCCCAAGGCGCCGCCGCCCATCACGCGGCAGGTTCAGCCATTGCTGAAAAGCCTGCAAGCCCGGTTTGAGCAGATGGATGATGGCTCTGGCAAGCTGAAAAACCGCTGGACCGAGATTGCCGGCGAAAGTCTGGCCAAACTCTGTGAACCCGTCCGTATCATCAAGGGGCGCGCCCATGGTGCCGGCGCTCTGGAAATCCGCGTCATGGGCGCCTATGCGCCGTTGGTGCAGCACCAGTCTGCCACCTTGATCGACCGCATCAACCTATACCTCGGCGCGAAGACCATAGACAAGTTGCGCATCATTCAGGGCCCCCTCACCCAGACGCCGAAAAAACCACAATATGCCCGGCCGAAACCACTTTCAGCGCAGGAAGAACTGGCGCTCCAGCAATCCCTGAGCGATGTCGGGGATGACAAACTGAAAAAGTCCTTGCTGCAACTCGGACGCTCCATTCTCAAACGTGATAATATGAAAGGATAGAGTCTAATAATCGTCAAAATGAAAATGCCATATTTACAGCGCAATCGAACGCTTTAAAAAGGCACAGACTTGAGGGTGCGAGTTCCGCCTCGCCTATCACCTTTTCCAGACTATTTTCGGGGCTAGATATGCAAAATTCCGTCGGCAAAACTCTTCGAGTGATCGGCGCATCCGCCGCCATAGGCCTGGCCCTGCTGGTCTCTGGCTGCGAAAAGAAAAATTCGACTGGCACTGTGGCCGCCGATGAAATGTCGATGGGCCAGGCTACGGCGCCGATCACCGTCATAGAATATGCTTCAGTCGCCTGCCCTATCTGCGGCCATGTCAATGAAACCGTCATGCCGGAGTTCAAGGCCAAATATATTGATAGCGGCAAGGTGCGTTATGTCTACCGTCCGATGATGACGGGCAATCCCGCCGTTGCCGCCGCTGGCCACCTGTTGGCCGAATGCGCCGGCAAGGACAAGTATTTCAACGTCATCGACGCCGTTATGCGTTCGCAGGAAGCGATGGGGGGCGAAGAAACCGGCTACGCCAATGCCCGCCCGGTACTGTTCAGTATCGGCCAGTCGCTTGGCATGTCCGAGCAGGCCTTCAACACCTGCATCACCAACGAGAAGGGGCTGACCCGGCTAAATGAGCTGAACCAGCAATATATGACCAAGGATGGCGTCACCGGCACACCGACCTTCTTCATCAATGGCAAGAAGTTCGACCGTATTCCGCAAAACATTGCAGACTTCGACGCGGCCCTGAAACCCTATCTCGGCAAGTAAGCCATTCTAAGGATTTGATATGCTTTCCTCCAGACGCACACTCCTGACTCTGGCCGCCACGGCGCTGTTGCTCGTCGGATGTGGTAAATCGATCAAGCCGGTCGAAGGCGATATGAGCCTTGGCGCAGGTGAGAATGCCAAGGTGACGCTGATCGAATACGCTTCGGTCACTTGCGCTCACTGCGCCGAATTCAATAAGGACGTCATGCCCGAACTGATGGCCAAATACATCACGCCCGGCAAGATCCGCTATGTTTATCGTGAATTCCTGACCGAACCACGCGATGTCTCCGCCGCCGGCATCCTGCTGGCGCGCTGTTCCGGCAAGGAAAACTACTTCAAGGTCATAGATCAGATCATGAAGGCCCAGGGTGAGATGTTCGGTGACGGCACGACCACCAATGCCCTGCCGGTGTTGAAGCGTATCGGCGCCTCTGTCGGCATCGATGAAAAGGCATTCAATACCTGCGTAAGCGATGAGAAGGGCCTGACGCGCATCCAGGACAATGTCGACAAGTATCTGAAAGAAGATGACATTACCGGCACACCGACCTTTTTCATCAATGGCAAGCGATTTGAGCGAAAAACGGGCACAATTGCTGACTTTGACGAAGCCTTTGCCCCTCTTCTGGCAGGCAAATAAAACATGACAAGGCATATTGTGGTTGCACTGCTGTCCCTGTCTTTGCTGAGTATGCCTGCCTTGGCCAAAACGGTGATAAAAGCGCCCACAGCAAAAATCCCGGCTCTGGTCGTGCCGTCTGATCCGGGCCTCTTGCCGGACATGACACTAGGCAGCCCGAATGCGCCGGTGACTGTTATGGAATATGCCTCCGCCGCCTGCCCGCATTGCGCAGCGTGGAAAACGGAAAACTGGCCAGCCTTCCAATCGAAATATCTCGCCACTGGCAAGGTGCGCTATGTTTTCCGCGAGGTTCTGACCAATCCGCAGCAATACGCCCTGTCGGCTTTCCTGATCGGCCGTTGCGCCGTGGCGCACAGCAGGACCCCGACCGATTCCACGCCTTACTTTACCGTCGTCAACGCCTTCTTCGCCGGCCAGGCGGAGTATTTTCAAAGCCAGCAGATCGGCACGGTCATGGCGGATGTTACCGCCAAAACCGGCATGACTACCCCCGTTATGCAAGCCTGTGTCTCAGACGAGGCCGGATTTAATGCCTTCATGAAAACCATGCGCGCCCATATGGAAAAGGACGGGGTCAGCAGCACGCCGACCTTCCTGGTCAACGGCAAGAAGATCGATGGCCACGAGATGAAGGATCTGGATGCAGCGATCGCTTCTGCGAAGTAAGCATCCACAGGAATTAACCCTTTCTGAAGCAAAGTTTCTTGACGCCCGCCGTTCTGCTATGAAGGTGGAGGAATCGACATTTTGCCGCTCAGGCGCCGCGAGGCTCCTCGCATCAGCTCGGGCGCATAGTCATGCTTGCCGGTTTCTAAAACGGAAACCGGAATCCAACAAATCTTTGGTCCATCCTTGCAGTTTCAGAAGATCAAGCTTTCGGGATTCAAGTCCTTCGTCGATGCGACCGAGTTTCGCATCGATCCGGGCCTAACCGGCATTGTCGGGCCGAATGGCTGCGGCAAGTCGAACCTGCTGGAAGCCCTGCGCTGGGTGATGGGCGCCACCTCCGCCAAGGCCATGCGCGGCGCCGGCATGGACGATGTCATCTTCGCCGGCTCTGACAAGCGCCCATCGCGTAACTGGGCCGAGGTGACGCTGACCATCGACAATTCCGATCGTCTGGCCCCGCAGCCCTTTACCGACCAGCCAATACTCGACGTCGCCCGCCGCATTGATCGCGGCGCCGGCTCGTCGTATAAAATCAACGGTAAGGAGGTGCGCGCCCGCGATGTGCAGCTTTTATTCGCGGATGCTTCCACCGGCGCCAATTCACCGGCGCTCGTCCGCCAGGGCCAGATTTCGGAACTGATCGCCGCCAAACCGCAGAACCGCCGGCGCGTGCTCGAAGAAGCCGGCGGCGTCTCCGGACTGCATACCCGCCGCCATGAAGCCGAACTACGGCTGTCCGCTGCCGAATCGAACCTGTCGCGGCTCGATGATATCGCCCGCGAACTCGACTCAGCCCTCTCCCGCCTGAAGCGCGAAGCCCGCCAGGCCGACAAGTACAAGAAGATTTCCGCCGAAATCCGCGCCCTGCAAAAGGCCATTCTCCATGCCAAATGGCTGGAAGTGCGCGCCCTGCTCGAAGGCGCGGTCAGCGACATGCACGCCCAGAGTCTGCGCGTCGAGACCACCACCCGCGCCGCAACCGTGGCGCAGACTGCCGCATTGAAGGCTGCCGAGAGCATCGCCCCTTTGCGCGAAGAGGAGGCTGTGGCCGCCACGGTCAATCACCGGCTCAATATCGAGAAAGAGCGCCTCGATCTGGAAGAAAAGCAGGTCGCCAGCGAAATCGAGCGCATGAAGGGCGACATTGCCCGCCTGCGCAGCGATTTCCAGCGCGAGGTCGATCTGTCGGCCGACGGCTCGATGCAGGTCGAACGGCTGCAATCGGGATTGGCGCGGGTGCAGGAGGAAATCGCCGCCGCCCCGATGCGGGAACCGGAACTGAAAGCCGCCGTCGAGACCGCTGAAGCCGAGCGCGTGAAAGCCGATCAGGCCATCGAGGCCATTGCCGCCGAACAGGCCGCTCAGGTGGAACGTCAGCGGCTGGAGGCCTCGCGGCTCGGCGACGCCAAATCGCGCTTTGACCGCCTGAGCCAGCAATTGCAGACCGCCCAGAACGACCACAAGGCGCTGGGCGCCTTCGATTACAGCGCGCTCGATGGCCTCAAAGCACAAGTTACGACCGCCCAGACCGATCTCGAAACGGCCCGCAAGGCCGCCGAGGAACTGGAAACCGCCCGTCCGGCCCTGGCCAATGCCGAGGCGCAGGCGCGCAAAGCCATGCGCGAGATCGAGGACCAGTTGGGCCGCCTGACCGCTGAAGCGCGCGGCCTGTCGCAAATTTTGACTAGCGTGCGCAAGGATGGCTCGCCGGTACTTGATGCCGTCCGTCCGGAAAAAGGTTACGAACTGGCTCTGGCCGCCGCCTTGGGTGACGACCTCAATCTCAGCCTGTCCAAAAAGAATGTCCAGACCGCGCTCGCCTTCTGGAGTGAGGATTTCGAGAGCCAGGCGAAAACCATCGACATGGCGGCGCTTGGCGTGACGCCGCTCAGCGTCAATGTAAAGGCGCCCGCCGCCATGGCCCTCCGCCTCTCTACCATCGGCGTGGTGACACAGGGCGATGGCGACCGGCTGCAAGGCCAGCTTCCCATTGGTGCAAGGCTGGTGTCAAAAGAAGGCGATCTGTGGCGCTGGGACGGCCTGATTGTCCGTGCCAAGGCGCCCAAGCCCGCAGCCGTCCGCCTGGCCCAGCGCACGCGTCATGATGAGCTGGAAACCGAGATCGATGGGTTGAAGCCGAAGATGGCCGAGGCCCAGAAGCTGCAAGCCACGGCCGCTGAAGCGCAACGCGGCCATGAAGACAATCTGCGCACAGCGCGCAATCACCTGCCCGATCTGGAGCGCAACCTGCGCAATCGCCAGAATGATCTGGAGATGCGCCTGCGCGCCCAGACACAATATGAGGCGCGGCTGGAAGCGCTGGAAGCCACCCTCACCCGCCTGACCGCTGAACATGCCGACGCGAAGACGGCCTACGAGACGGTGTTGGCCAGCCAGTCCGGTGCGCTCGATAATGAGGCCATGCGCGTCCGTCTCAATGAGGCCCGTGCCTTGGCCGATACCCACCGCCAGGCGGTCATGCGCGCCCGTGCCGACCTCGATCAGGACGCCCGCGACCGTCAGGCCCGTGAAGCCCGCGAGCGCACCCTGACCCGCGAACTGACCGACTGGAGCCGCCGCACGCAAGACTCGGGCG
>CAMLIY010000232.1 GCA_946480125.1 uncultured Asticcacaulis sp.
ATGCGTTCAATAACATGCTGGGTATCGATCAGGCCGACTTCATGCGCGCGTGCCAAGCGACTTTCAAACTGGGCATCGAGTTTGTCGATTGGGGCGAGGTCGGCCGCCGGTACATGCACCCGTTTACGGTGCACGGACGTGATCATGAGAACATCTATTTCCATCAGCTCTGGCTGAAGTACGCGCAACAGGAAGCTGCGGCGGGCCGCCCCTGCGAGATCGACGACTATAACTTATGCTCCGTCGCGGCGCGGGCCGGCCGCTTCATTCATCCGGTCGCCGGTCGTAACACCGGAAATGCGCCACTGAACTACGCCTTTCATTTCGACGCCAGTTTCTACGCGCAATACCTGCGTCGGCACGCCGAGGCGAATGGTGTGCTGCGGGTCGAGGGAAAAATCGAACATGTGCATCAAGACGATGGCACAGGTCAGATAACGTCGCTGGAACTCGCTGGTGGACGCCGCTTGGAGGGTGATCTCTTCATCGACTGCACAGGATTGCGTGCACTTTTGATTGCTCGGACACTGGGGACGGCGTTTGAAGATTGGTCAAGCTGGCTGCCGTGTGATCGGGCTATTGCCGTGCCGAGCGCATCCGAGACCGCGCCCCTACCTTACACCCGTTCGACGGCGGACACTGCGGGATGGCGATGGCGGATACCGCTTCAGCACAGGGTCGGGAACGGCTATGTGTATGCCAGCCGGTTCCTTGACGACGAGGTAGCTGAGGTCAGGCTGGTTGATACGCTTGACGGAAAGGCATTGGCCGAGCCTCGTCGAATCCGCTTCGCGACCGGGCGACGAAAGCAGTCCTGGGTAAAAAACTGTGTCGCGATAGGGCTTGCCGCCGGCTTCATGGAGCCGCTTGAATCGACCAGCATTCACCTCATTCAGACGGCGATCGTCCGGCTCCTGGCCTTCTTCCCGTCCGCCGACTTCGATCGAGCCGATATCAAGGAATTCAACAGACAGACGGCTGCGGAATACGAGTCCATTCGTGACTTCCTGATCCTACATTACAAGCTCTCATTTCGAGACGAGGCTTTCTGGCGCTATTGTCGTCACATGAGCGTGCCCGACTCCCTTGCCGAGCGCGTGGAGCTGTTTCGGGGCAACGGCCGAGTACGTGTATCGGGCGATGAGCTTTTCACGCGGCCCAGTTGGGTTTCGGTCTTGCTAGGCCAAGCTGACCTCCCGGCTGGGTATGACCCCTTGGCGGACAAGGTGGCGAAAGCTGAGCTCCACGCCTTTATGGCTGACGTCCGATCGCGAATTGACAGTGCGGTCGCCGCGATGCCTTTCCACGCAGATTATGTCCGTCAGTTCTGCGGCGCCGAAGGACAGCCGGCATGACAATTCAGCCCCTGCAAAAGGTGGTGATTGTGGGCGGTGGCACGGCCGGATGGATGTGTGCGGCGGCTTGCGCCAGGCTTCTCGGTCCGCGCGGTCCACGCGTCACCGTTGTAGAATCGGACGAGATCGGCACAGTCGGCGTAGGCGAGGCGACGATTCCCACCTTGCACATTTTCAACGATCTTTTGGGTATTGACGAGGCGACATTCCTTAGCAGGACAATGGGCACCTTTAAGCTCGGGATCGAGTTTGACGGCTGGCATCGGCCGGGAAGTGTCTATCTTCACCCCTTCGGCCGCCATGGCCTGGATCGAATAGACGCGAAGTTCCACCAGATGTGGCTGCGGCTTACACAAGACCCGTCCCAACGGGACGCGGTCGGTGACATTAGCGATTACAATATCTGCGCGGTGGCATCGAGGCTCGGCCGTTTCGGACATTTGCCAAAGGCACAGGCATCAGCATTGCCGTCTATGTCCTACGCGTTTCATTTCGACGCCGGCCTTTATGCCCGGTTTTTGCGCGACTATGCCGAGGAACGGGGCGTGGTGCGCGTGGAAGGCCTGATCACTGGCGTCAGTCAGGCGCCCGAGACGGGACACATCACCTCGGTGATGCTGCGCAGCGGCCAAATTGTCGAGGGCGATCTGTTCATCGATTGCTCGGGATTTCGGGGGCTTCTGATTGAAGAGACACTGCGCGCCGGTTATCAGGACTGGAGCGCCTGGTTGCCATGCGATCGCGCGGTTGCTGTCCCTTGCGAGTCCGAAGGCGAGCTTCTGCCGTATACGCGCGCCATCGCCGATGAGGCCGGTTGGCGCTGGCGCATTCCCCTTCAGCATCGAACCGGTAACGGTTATGTCTACCATAGCGGCACGCTTCAAGACGATGAGGCTGAAGCCAGGCTGATGGCTACCCTGCCCGGGCGCGCGCTATCAGTGCCGAGACGCCTGAGATTCCAGGCGGGCCATCGCAAGTCCCTTTGGGACAAGAATGTTATCGCTATAGGTTTATCCGGCGGATTTATCGAGCCGTTGGAATCAACGAGCATTCACCTAATCCAAACGGGGATCATGCGCTTACTGACGCATTTCCCGGACGCCAGTTTTTCGCCGGCGTCGCGCCGCGCATTCAATCGTCTGGCTTTGGAGGAGTACGAACAGGTCCGCGACCTAATCATCCTTCATTACAAGGCAAATGCGCGCGGCAATTTGCCGTTTTGGCGCGCCTGCCGGGACATGGCTATTCCTGATTCCCTGGCAGAAAAGATCGCGCTGTTCGCTGAAACGGGTCGGATTGCCCGCTATCGTGATGAACTTTTCACGGAGGACAGCTGGCTCGCGGTCATGCTCGGCCAAGGCATTGTTCCGCAGGGTCACGATCCTGTCGTCAATGGCATACCCTTGGAAGGCCTTGGCCGTGCAATGCGCGACCTGAAGACAGCGGTATCGCGCGCTGCAGAAGCGTTGCCGCTGCATGCGGACTTTATCTCTACACATTGCCGGGCAACGGCTGGGGCGAGCTGATACCGTTATTTCCGGCACACCGAAAAAATTTCCATCCGAAGGTTCACAATGTTCTGTGACTTACGTCTTTCCAACTGAGAGATCGGCTTGAACGCTCAACTCGGGAAGGCTGATCTGGGTCTGAGCCTGAGTTTCATAGATAAAAATAGAGAAACGCTAGCGTCATAAGATGTTTAGCGCCTAACTTGCTGCCATAATACTTAAAACGCATAGTTGTATAACTGCAACAGCCCATAATATACTTGTAATTATTATTAAAATAGATTTGTCTTACAATTATTTGACCCTAAGACTTAAGCCTATAACTTCGCGACAAGCTAGGAATGTTGGGCCATGACGGGCCTGCGTCTCCGTATGTGCGCGAGCATAATGAACCACAGGAAGTCGACCATGGACCCAATTATACCCAGCTGGCTGCAAACATGAGCGCGGCGGCCTGCTGCGATCCATCCCCTTTTTAGTTTCCCGTCTCGAGAGTGGGGGGCAACGTTCTCCCAACGGCGGAAAGTTCTGCTGAGCTGCCCATCTCCCGAGGGCCCCTTCTCCTCTCCGAGAGCCGGGAAGGGGCCTTTTTTTCTTATTCACCGAAATGAGCCTTTCATGACCGTGATGTCTCGCCGAAATCTGTTGGCAGGTGCTGCCACCCTTGCCTGCGGCACTGCCGTTTGGTCGGTCGCGACGGCGGAGACGGTTACGCCTTACAGCTGGCGCAGTGTGCCGTTTGGCGGCGGGGGCTTTGTCGATGGCTTTCTCTACCATCCGAATGAAAAGGGTCTTCTCTATGCGCGCACCGATGTTGGCGGCGCCTACCGGTTCGATCCGCAAGTAAAGGCCTGGATTCCACTGACGGACTTCCTGGGACCGGACGATGCGGATTTGATGGGCGTGCTCGCCATGGCGCTCGACCCGAATGATTCCAACAAACTCTATATGGCCTGTGGTGAGTATCTGAGCGAGTGGGCCCGCGACGGTGCCGTCCTGTGCTCAGGTGACCGCGGGAACACCTGGTCGATTACCGCCTTGCCGGCCGGCGTGAAGCTCGGCGGCAATGCCGACGGTCGTGGCACCGGAGAGCGGCTGATTGTCCATCCGGTTGATGGCACTATCCTCTTCTTGGGCACCAGCCAGGATGGGCTGTTTGTCAGTCGTAACGCTGGGAAGACCTTCACTCGCGTCGACGGTTTGCCCATCAAGCGCATTTCGCTTGTTCTGATGGATGCTTTGGGGAACGCGCTCTACGTCGGTAGCAATGAGGATCAGGGTGGGCTCTATAAGAGCACGGACGGCGGAGCAACATTCGTGCCGATGCCGGGTCTGCCTAAATTCATTCCACAGCGCGCCGTCATCGACGGTGACGGCAATCTGTTCGTCACCCTGTCCAATGGGCGAGCGCCCTGGGGCGGTGACAACGGCGCTCTTTACCGTCTGGACGCCAAGACCGGTGAGTGGCGCGATATCTCTCCGATGAAGCCGGGGGGAGCCAACCCTAATTTTGCTTACTGCGGTCTGGATGTCGATCTGCAAAAGCCGGGCACGATCGTGGTCTCCACGATGAATCGTTGGGCCACGCATGATGACATCTACATTTCGCGGGATGGCGGGAAGCATTGGAAGCCGCTAGGCCCGCAGGCCCGACACGATCCCGCCGGCTTTCCGTGGCTCGTTGATTACCTGAAAGGTGAAGACTGGATGGGCCACTGGATCGCTGACGTGAAAATCGATCCCTTCAATCCAGCGAGCCTTATTTACGGCACCGGATATGGTCTGTGGATGACCTGGAATCTTGATCAGATCGATGGGGCTGGGGATCTTCGCTTCGAGTTCATCCAGAAGGGTTTCGAGGAAACGGCGGTTCTGGACCTGGCGAGCCCGCCAGCCGGCGCCACGGTGTATGCCGCGATGGGCGATGTGGCTGGCGCTGGCTGGGACGATGTCAGCCAAGCGCCAAAGAGTGGCCTCTTCAGGCCCAACAGTGAGAGCAATCTAAGCGTTGATTTCGCCGCCCTGGCCCCTGAATTTGTCGTCCGTACGTCCGATCCCGCTGCGACCAATGGCTACTTTTCGACGGATGGCGGCCTCAGTTGGCGACCGTTCCCGACGACGCCGCACAAGCGGCAAAACGCCAAGGGTGAATGGCAGAATGCAGGTCGGATCTGCATTTCGGCGAAGGGTACATCCCTGCTCTGGCTTCCTGATAAGGAAGGGGCTTTCTTCAGTCGTGACATGGGCAAGACCTGGAGCGTCTCCAAGGGGGTTGCGGCCTCGGACCGCAGTCTTTCGGGGACGTCGGACCGGGCCGTTGACGGCGTTTTCTATATCCACGACCGCGTCAACAATGCGGTTTTGATCAGCGTC
>CAMLIY010000233.1 GCA_946480125.1 uncultured Asticcacaulis sp.
CCTATCACCAATTGCCTGTATGCCGGCCTTAATCCCTGCACCAACAGCCGGGATCGCTGCCCCGACACCGCCGCCAATCAGAGCGTTGTTGATGATATCTTTTGCATCCCCACCTCTGGCTGCCGTATCCGCTGCGCCGATTACTCCATTCGAGAGGCCAGACATTCCAATCCGACCTATGAGGCTCGGGCCTGTCATACCAAGCGCGCGCGCGCCGACTGACGTTGCACCCAAAGGAATCATGCTACCTACCGCGCCAGCGACTTGCCCCGCCGTATTGATATAGGGATGCGCTCTCTGCGTCTCATCGGTAATAGCCTCTCCCTGCCTCAGGTTTGATCCATAGCTTTCCCCGTCGATCAATGATGCGATACCTGCGGACGCCTTCTGGAGCCCGCTTTTTATATATGGCCCAAGGACTGGGACGCCTTCGGCAATACCCATTAGTCCGGTTCCAGCCGCCCCACTAGCGCCTTCAGCACCCATTGCTGCCTGTCCTTCCTCAAAAGAAAGGTGGCGGCCAGCAGGTGCCTTTGAAACAGGGTCAGGCTGCGAAGCATTACTGCCAAACGTCTTACGCATGGCGTTTGCCATGACGTCATCAGGTGTTCCGTCAGGAAATTCAACAATTGACCCGTCGGGAGCTGAGATGCGAACCGGCATTATTCAATCATCCCTGTCTGTGGGTTATATTTGCGCACGCCCGCTGAGGATGTCATGATGCTCCCACCACGGCCACGCATCGCGGCATCGCCGGCCGCTTTAATTTCAGCTTCGAGCTGGTCGAGCTTAGTCTTAAGGCTTTCCGGTGTGTCATATTTGGTTGGCATGTACCGTCTGGATTTCTCGTCTATTTCAACTTGGGTCATGCCGGCGCCAGAGAGAAGGCGTGACAGCACTTCGACGCCTGACTGAAACTTGCGTTCTACGACGCCGGGTTCGCCTATCCCGAAATAAGCTTGTGTGCGGTCGATTGGGCCGGTAGCCGCCTCAAGGGACTCTGGCTTCCTAAGGAATGGCAAATCGTTTTTCAGGAAGTTGTCGCCCATGCCGACGCGCGCGGCAAGTTCGCCCGGAACTTGCGTAGCTGGCCCACCTGGAATAGGCTCGACGCCCAATTCCTGCTTATTGGGATCGAGCCAGCGGAAGCCGCTCGGCAGTTTTGCGCCAGTATCAATATTTACCTGATTCCGGCCTGCTTCCTTCATTTTGATCTGGTAATCCATAAACGAGCCAGTGAAGCCCTGATCTTGCGCAGCCTTATACTCCCGCTGATCGCTCGTCAGTTTTGCATTCGGGTCGCTGAAGTCTGCGATGACCTTATATGTCGTCGGGTCGATGAGGCGGCCACCAACCTCAATAGGTCTCTGTTTATCGCCGCCGATCATCTGCTTGAGATATTCGTTCAGCGCCGGAGGGCTGCCTGCAAGCATCTTTGCCTGCTGTTCGTCCATGCCCTTGCCTTTGAGCCAGTTCACAGTCTCGTTGACATTTTTCCGTGTTCCCTTATTGGCCGCAACCAACTTGGCGCCCATGGCAATGCTCTCGGATGGGGTAGATCCCATAGCCCAGCCCGTGAACATATCGCCAAGCATCGCTTTGC
Organism: uncultured Asticcacaulis sp.; assembly: GCA_946480125.1. The sequence goes on from CAMLIY010000233.1 coordinate 1,604, forward strand.
GCTCATCGTTAAAGAACGGCTGATTTGTTTGCTGCGGCATCTGTGATTGAGCAGGAGTAGCTTGTGGAGCAGCAACGGCATCCGTCTGCATCGGATCAACTGGTGCTTGAGCAACGGGCGGAGCCGGACCGATGCTAACAGGTGGCGGAAGCTGCGGTGCCATCTGGGGCTGCTGGACAGCTGGGTTTGCAAGGAAATTCTGGATGCCTTGCGCGCTCTGCTGCGGCTGCAAAAGGCGGTTTACCGCCGGGGCCGAGAACAGGTCCATGATGTTGAAAGCCATTTATGCAGCCTCCATTTCGAAGCCAAGTCGAGCGTAATCGACGGCGAAATAGCCATCCTGGATAATGACGGCCATCGGGTCGATGTCGATCACATCTTGCGCCATCACGCCACGATAGCGCGCTGTGGAGCCGAGATACTGCCATTCGTAGATGACATGGCCGTTCTTGACGCCGACCGGGACAATTCCAGACTTGAGACGCGCGTCCGATTTTGTGAACAGAGAACCAAGTGCGCCAGCAGCCTGCAGGCCGTTAAACGGCTGTGTTGACGTCTGCGTGTTAGTACCATAGTTCCCGGCCGATCCGGCCGCAGCACTCTGGAGAAGCCCGAGACGCGTCCAAGGCTCCATGTCCTGAGACTGCCACTTGGTGAAATCGGCAGTGAGTTGTGCTTGCCTTGCCTGATCTTCAAGCTGACCCGCATTGACTACGGCCTGATTGGCCCCGATCTGGCCTTGAAGCTGCCCAGCGTTTGAAGAGTCAATCTGACCATTGGCGGCGAGCATATTCTGACTGTCGCGGCTAAACTGATCTGCAAGAGCCGTGCTGCGAATATTGCCAAGCTGCGTCGTCAGGGCATTCGTGTTTGCCCCGGAGCCATAGCGGCCGGCGCCCGAAAACTGGCTCATGACAGATGCCGCGGTATTATCAAGCTGGCCCTGAAGGGCCTCATTGAAATACGGGTTCCCCTCTTTCAGGTACTTGCCGGAGGCCATATCCGAAAGGTTGGAGGCGGCGGCGGTCGGGTTCGTCAGGTAGTTGGCGTTCGCAGCAGTCCGTATGCCAGAAATGCCCGCGTTGGTGGTCCCGCCCAGCCCTGCGACCGTCTGGCCCTGATATACGTTACCGCCAGCGCCGGAATCGTAAATCTTCTGTGCTTCCTGCGCTGATTGCTTGAATAGCGGCTCAGACCATGCCGGGGGCTTGTTCTCGGTTGTCTGCTTGGAGGACTTGCTACCCATTCGTCAGATCCTTGCTGTACAGAACAAGCTTCGGCTTGTATCCGGCTTTTGCCAACGGCTTGCGCCAACCCTCGCGCCCTAACGGCGTCAGTTCGTGGGCACCGATTTCACGCGCCCATTTCTCAATCGCCTCTATGAGCGGGACGAGATCAATTCCACCTTCGCCGGCCAGTTCGCTCAACATTACGATTTTGCGGCCAGTCTCTTCGTTGACCTTGATTTCGCTGGTAACAAATGCTTTGAAATCCTCGCCGTCGAGGATGAGCCAGAGCTGGTTTTTGCCGCTGATAACGTCATCAGCCAGCCCACTCAGTGTAAGCTCGTCAGGAAAGCGCTCCACAAGCTTCTTCATCGCTGCGGTGACTTCTCGGCCATATCTGGCGACACGCTCAAACGGCCAGTCTGTTGTAAGGTGGATAGAAAGGCTCATCGAGACCCCGCCGGCGTCGTCGGGATATCAATCCCCTTGAAATTCCGCCACATCACCCCGGCTGGAATGCGTGCCTTGAAACGCATGAACCGGGCGCGGGCACGCTTTTTCACGATCCCTGTATTCGAGGATGGGACTTGCTCAGGCAGCCACACAACATTGTCGCTGCGGCGCATGCGAACGCCAATCGAAACGAATACGTTGTTTGTATCCACGACAGGCGTGCTTTCTACCGCTCGCGTCACCTGCCCTGCCGTGTCGCCCATTTCCTGCGTTGTAATCGTGGCCTCAAGATTTGAGCCGGAAAACGCTCCGATCTTCCAGTCGGAGGTAAAGCTCCCAAGAACAGGGGCGCCGCCGTCCCACACCTTGCTGTCAAGCGAAAATGGCAATGCATCAAGACTGGAGCTGACAGAGTCGAGGCCGTCGAGGGTGTAACCTGAAGTCGCGAACGGAAAAATGCCAATGACGTTGATAGAGATCATCGTCCAGCGCTGGAGCTGCCAGTCGTAGACGTACATTTCCTCGTATCGGTTGTCATCGTTCGTATCGACAGCCCAATAAACGCGGCTGTAGAAAGGATCGATGGCGCCCATGATCTTTGAGGTTCCATAGACTGAAACCTTGCCAAATACGGTTCTGTCCACCTTCTCAAACCCGATGGGAGAAACAGAGCCATCCGCAGCACACTGGAAGAAACCACCAGCGTCAGCGAAGAACGCAAACGATCCACGCGTGGCAACGGAAAGAGGGGACTTTGCGCCTCGCTGCTCCTGAACCTTTTGAAAGGTGAAAATTTCAGCAGACCCCGGCACGAATGTTGCCCGCTGGATCGCGCTTTCAAGAAATACAATCGGGTTGGTGACGTCGGTGGAGCCTGTTACCCTGCCGCCGTCTGGGAAGTCCTGATAGTCGCTGTTGTTTGAACCAGGCGTCCAGAATTCGCAGTTGTTCAGGCCAGACCATTGCACGCGATTCTGGTTGCTGGTCAGGTCGAGAAGAGCAACGAAATCACCCCAGATGGCAATGCGGCCGGCACGAGGAGGAGACCCGCCGAGATTGCGAAACAATACGTCAGTGCCGATCTGGTATACCTGCGGATCGTCGTTCTGGTTGACGGCAATAACGAAATTGCCGAACGCTTTGATGTGCCATGGAACGTCAACCGTAGCGCTGTACACGGTCGCAGCCTTTGATATATCGGTCCATGTCAGGTTTGTGTTGTTGAGAAGGTAAAGCTTCGTCGGCGTTCCGGCGAAGAAGCGGATAGATCCGTCAAGGCTGCGGACCGAAAGCCATCCGATCGGCTGCTCACCCAGAGCAGAAGTCAGCGCGGCGAGTGCCGGGGCCGGGATATAGCCACCACTCGCGCAGAGGACATTCTGGATCGCGTTGCTAAATGACGTGTTCAGGTCGGCCACATCGGGCGCATATTCTGCAGCTGGGATCAACATCAGAAGCACGTCGCCTGAACGTAGCCGGTCGCATTACGGCTGGTGGTTTCGCTCTTCAGGGACATTTCCTGATCGTTGTAATCATTCAGCGCTTCAGCGGCCAAAGCTGCATCCTTGATCGTGTTTTTGTAGACGAGATATTTCGCCCTTGCCTTGATCATGTCGTAGGCCTCATTCAGCCATGCATTTTCGTCTGTGTCGTTGACCAGAGGCGCAAGGCGATACGGCCCAACCTGAAGGCGGATCGTGTAAACAGCATCATTGGGAATTGGGTAAAGCCGAATGCGCTGCCCGAAATAAACATAGGCATACGGCTCGCCACGAGATGCAGAGTTATCGGCTAGAAGTTCCAGCTCTTGCGGAGTGGATTCACTTAAGACCGAACGAGATCCTGATGCGTCCTCGCTCCATACCCCCGCGAGATGAACCAGCGTCGGAATATTCGCGTTGTCAGCAGACGTATACCACTCGCGACCGTTCACCGTCGGGAATGTGATGTCGC
>CAMLIY010000234.1 GCA_946480125.1 uncultured Asticcacaulis sp.
GAACAGGGTGGCGATCAGCGGATTGGCGGCGGCCTCAACCGCGCCATTGCCCAGCGCCATGATGAAGGTGCCGGCATAGAGCGACCAGTAGCCGGTGGCGGTAAACAGAAGCCCAAGACCGATGATATGGCAGAGCGCCGCGAACCACAAAGTCACCCGAAAGCCGATCCGGTCGATGAACAGCGACATCAGTACGATAGTGATGGAAAACGGCCACAAACCGACGCCGAGCAATTCGCCTTTCTGCGTTTCCGTCAGGGCGAAGGCGACGCCCCAGTTATCGATGACCAGCGCGCGCAGAATGAAGCAGAAGGAGGTGGCGGTGATAGCGGCAAACGCAGTGGCGAACAACCAGCCCCCACCTTGCCCCAGAATGCCTTTCGGCGCGGTCGTATCCATGAAAACCCCTGTGAATATGGCCGGTCACGGATATCGCCCATGCCAGTCTTTTTGATATCTGCCACAAGGTGTAATCGATTACAGAAAAATTGCAAAGAAAAAGGCCAAAAGAAAAGGCAGGGTTTGCACCCTGCCTTCTGATCTTACATCGGGCCACCGCCGCCACCTGGAGGGCCACCCCAGCCGCCGGAGCCACGCCGGCCATTCCATTGACCGTCGCCATCCTTGCTGGCGCTGGGCCCGCCGAGCGTATAGCTGAGGCCGACCATGATGACCTGTCCCTGCATACTGCGCGCCGATTCCGAATAGATCGTGTCGGTATCGACCACGGTCTTGAATTTCGCCGTGCGGAACGGATCCTGCACCGTCACCACCAGCGCTGCCTTGGGCGTGACCTGATGGCGATACGACATATTGCCAAAGCCGAAGGGGGCCGAATAGCCCTGGCCGGTCAATTGCTTGCCACGGCCAAAATAGCTGATCTGGAAGCGATCCTTAGGTGTGGCCGTATAATCGAAACTGATCCGGCCGCTAAGCGTGGTCGCCTCGGTGTCACGGGTCTGGCTGGCCGCGTTCAGCTTGGTATAGGCCAGGTTGCCATTGAGGCGCAGGGACAGCTTGCTGGTCAGCTTGCCATCGAAATTGCCTTCCAGTCCGCCCGACTGGCTGTCGCCGAAATTACGCTTGGTGGTCAAAAGCACCTGCGGCGCATCCGGGTCAGTCTGCGGCAGGTAATAGCTGTAGTCGGTAATGCTGCTGTCGGTTTTGCGGTAATAGGCGCGCACCTGATAATTGATCTTGCCGGCACTCTTCTCATAGCCGGCTTCGAACGAATCGGTTTCTTCCGGCTTGAGATCCGGATTACCGGCGCTGACATTCTGCGGATCGCGGTAGGTCACGAACGGATTGAGATCCTGTGGGGCCGGGCGGCGCAGGCGATGCGAATAGGAAAAGCGCAGCTTGGTGCTGTCATCCAGCACATAGGTGGCGAAAGCGCTGGGGCTCAACTTGGTGTAATCGATTTGACTCGTCGTGCCGCTAGTCACCGCGTCGGTGTCGAGAGACAGGGCTTCAGCGCGCAAACCGCCCATGACGGTCCACTTTTCACCGATCGGCTGCTGCCAGGTCATATAGGCGGCGCTCAGGGTCTGCTGATAGGCGAAATCATTGATCAGGCCCGCCGCATTGTCGCCGGTGGCGTCATTGCTGAAACTGTTATTATCCTGGGTAATCTGGATACCCGTCGTCATCTGGGCTTCACCAAAAGGCCGGACGTAATCGACACTGAAGACGGCATTATGGAAGTCGCTCTGCGCGGTGCGCGTCTCGGTATCGGTCGTGCCGTCACTGTTGGTATTGACCGCCTGGGTCGACGTATCGCCGGTGGAGCGCCCGAAGCGCAGGTCGGTTTTCAGGCTCTCGCCGGCCAAAGCGCCGGTGTGGTTCCAGTTGAGATCGAAGCTGAAATCATCGCGTGGGCCGGTATTGTGCGAATTGCGCACATAGCCGCCCGTATAGACGCCGGCGGCATTGTAGTTGGCGTAGGTATCCTGACTGTCGTTATCCATTTCCCGGCGCGAATAGGCGATCTGGCTGCCGATCGTATCCTTGTCACCGAGATTATAATCGATACCGGCATTGGCGGATATATTATCGTTCTGACCTTCGGATTGCCCCGATTGCTCGGTACGGGTCAGCGTATCGCCATTCGCATCCAGGCGCGCCTGAACGGAGCCGGAGCGGCTCGGGCGATCATCGTGGCGAATGTTCAGGCCGCCGCTGAGGGTATATTTGCCGGTATTGCGCGCGCCGTTGAGCGAAGCGTTGTAACGCCCGTCACCCACATTGACGTTGACGGCGCCGGTATTGCCCGGCTTGCGATTCTTGCGCATCACCAGGTTGATGATCCCGCCGGAGCCTTCCGAGGAAAACTGCGCGCCGGGATTGGTCATGACCTCGATGGAATCGATATCGCCCGACGACATGGATTGCAGCGCGCCGGCACGATTATCGCCCTGCATCATCACCGACGGCTTGCCATCGACATAGACCTGGACGCTGGAATTGCCGCGCAGGGTAATATTGCCGGTCGGATCAACATTGACGGATGGCACCTTGTTGAGGGCATCCGCCGCCGTGCCAGTCTGGCTGTCGATATCCTTGGTGTTGTCGTAAGACTGCCGGTCAATCTTGTTTTGCAGCTTCTTGCCTTCGACGACGATGGTCTGGGGGGCGTCATCCGGCTTGGCGGCCGTATCGGGTGCGGCCTGCGGTGGCGGCGCATCCTGCGCTATTGCCGGCGAAACGCCTGCCACGCAGCCAAAAAGGATCAGGCCATACAGGCCCGTAGTCATGAATTTAGTCGAACGCATTATGCTGCCTGAAAAATGGATAGTCCCCGACCCGTCCGATTAACGGCTGAAAGCGACCGTTAGAAGGCGGAAGTGTTTCTGTAACGCAAAATGTCTGACAATCCGTCGGGGAATGATACGGACGATTAAACCTGTTGCTTGAAAGACATATAGGGATGCGGGTGTGAACCGGACCTGAACGCCGGTAAATTCCTATGGCGCTATGGCCGCGGTCACATCCAGACGGGCTTTCCAGGGATCTGGCATGGCCACCGGCGTGCCATCAGGCGCGAAATTCATCAACACATCGGTCTTCGGATCATAGCGCGGCCAATCCGGCAGACCGGCGCCATTGGGATTGCCGGTTTTGGCGAAATTGGCCCAGTAGCTGTTGGTCTGATCGGCGATCCGCGCGTCCTTTGCCGTCAGGGCATCGCCATACTTGGCCTTGACGGTATTCATGACATAAGGAATTTCCGTGGCGTGCGGCGTGCCCGTTTTCCAGTCTGCCCGCATCGAATCGGTGACATAGCCATAGCGATACTCATAACTCGGCACGCCCTGCGTCGCCAGGGTCGAGGCCACGAACCGCGCCGGCTCGATCATCATCGCGTCCATGCCCATGAAATAGCGGATGACCTCTACAGGGGCATTGCCCGTCGGATCATAAGCGGCTTTCGCCGCGTCGATATGGCTGCCGAAAGGTGCGAAGGCCGCCGCCTTGGATTGGGCGAAATTAAAGCCGATATCGGCCGAATTGGCACCGATCATCAACGGCACCTTGTTGTAACGGCCGGAAAGATAGGCCGATTGCGGGTCTTCGACCACGATCCGGCCATCGATCATTGGCCCGCCATAGGTATCTGACGTCATATTGGCCAGGTTAAGTTTGTCGACCACCGCCTCCGCCGGCAGGGCGCGCAGTTTCGCCAGGGCTGTGGCGTCCATGCCCTCGATGCCGTTCTTTTTCGCCAGGGCGATGCCGAGCGTTTCCGACGACGGCAGGTTGGGCAGGTCTTGATTCAGGCGACGTTCGCCCATCAGATTGCCACGCCCGCCACCTGATTCAACAATGGCCTTGGCAAACAGGCCCCTGGCCAAGGGCGAGGTCATCAGCATATGGACGCTGCCGCCGCCGGCCGATTCGCCAAATATCGTGACATTGGCCGGATCACCACCGAAAGCCGCGATATTGGCCTTCACCCATTTGAGCGCGGCGATCTGATCCATATAGCCGTAATTGCCAAGCAGTCCGTCCTTGTCCTCTGCCGTTAGGGCCGGATGTCCGAAGAAGCCGAACCGTCCCAGACGATAATTAAAGCTGACCATGATGACGTCCTTGCGGGCAAAGGCCGAGCCGTCATAGACCGCCGGCGATGAGCCGCCATTGACGAAACCGCCGCCATAGATCCACACGATCACCGGCAGCTTTTTATTGGCTGAATGGGCCGGTCGCCAGACATTGAGCACCAGGCAATCTTCCGAAGGCGTGGTGCCCAGTGGCGCGGCATCGCCGCCGAACGGCTGCTGCATGCAGTCGTGGCCGTAATGATCAGCTTTCAGGGGCGTTGTCCATTGGGCGGCCGGCTGCGGCGCCCGCCAGCGCAGGTCGCCCACCGGCGGCGCGGCGAACGGAATGCCCTTGAAGCTTTCAACGCCATCGGCCACCACACCGGATACTGGTCCATTGGCGGTTTTCACCAGGCCTTGAGCCAAGACAGGGAAAGCAACAACCGCCGACAGAACCGCCGCGCTCACCAGCGCACCACGCATAACAGACACCATAACAGCCTCCCTTGATTTTGGCGGCACGTTACGCCGGGCAATCTCTATCGGCAATAGGCATGAAAAAGGCGGCGAAGGCTTCCCCCCGCCGCCTTTATTTCTTTGCGAACGGAAGACGAAGCTCAGTGGTGAGCCGAGAACCGTTAGCTGGCGAGAAGCGGAGCGGCCTAAGCGGCCCTGAGACGTACTTAAGTACGTGAGCACCGCATCCCTAGTATCGTGAAAACGATACGTAAGAACGTATCTTGGCAGGTGACGGTTCGCAGACCACCAATGAGCTTCGTCACCAGAAGTACCAGTAGAGGCCAACCAGGATCACAATCACGCCAATCGCCAGGGCGTTGACGACCGGAGTCGTCTTGAAGCTGACGCCTTCCAGAGTGAGCGTCGAGACTTCCTTCTTGTTGGGCACCACCAGCGAGACAGCGACGCACAGGCCAAGCGCGATCCAGAAGACCCAGCCGACGCGGTTCATGAACGGCATGTCCGGCACAGTCGTCGCCATGAAGCCATTGCTGAAACCGAGGAAATCCGGATGGGTGTGCAGATAGGACGCCACGTAAAAGAAGCACGACATCAGGAAGCCGCCGGCCACGGCCGCGAAGGCGCCCGCCGTCGAACAACGCTTCCAGAACATGCCGAGCGCGAAGATGACCACGATGCCCGGCGTGAAGAAGCCGGTGAAATCCTGGATATACTG
>CAMLIY010000235.1 GCA_946480125.1 uncultured Asticcacaulis sp.
CATCCATAAGGGGCATGCCGATATCAAGCAGGATGATTTCGGGTTGAAAATCGCCGGCGACCTGAACCGCCGAAACGCCATCATAGCAGGTTCTGACCTCATAGCCGTACATTTCCATGGCCCAGCTCAGGGTCATGGCCGATGACTCGTTATCATCGACCACCAGGAGGCGTCGCGCAGGATTATCCGCTGTATGCGCTGTCATTTGAGACGTTCACTTTCCGCCTTATGCGTATGTGCCAGACCGTATGTGATCCGCCGGACTCACTACAGTTATCGAATTGTTTCTCTTTATCATTAAAGCTTAGTGAATCGGAAATAAGGACGCGATGAGGAACGCCGTTATGCCTCAGCGGCACTTATCCCTTATTGACGTTTCGTTGTGGCGTAACCCGGATATTCTTTATGTCATGACGATTAGGGTGGCCCGCAAACGCACATAATCCGAACGCACATAATGGAGCTGACCATGGATACCCTGGACAAAATCGAAGACACCCTGGCCCGGCCGGCTTATGATCCGTCTGCTGAAACCTATGAGGCTGACACCTATGAGTCAGGCGCCGCGTATCATGATGAGGCGTCCGAAGCCGATCTGGCGGCGGAAATTGTCGATAAGGTAGAGACAGTCAGCCGTAAAATCGACTGGATGAAGATTGCCGGCTATGCAGCCTTCGCGGCGGCCGGCGCGCTTGGCGGATATGCCTATTGCAAGGCGCAGCAACAAAAGCCGAAAACCCGCATCGAGCGCCTGCGTGACAAGCTGGGCCTGGATAGCGTGGATATGTCCCGTTTGCCGGCCAGCCTTCGCGACATCGATTTTAATCGTGTCAGGAAAACCGGCCGCGATGTCGGGCTTTATGCGAAAAAAGCAACGCATGCCAGCGCCAAAAAAGTCGCTGAACTGACGCGCTGATCTGCCGTTAGGGCGCCTGTGCCTTAACCGGCAAACGGGTCACACCCGTTTCAGGACATGACGGGCACCAGCGTGATCAGTTTTAAATCCGGCAGGGCGGTGAGGCGGAGCGTGAATTGCGCGTACGTCACGCCGCCTTGAACCGGATGGTTGAAGGTGCGAATGCCGCCTTCCCGGCCAAGCACACTCTGCGATTTCCAGACATCGGAAAAGGCGGCGCTTTCCAGGCTGAGGTCTTCGGTCATGGCCTGTAAAACCGGATCTGTGCGAAATGAAGCCGTATCGGCGCGGAATTCGGCAACCAGCCGGCGCGATCTTTCGGGCCAGTCCGAGATGAAATGGCGTGCGTCCGGCGCCAGGAAAACATACCGCAACAGATTGCGGTCATTATCATCACCGTCACGCCCAAGCCAGACAGTAAACAGATCCTGTGCCGGCCTATTCCAGGCCACGGCATCCCAGTGACGGTCGAGCACATAGGCTGGCGCCTGTATAGCGCTGACCAGCGGCTGAAGGCTGTGCGGATCAGGCGCCTCCCCTTCAATTGTCAGCGGCGCGGCATGCCCCGCCAATGTAAACAGATAATTCCTTTCCGAACGGGACAAGCGGAGCCCGCGCGCTATAGCCATCAGACTCATATGAGAAATGCCGTTGGTCCGTCCCTGTTCTATCCAGGTAAACCAGGTGGGGCTGATGCCACATAGCAGGGCGGCCTCTTCACGGCGCAGACCGGGTGTGCGGCGGCGCTGGCCCGGCGGCAGGCCAAAATCCTCCGGGCGCAGTCTCTCACGCACGGCACGGATGAAATCACCCAGCGGACTGGTCGTCAAAACAGGCATTCTGGTGTCACTTATAATAGGATAAGGAGTTATCTTGTACCTGTATATATTGCCGCTATGGTCACGGCAACTCACAGGAGACGACCATGACAGACCATTCCCGCACCGTTCAGGCGCAATTCGATGCGCAGGCGTCCGCCTATCTGACCAGCGCCGTTCACGCATCTGGCGAGGACCTCACGCGGGCCGCTGCCTTGATCACCGCCACTATTCCGCCCACAACGGGAAAGCTGCTTGATGTCGGTTGCGGAGCCGGTCACCTGAGCTATGCCCTGGCGCCACACCTGGCGCGGGTGGTGGCAGTCGATCCGTCACCGCGTATGCTGGAGACCGTCCGGCAATCCGCCGGCGAGCGCGCTCTGGCGATCGAGACCGTGCAGGCCAGCGCCGAAGCCCTGCCGTTCGATGACGGCACGTTCTGCGTGGCTGCCTCGCGTTACAGCGCCCATCACTGGCTGGACATCGAAAACGCCATGCGCGAGATGCGGCGCGTGGTGAAGACCGGCGGCTATCTGCTGATGATCGATGTGCTGGGTGACGAGGATGATCTGGTCAATACGCATTTGCAGACCATGGAACTGCTGCGTGACCGGTCGCATATCCGCAATCTCAAGGCCACGCAATGGCGCGAACTGATCGCGGCTTCAGGGTTTGAAAGGGTCGAAGAGGCGGCGTTTCCCCTGCCGCTGGATTTCACCACCTGGGTGGCGCGGATGCGAACCCCGGCCCAGCGCGTCGACATGATCCGGACGCTGGAGACCGAGGCGCCGCAGGAGGTGCGCGAAGCCCTTAAAATCATGGCGGACGGCTCATTTGAGCTGCGCACCGGCCTGTTCTGGGCAAGAGCGGTTTAGGGTGCGTTCAGGTCTGGTCAATTTATCGAAAGCTCTGTAAAAGACGCCGCATGTCCGACCTGTCCCTGCTTACCATACGCGACGCCTCGGTGGTACGCGGCAAACGCCACCTGCTCGATGGCCTCAGTCTGACGCTCAAGACCGGCCAGCACACCGCTATTCTCGGTCCGAACGGCTCCGGCAAGTCCACCCTGGTCAAGCTGATCACGCGCCAGCTCTATCCGCTGGCGGGTGGCCATGTGTCACTATTTGGTCATGAGCGCTGGAACGTCACAGACCTGCGCAGCCTGATGGGAATCGTATCGTCGTCGATGCAGCTTGATTTCGACGCCCATCCGCCGCTGGAGGTCTTCGATTGCGTCGTCTCCGGTTTTTTCGCGGCGCGCGGCCTGTGGAAACAGCACGCCGTCAGCGAAGAGATGCGGACGCGCAGCCGCGAGGCCCTGATCCAGACCGGCGCCGATCATCTGGTGGGCCGTGATATGTCGACACTCTCGACTGGTGAGGCGCGGCGCGTGCTGATCGCGCGGGCGCTGGTGCATAGGCCCAAAGCCCTGCTGCTTGATGAGCCGTGCGCCGGGCTTGATCCGGCGTCGCGGCGGATATTTCTGGAAAGTCTGCGCCGGCTCGCGGTCAATACCACCCTGATCATGGTAACGCACCATATCGAGGAAATCCTGCCGGAGATCGGTCATATCGTCATGCTGCGCGACGGTAAGGTGCTGCACGAAGGCGACAAGGCAGGCCTGCTCGACAGCGCGCATTTGACCGAACTTTTCGGCATGCCGGTCGAGGTCACGGCGCGCGGCGAGTGGTACAGCGCCAGAGTGGAGTAGGGCGCCTAGCCTGTCTGGCCGATCAACTGGCCCTCATTATCGAGAATAACGGCATTGCTGTTGGTGCGAATGGCGAAGCCTTCGCCACCGGCCGGCCGATTGAGCGATTGTCCGGATTGTCCGGCATTGCCGCCGTCACCCCCGGAGGCGCCGCGCTGCCCCCCTTTGCCGCCGCCGCCGGGCGTACCGTAATAGCCGCGATTGCCGGCCACGGTGAAGCCGTTATCGCCCTGAAGGGCGCTGCCGCCTTCGCCACCCTTGCCGTTGGGGAAGCCGCCGCCACCGCCCGAGCCCACCCCTTCCGCGCCGGCTCCGCCACCGCCACCGGCCTTGACCGATCCGCCCCTGGCAATGGCGATAGCGATCGGGGCCTGGACGAAAATGGCGTCACCGCCACGGCCGCCTTCACGGACGGCCGGAATATCGCCGCCATCGCCGCCATTACCGCCGCCGCCATAGACGTTACCCTTGATCAGCAAAACCAGCGAGGCGCCTTCGGGCCATGTGCCGGTATCGATGCCGCGTCCACCGCCTTGTTTGCCGAGGATATTGGTTTTGGCCGGGACGACGAACAGGTAATTCGCCGCCGGATTGCCCTCATAGCCTTGCTTATCGGCCAGGGTGCGCAGATTGGCGCTTTCGGTCACGGTGATGGTGATTTCCGGCGCTTCGGCGCTGTTAGCGGTCGAAGCTTCGGACGCCGGCGTTTCAAGGGCTGTCTGCGCATGGGTCACCATCGGTAGTGAAAGGGCGGACAGGAGTAGGGCAATGCGAACAAAGGACGTCATGACAGCTCCGGACAATATCCACGCAAGATATATTGTCTGAGTTTTATCCGCAAGCCGGTATTATAGCGCCACGGCGGCGCGCGTTGAGGCGATAAAACCGCCGCCGAGCACGCGGCCATCATCGGCGGTATCATACAGCACGCAGGCCTGGCCGGGGGCCACGCCTTCCTCGGCGCCGTCGAATTCAACTTCTATGCCATTGTCGCTTGTGATCAGCCGCGCCAGAACCGGCGGACGGGTCGAGCGCACACGGGCCAGGACCGGCTTTTGCGCGCGCGCGGCGGCCAGCAGGTCATCTTCATCGCCCAGCCAGTTGGTTTCTTTCAGCGTCAGGGCGCGGGTCAGCAAGGCTTCACGCGGCCCGACGATGACGGCGCGGGCATCGGCATCGATGCGGGTGACGAACAGGGGCTCGCCAACCGCGACATTCAGCCCGCGGCGCTGACCGATGGTATAGCCGGTGATACCGTCATGCTGGCCCAAGACACGACCGTCGATATGACGGATATCGCCCTTTTCCATGCCTTGCGGACGCAGCTTGTTGATCAGGGTGGTGTACTTGCCTTCGGGCACGAAACAGATGTCCTGGCTGTCGGGCTTGTGGGCGATCTTCAGGCCCAGTTGCTGCGCAATATCGCGCACCTGCGGCTTGGGAATGCCGGCCAGCGGGAAACGCAGGAAATCAAGCTGCGCCTTCGTCGTGGCGAAGAGGAAATAGCTCTGGTCGCGCGATTGATCGGCGGCGCGGCGCAATTGTCCGTCCGTCGAGCGTTCGACATAGTGGCCCGTCGCCATGGCCAGGGCGCCGAGGTCGCGCGCGACATCGAGCAGATCATGGAACTTGACCGACTGGTTGCAGCGGATGCACGGCACCGGCGTTTCGCCGCGCAGGTAGCTGTCGGCAAATTCCTCGATCACCTGGTCGCGGAAACGGCTTTCGTAATCGAGCACATAGTGGGCGATGCCGATCTTTTCG
>CAMLIY010000236.1 GCA_946480125.1 uncultured Asticcacaulis sp.
GCCGAGACATTGGCCTGGATCATCATCTCTTCGATGAGTTGCATGGCATCCAGGCTGACACGCGGCTCGATCTTGACGACCTTGCCTTCCGAATCGAGCGTGATCTTGCGTTCGGGCGAATTGATATGCAGGGGCTGGCGGACATTGCGGCCGCGCGTCAGGCAGGCATGGGCCTCCCACAGCGGCTTGATCAGTGTCTCCACCAGCGGGCCGGTCTTGTCGTCCGGATTGCCGTCGATGGCGGCCTGCGCCTGTTCATAGCTTAGCTTGGCGGCCGAACGCATCAGCCCGCGCACAAACTTATGTCCAATCTTCTTGCCGGCGGCGTTGAAGACCATGCGCACGGCAAGCGTCGCCCTGTTCTCGCCTTCCTGCAAGCTGCACAGGCCGCTGGAAAGTACATGCGGCAGCATCGGCTCGACGCGATCGGGGAAATAGGTCGAATTGCCCTTGTCGCGGGCGTCCTTGTCGAGCGAGGAACCGGGCGTCACATAGTGGGCCACGTCGGCGATGGCCACCCAGACGACATAGCCGCCGGGATTGGCCTCGTCCTCGTCGCGGTGGGCATAAACGGCGTCGTCATGATCCTTGGCATCGGAGGGGTCGATGGTGATGAAGGGCAGGTCGCGCAGGTCGGTGCGTTTGCCAAGGCCGGGGGCTTTCGCGGATTTCGCCTCAAGCTCGGTATCAGGATTGAAGCCGATAGACAGGCCATGGCTGTGGATCGACATGATCGAGGCGACCTTCGGCTCATCCTCCTTGCCGATGACCTCAATCACGTTGGCGGGCTTGGGGCCATAGCGGGTAATGCCGCCCACCGGCGCGGCCACCACCACGTCGCCGTCTTCCAGCGCATCAAGATTAGCCCCGGTCAGCGTATAGTTTTCCTTGGTTTTGCGATTGACCGATTCCAGCCGGTATTCGGTGGCGCCCTTGCGCTGGCGGCCGATCCGCACCACGCCAACAACTTTCGGCGCGCCCTGGTCGAGCACCTTGATCAGATGCGCCACCCAGCCGTCTGAGGTTTTCTCGAAACGGGCGAATATCCGATCACCGACGGTCGGTGGTGTCTGGACGCTGGTATCTTTCAGCGGCGCCAGCCGGGCCAGTGGGGCCTTGCTTTGTATTGCGCTACCGCTTCGCTGCTTGAGCGCGGTCTCGTCAGGTTTGCCCCACTGCGCCCACAATTCGCCATCGATATCGCGCTCCACCACTTCGCAGACGCCGGTATCGGGCAGGGCGCCAACTGCGCCGAAGGTTTTGCGGCCGCGCTTGTCGAGCTGGCCGGCTTCGGAGAGATATTTCAGGCGTTGGCGAAGGAGCCGGCGGTCGTCACCCTTCAGGCCAAACTGTTTGGCCAGGTCGCCGACATCAAGCTCGCGGTTGGCCGCCAGGGCGTCAAGCAGGGTCTGGTCGTCCGGCACGCCCCTGGATACCTTGGTGACGGGAGATTTCGGCGGCTTGGCGGCGCGGGGCACGCGGGGAAATTTGCTCATGGCCGCAATGTAAGGGAGACTCAGCGCCTAGGCCATCCCCTGCACCCTAATATTCTTAAGAGAAGGCCGCCGGCGGCTGATCGGGCGGCAACTGCATCAGGGTGAACCAGTATTGCTCGATACGCATGACGATATCGTCATAGGCCTCAGAATCAAGCGGCTTGGTGATGTAACCGTTGGCATGGTGGTCGTAACTGGCCGTCACGTCCATATCGGCGCTGGAACTTGACAAAACAATCACCGGAATACGCTTGAATGCCGGGTCTGCCTTGACAGTTTGCAGGAAATCCTGGCCGTGCATATGCGGCAGGTTGAGATCGAGCAGAATCAGGTCGGGGCGGGCGGCTTCGGCGTGTTCACCTTCGCGGCGCAGGATGCTCAGGCCCTTTTCGCCGGTCTCCGCCACAACAATATCGCTGGCCAGGTTGGCGCGCTTGAAAGCCCGCCGCGTAAGGACGGCGTCGCCGCGGTTATCTTCAACCAGCAATACCTGCGCGGCGCGGCCCCTGTCAGCGATCCGGGTCATGCGACTCCTCCACTCTTGTACACTGGTATAAATGTGTCCGCTATTTCAGGCCCGCTCGCAAGCGGTTTTGGGTAAAGTCGGGTTGGTTCAAAATCAGGACTTACCTTGGCGTTGTGGTTTGTTGTAAGCTCGCCTTAAGGATCGGGGAGCCGGGGGGATTATGGATCACGAGATGAGCGCAAATGGCTTCATGCCACATGGCTATTGCTTCCTGTGGCAACCGGGCGTTTTGTGGCTGCACGTTTTGTCGGATCTCAGCATTGCTCTGGCCTATTTCGGCATTCCTCTGGCTCTGATCTATTTCGTCCGCAAACGCCGCGACCTGCCGTTTCAGCGCGTCTTTATCCTGTTAGGCGCCTTTATTCTGCTGTGCGGCTGCACGCACCTTTTAAGTATCTGGGTGCTGTGGCATCCGGACTATATCTTCGAAGGCTGGGTCAAGGCAGCCACCGCCGTGGCCTCGATCGCCACACTCATCATGATCATCCGCCTGATGCCTCAGGCGCTGAAATTTCCCAGCCCGGCCCAGCTTGAGGAGGCCAATGCCAAGCTTGAGGCGATGTATCGCCAGAGCGAGGAAAACAGCCGCGCTGTCATCGATAATGTGCTGGATGGCATAATCACCATCGATGAACATGACCGCATCCGAAGCTTCAATGCGGCCTGCGGGGCTATTTTCGGCTATACGGCGGCCGAGGTGACTGGCCAGCCGATTTCGCTGCTCATGCCGGATCCGACCTATACCGAGCATGCGCGCTATGTCAGCGAATATCTGCCGGTCGATGCCGGCGCGCGCGAGGTTCAGGGGCGGCGCAAGGATGGCAGTCTGTTTTCTGCCGACCTCTCGGTCAGCGCTTTCGAGGTTGACGGCAAACCACACTATACCGGCATCATTCGTGACATCACCCGTGCCAAGCAGGCCGAGGAAGCGCGCCAGAAACTGCTGAAGCGCCTGACCGACTCCAATACCGAACTGGAGCGCTTCGCCTATGTCGCCTCGCACGACATGCAGGAACCGCTGCGCATGGTGCTTAATTTCAGCCAGATCGTTACCAAGGACTATGCTGACAGGCTTGATGACGAGGGCAGGGAATACCTCAAGATCATTAGCGATTCAGCCGAACGAATGCGCGATATGGTGCACGATTTGCTCGAATATGCCCGGCTCGACAAGGAAGGCGCCCGCTTTGGCAGGGTCGATCTGCGCGCCGAACTGGCGCACGTGCTGGAAAATCTGCGCGGCCTGACGAAGGAGAGCCAGGCGGTCATCACCTATGATCCGCTGCCTGTCGTTTCTGGTATCGGGGTGCAACTGATGCGCCTGATGCAGAACCTGATCACCAATGCCATAAAGTACCAGAAAGCCCGGCGGCTGCCGGTCATCCATATAGGCTGCACGGACGAAGGCGATCATTGGCAGATATCTGTTCGGGACAACGGCATGGGCATAGAAAAAGCTTTTGTCGATCAGATATTCGAGCCTTTCAGACGGCTGCATAGCTGGGACGGTATCCAGGGAACCGGCCTTGGCCTGTCGGTCTGTAAGAAGATTGTTGAAACCCACGGGGGGCGTATATGGGTGGTTTCTGAGCCTGATGTCGGAAGCCGCTTCTGTTTCACCATTCCTAAAACGCTCAAAGCCGGATAGGCTGTCATACTGGAGTGCGAAAAATGCCCAATCTGCTTATCCGCGAGGGCCGCGCGGCTGAAATCATGCTGGTAGAGGACAATCGCGGCGATGCCCTGCTGGCGGCGCGTGCCTTTCGTCAGGCCGAAATCGACAATAATCTCACCGTCGCCGAAACAGGCGAAAAGGCATTGTCGATGTTGCGCCGGGAAGGCGCGTACGCGAATTTCCGTTTGCCTGACCTGATCCTGCTTGATCTCAACCTGCCGCTAATGAGCGGTCAGGATGTGCTGGCGGCGATCAAGACCGATGATGTGCTGTGCCATATCCCGGTAATCATCCTGTCCAGTTCGTCGGCGCCGCCTGATATTGCCGGCAGCTACGGGCTTCATGCCAACGCCTATATCGTCAAGCCGCTCAATCTGGAAAATTTCAGTGATGTGGTGCGCTCGATTGAGCAGTTCTTCTTCGTGCTGGCCGTCCTGCCGGCGTCGGACTAAATTACTTTGAGATGAGGCCAGCGGCAATGTTGATCGTCAGGGCCAGCACCGTGGCGTTGAACAGATAGGCTGAAACGCAGTGTATCAGGCCGATGCGGCGCATATTGGTGGTGGCGAAATCGACGTCCGCTGTCTGACCCGACGTGCCGATGACGAAGGCGAAGTACAGGAAATCAATGTAACGCGGATCTTCCGTGCCCGGAAAAATCAGCACGGGCTTGCCTTTGTTTCTGGGCCGTTCGGCATAATAGCCATGGGCATAGTGAAAGGCGAAAGCGATATGGATATAGGTCCATGAGCTTATCAGGGTCAGACCGGAAAGGGCGACATGCCAGGCCTTGGCGGGATTGCTGACATTTTGCGTGGTGGCCAGTTCGCCGACAATGGCCACAAAGCTCAGAATGGCCGCCAGGATTGACAGCAACAGAATAACCCCTTCACCGTCATCATAGAGGTGGGCATGATTTTTCAGGGTATTATGATCGGCTGTGAGCATGGCATGGATGGCCGTGGCGATATAAAGAACCGTAAAGCTGTTCCAGCCAACCAGTGAGGCGGTCATGCCGGTCATTGATGTCAGGAAAAGACAGGCCATCAGTATGGCCAGCCCCGCAAGGATCGACAGGATGAGCTGTGGCTTCTGGCGCAGGTAGCGGATGACGTGAAGGTCTAGGAAGCCGGTTTTTGCAGGGGTCATGTTATTCTAACTTGTCAGTTGGCGGACCTATGTTAGGCTCTCCGATCGGGCGTTTGTCAATTTTACCTTTCCCGGAAGGCACAGGATTCGTTTATGGCGATCAGTTTTCAGCATGGTATCGATTTGCCGCAGTCTCCGCATCAGGTGTTCACCCTTCTGGCCGATTATTCAAAGGTGCCCTTGTGGCTGAAGCGCTGTGAAGGCGTGGCGAAGCAAAGTTCCGGTCCCAACAAGGTTGGCGACAAGTTGCGCTACGCCTATTGCGAAGGCGGCCGTCATGGCCTGATGGATGGCGTGATCACCGCCTATGAAGAAGACCGCCACATGGCCTATCGCTATTATGACAAGA
>CAMLIY010000237.1 GCA_946480125.1 uncultured Asticcacaulis sp.
ACGGCGAAATCGCAGATGTCGATCATTTCCTGCACTTCGCCGAGACCTTCCGAGGTCACCTTGCCGACTTCGAGGGACACCAACTTGCCGAGTTCGGCCTTATGGGCGCGCAGTTCTTCACCGAACAGACGGACCAGTTCGCCGCGTTTCGGGGCGGGGATGACGCGCCAGTCCAAAAACGCTTTATGAGCGGCATCGATGGCCTTTGTGGCATCGGCGTTCGAGGTCTCGACGACATTGGCGATGACATCGCCGGTCACCGGCGAGGTGACGGCGAGCGAACCGCCGGTATAGGATTTGGCGTCGACGCCGAGGGCTTTCAGCAGAGCCGATGTGTCTTCGGCAAAACGTGTGGTTTCGGTGATCATGTGTGCGGTTCCTTAGAAACGTGAATCAGTCAGATGGACGGCTTGCGCGCCGACCTCGTAAAATACTTCCTTGAGCGCCCGCATCTTCGCCTCGGCGGGCGTGGTGACGGGCAGGGGCAGATCGTCTTCGCTCTTTTCGCCAGCGATCAACTCGGCCAGGGTACGGCCCATGACCGTGCCTGGCGCGATACCACGGCCATTATAGCCGCTGATTCCGATGACGTTCGGCGCGAACTTGTGGAAACGGGGCAGGTTGTCATCGGTCATGCCGATCTGGCCGTACCATTCCGCTTCAAAGGCCACATCGCCAATCTGCGGGAAAATCTTGTGCAGGGCGCGCAGGGCCCAGCCGCGATGGATGCCGTGGCCCACACCGTTCAGAGCGCCGACGCTGCCGAAGATGAGGCGGCCATGCACATCCATGCGGAAGGACGACAGCACTTCCTTGGTATCCCATACGCCTTCGTGGCCGGGAAGGATTGTGGTACGCACATTATGGCTCAGGGGTTCGGTGGCGAAATTGAAATAGGGCAGGTGAACCTGTTCGCGGCGGATGATGTCCCAAGGGCCTTGGGTATAGGCGTCGGTGGCCATGATCACCCAGTCGGCAGAGACAGAGCCTTGCGGCGTTTTTACCTGCCATTGTGCGCCGACCGGAATGACCTCCAGCGCGGGCGACCCCGTATAAAGTGTTGCACCTTCCGTCTGGGCCGCCTTGGCCAGTCCACGCGCATAGGCCAGTGGCTGGATGGTGCCGGCGCGCAGATCGAGCAGGGCACCGCTATAGGCGGTGGAGCCCACCTTCTGCGCGGTCTCTTCCGCCGAGAGCAGACGCACAGGTGCACCCCGCGCCTGCCATTGCTTTTCGCGCTGTTGCAATTCTTCGAGACCCGCCTGGCCGACCCCGCAATGCAGGGTGCCGTGCTTCTGAAGTTGGCAGTCGATGCCGTAAGAATCGACGATATCGAACACAGCCGAAGGGGCATCGCCGAGCAGTTTTAGCAGGCGGTCGCCATGGACTTCACCCAGCACATTCGGCAGTTCATCGGGCATCACCCACATGCCGGCATTGACGAGGCCAACATTGCGTCCCGCGCCGCCGAAACCGATTTCCCTGGCTTCCAGAACTATGGACGCGATGCCTTTTTTCGCCAGATGCAGGGCCGCCGAATTGCCGGTATAGCCGCCGCCGATGATACAGACCTGAGTGCGCACCTCGCCGGGCAGCGCGACCGTGGCCGGTGCGGCAGGCGCGGTGGTTTCCCATAGGCCGTGTGTTGTGTCGCTAGCACTTATAGTCTTGGGCATGTCATTCCGTATCCGTATGGACAATGGGCTTATACGCGCTAATATGGGGCTTATCCATTGCCATTTCGGCAATATGTCATTCTCATTTAGAATGAAGTCTGATGCTCGCACCACGCCGTTTTCTGCCGCCGACCAGCCATCTGCAGGCCTTTGAGGCCGCGGCACGGACCGGCAGCATCACCGCGGCGGCCCGTGAACTGGCCCTGACGCAAAGCGCTGTCAGCCGCCAGATCAAGGCGCTGGAGGATTTGCTGGAGGTCGAGCTGTTCCACCGCGAACGCCAGACCATTCGCCTGACCCCCGGCGGCGAGGTCTATGCCCGCGAAGTGCGTGATGCGCTCAAGAAAATCAGCACGGCCTCGCTCAACCTGCGCGCCAATCCCTTCGGCGGCACGCTCAATCTCGCCGTCCTGCCGACCTTCGGTGCGCGTTGGCTGGCACCGCGTCTGCCGCAGTTCCTGGCGCAGAATCCGGCGACCACGCTCAACCTTACCACCCGCCTGAGCCAGTTTGATTTCCGCCAAGAGGCCATGGACGCCGCCATCTATCACGGCACCGGCGATTGGCCGGGCGCGCAGACGCAAATCCTGCGCGAAGAGTATGTCGTGCCTGCGTGCAGTCCGGCCCTGCTGGAGCGCTACAGGTTCGAGACTCCGGCGGATATCCGTAAGGCGCCGTTGCTGCATATCACCACGCGGCCCGACGCCTGGGAGCGCTGGCTGCGCCAGAATGAGGCGCCGGCCGAGCATGTGCAAGGAATGCTGTTCGATCAGTTCGCCACCATGGCCCAGATGGCGCGCGCCGGACTGGGCGTGGCCCTGCTGCCGGATTTCCTGATCGAGGAAGAACTGCGCACCGGCCAGTTGGTTCGGGCGCTAGACCTGCCGATGAAAAACGCCGAAGCCTATTATCTCGCCTGGCCGGAAGACCGCACTGACCATCCGCCGCTGGTCGCCTTCCGCGACTGGCTCCTGACCGAAACCGATGCCGATAACGGATAGCCCATGCAAAACCTGACCGCGCACGACCTGATCGAACGTTTGCCTTATGCGCTGCTGACGAAGCAATTGCCTAAGCTGCTGCAGGGCGAGACGACCTCGCCGCAGCGCCATGTTCATACAGTGAGTAATGAAGGCGAGCCTGACGCGACCTTGCTGATGATGCCGGCCTGGAGCCAAGGTGTCGGTGGGGTCAAGATCGTCAATGTGACGCCGGGCAATGCGCGCAGGAACCTGCCGGCGGTGACGGCGAGCTATCTCCTGTTCGATGCGGTGACCGGCGAACACATGGCCTTGCTCGATGGCGGTGAACTGACGGCGCGGCGCACCGCGGCCGTGGCGGCGATCGCGGCGGATCGGCTGGCGATCGAAGGCGCCAAACATTTGCTGCTTGTCGGTTCTGGCCGGATTGCTTCCGAACTGGCCTTTGCCTATCGAGCGGTACGTGAGATTGAAACGGTTCAGGTCTTCAGCCCGACGACGGCCAATGCGAAAAAGCTGGTGGTGGCGCTGAAGGCCGGCGGTTTTCAGGCCGAGGTCTGCACTGATCTGGCGGAAGGGGCTGTAAAAGCCGATATCATCGCCTGCGCCACACTTTCCGAGAAGCCTTTGATCAAGGGCGAATGGTTGCGCAACGGCCAGCATGTGGCGCTGATTGGCGGCTATCTGAAGGACATGCGCGAGGCCGATGACGCGGCCATGACGCGTGCCGACATCTGGGTTGATAGCTTCGCCGCCCTGAGCGAGGCCGGCGATTTGACCCAGCTGATCGACGCCGGTTTGCTGCATCATGAGATGATCAAGGGCACCTTGCGGACGCTTTGCGCCGTTGATGCCCTGCCGGATCGCGAAAACCGCATCACCCTGTTCAAAAGCGTAGGCGACGCCGCGCAGGATCTGGCGGCTGCAAGCCTGGCCGTAGGTTAAAAAGGGTCAAACTTTACGTTCCTGCCAGCGCATAGGAATCATCTGTCTTAGTTTGGCGGCGGTATCTGCATGTCGTGCAGCAAATGCGCGACGTGTTCGCTATCGTGCCCCTTGCGTCCGAGGATCACCGAACGCTTTGCTTTGGGCGGAGCCAGGCCGGATTCGCTTAAGACGCCGGCAATGCGGTGATCAAACTCATCACGCAGACTCGTCTTGCAGATGGAAATGCCTTCCGTCAGCAGGGCTTCATCAACCTCGTCCATAATGAACAGTTCGTCGACGAAATGAGACATATAGTCCATGCTCTTGACCAGCCGCTGATGACTGACGCATGAGGCATCGCCCAGGCGGATCATCCATTCGCGGGCGAAATCCACATGATAGGCGACGTCACCGGCGCTTTTCGACGCGATATCGGCCATGTTCTTGTGCGCGGAGCCTTTGAGCGCTTCGAGGAACAACAGTTGATAGTTTGAGAACAGAAACTGCCGCGCCAGGGTCTGAGCGAAGTCGCCGTTCTGCTGTTCGACCATCAGGCAGTTATGGAAGTCGTGCGGATCGCGACGGAAGGCGAGCGCATCGGCATCGCGGCCGCGCGGATCGTTTTTCGCCGCCAGTTCCAGCCAATAGGTGGCCTGGCCCACCAGATCAAGCGCCAGGCTCGACAGGCCAAGATCGACCTCAAGGCTTGGCGCGTGGCCGCACCAGGCGCTCAGGCGTTGCCCCAGAATCAGGGCGTCATCACCAAGTCGCAAGGTGTATTCAAAAACGGGAGATGGCATGGCGTATCGTTCCCTTGGTGCCTTTTTCAATTATGTTTTATGGATTGTGGAGGGTGTCGCAAAATCTGGCCTGAGCTTGAAGTGCAGCATTTTGCTGATAACCCGATCCTGGCCGCACCGTTAATGCGCGTTGCCGGGAGGTGGCCTGGAGCGATGTGGCGATCGTTCCAGCAATGGAAAGGAACCTGGTAAACATGGTAGGGTATTGAGCGTTTTCTCTTGTTATTGAAAAAACTATACAAACAACCCTGCCCTGGGTCAATTTGAAAAATTGACACAGACGTCAAATATGGAAATTTGCCCATATATCAGGAATATCCGCCACTTGACGGCGCTGTCATGGTAATTTGTGTTGCCGATGTTAATCCGCACTCTCAGTAAGTGAGTCATGCAAGGCATCGAGCAGGCTGTTGGGCCCCGGTTGGTCGGCGGTAAGCTCCCAGATCATGACACCGGCGCCATACCTGCGAGCCAGGTCAGCCTTGGCGCGTATCGTCGGGCGGCCATTATAGGTGACATAATCGCAGCCGGCGCAGCGTTTGCCGAGAATGTCGTTTTCAGCGACAGCATCACCATACTGCGCCAGAAGCCCCTTATAGTCATGAAAGCCCAATTGATAGCTGCCAAAGGCATGGCCGTAGAACGGCACACCCAGAACGAGTTGCGCCCTGGTGGCGCCGCGCGCCTGCCAAACGGCGATATCACGCTTCGCCATGTCGAGCGTAGCGTGCTCATCGCCAGGCGTACCCCAGCTTGGGCCGATGCCGTCATAGGACATGATGTTCACATAGTCGAAATAGGGC
>CAMLIY010000238.1 GCA_946480125.1 uncultured Asticcacaulis sp.
CGCGGAGGAGGAAGATCTGGAGCCGCTGAAAATCCGGCCCGGTAATCCGAACCTGGCCTGGGCCGGCGCGCAAGCCCTGATCGCGTTGGGCGTCATCGCCTTCGCCTCGCATCTGTTTGTTGGCCAGCTTGAAAGCATCGGCACCCTGCTAGGCATGCAGCCGCACCTCGTCGCCCTGCTGCTGTCGCCGGTCGCCACCGAGCTGCCTGAAACCATGAATGCCATTATCTGGGTCCGTCAGGGCAAGGAACGGCTGGCCCTGGCCAATATTTCCGGCGCCATGATGATCCAGGCCACCATACCCAGCGCCCTTGGTATCTTCTTCACGCCGTGGCGCTTCGATTCCAACCTGCTGGTGTCCGGTATTGTTACGGCTTTGGCAATCGTGGTGCTGTGGATCATGTTCAAACGCGGCAAGGTCGACAGCCGCGCTTTGGCCTGTATCGCGGCACTCTACGGATTGTTCATCGCGTGGGTCATGTTCGGCCCGTCCCTGATCGGACCGGGCTGAAACGACACGCTTACAGAAGCGTGGCCGAGGCCGGATGGACCGACATCATGCCGGCCTCAACATTTAACAGGCTTTCTTCGAAATCCACCAGGATATCGGCGAATTCCTGCGGTGTCAGGCGCAGGTGCGCCATGCGCCCCCCCATGCGATAGCTCCAGAACGAGCCAATATGGCTGAGGATGCCGATGCTTTCGCCCAGCTCAAAGAACATATTCGGACCGTCGAGCAGGAATTTGCGGAAGGGTACAGGATCCGCCCCCTGTGTCAGGGCCTGATAAGCCTCGTCATAAACCTTCAGCGTCTTGCGGGTCGACACGATGGCGGCAATGATCTTCTTGGCCAGCCGCGGTCGCACATCGGCCAGATAATCGCGCGTATCGGCATCGGCCGGCCCCATGGTCCGGTAGGTTTGCAGGCCATCGACCACCTGCTTGATATCGGCCTGAAGGTGGGTCTGGCGCCATTTGAAATAGAGGAAGCCGCGCCATGAGAACATGCCCTCGGCGAAATCGCCGTCGCTCATGCGGAAGGTCTGGCGCAGCGGATCGAGATCGCTGTCAAGGTTATTGGCGAGGATTTTCGACGTCAGCTTCATCGCCGCCGCCGACATACCGGCGCCAAAGGCGGTCATGACCAGGCGTTCGATTTCTTCGTTAGCAAAGCCGGTCATATCCGACAGATCACGCGGCGAAATTTTCAGATAGCAGGGGTCGGGCCGGAAGCCGAAACGCGCCAAATGTTCGCGCACCAGAAATGGATCAAGCGAGGGAATCCCGTCGAGATGTTGCAGGATTTGCAGGTCGGTATTGGTCGCCATATTGTCGTCATTGAACCAGGCGCGGGTAAAATTGACAAAACCGCTCTGGTTGACGAAGATCGACCGTCCGCCAAGCCTCAGGTCGCCGGCATCGAAGGGCAGGATGACCTTGGTGGCGGTGCGGCGCGGCTGGGCGAACAGTTCACGCTCGGCGGGGCGAAGGGTGTGCTTGACCAGCAGAGCCTTGTTCAGCGGCGAATTGCGAAAGAACGGGTTCTTGCCATGGCCTTCGGTACGGCCGCTGACGGCAAATATTTGCGACAGATTAAGCACCCGGCTGGTAGAGGCCGTTTCACCCAGATTGGCCAGGTTGCGCACATCGCGCACGGTCTGATTTCCGGTTTTGCTATAGGAAGCCGCCCGCGCGTTCATTAAAGAACTTTCTGTTCAGAAATAGCTGGGGCTTTTTGCCGCCACGCTATAGGATAGATAACCACCGCAACCGTAGTCAAAAACAATTAAGACCCTATAAATTTTCCATAAAAATTTTCGCATAATGGCTATTAACCAAACACCTTCACCAGACGGCTGCAAACAGGCGGCAGGTATTTTTACACCCGAAATCGATCGCGCGCGGTGTGAGGGTAAGGCTGATTGCGTGGTCATCTGTCCGTTCAATGTTTTCGAACTGGATATCCTGCCGCCCCCGGACCGCGCAAACCTGGGCACCCTGGCGAAAATCAAGGGCTTCGTCCATGGCTGGAAACAGGCTTTCGCGGTCAATGCCGATGCCTGCCGGGCCTGCGGTCTGTGCGTATCGGCCTGTCCGGAAAAAGCGATCACGCTGATACGGCGTTAGGTTTTTGGCCGTTCTGAAAAATCGGCGTCTTCGAGCACTTCCGGGATTGCGGCTTCCACCAGTTTCGCCAGTTCGGGATCGCGGTTTTTGATCGGCTTTTCCTCCATGGTCCACAGGGCGATGAAGGCCAGCCCAAGGCCGCCGGCGCCAAAGGCGAACAGGGGCCGGAAAATCAGCGCGGCGTCATCAACCGTTTTCAGGTGATCGAGGACTCGCGGCGTCAGTCCTTCACTGGCCGAGCCGCCCAGCAGACCGAACACCTGCCCGAACAGGACCGCACCGAAAGCCGCCACCAGCAAGGCCCCGCCCAGCGAGCGAAAGAAGTTCATCATGCCGGTGGCCGTACCCATCTGATGGCGCTCGACCACATTCTGCACCGCGACGATACTGACTGACATGATGGTGCCCAGGCCGGCACTGGCGACGATCAGCATCGCTTCATAACCCCATAGCCGCGCCGGCTTGGGCAGGAATTCGACACCCGGAAAAAACGCCAGAATGGCATAGATCACGGCCGCAATCGGCAGACCGATCATCGGCATCAGTTTGTATTTCTGTCCCTTCGTGGCCGAGATATATCGCCCGGCGCCGATGGAACCAGACACCACGCCCAGGCTCATCGGGATCATGGCCAGGCCGGTCTGCGTGGCGCCAAGACCATGAACGATCTGGAGATAGATCGGCAGGTAGATGCCGATGCCGATCATCACGCCCATGGCCAGGGTCGACATCAGTGTGGCGCGCACCACGATGCCGTTTTTCAGCACATCGGTCGGGATCAGCGGCTCGGCCGCCAGCCTGAGACGCAGCGCGAACAGCGCCCAGAAGACAATAGAAACCACATACAGCGCCCAGACCGGCAGGCCGTAGAGGGTGCCCGCATGGGCATTGAGCGCCAGCATGACGGCCAGCGCCGCGATCGCCATCAGGGCGGCGCCGATCAGGTCAAGCTTATGCGGCTTTTCATAGCGGGGTAACTTCAGCAAAGCCTTGTACACGATCCACAAAGCCAGCAAACCAAACGGCAGGTTGATCCAGAAAATGGCCGACCAGTGGAATCGCTCGGCAATAACCCCGCCCAGGACAGGCCCGCCCAGGCTGGCGGCCGTAAAGACCGCCGCGAAATAACCTTGCAGCTTGCCGCGTTCCTTCAGGGTGACGACGTCGGAAATCACCGTCTGGACGAGCGACATCAGACCGCCGCCGCCAAGCCCCTGGATTACGCGCGCCCCTATCAGCAGGATCATGCTGTCGGCCAGGCCGCATAGCGCCGAACCAATGAGGAAGATAACGATCGCCATCAACAGGGTGGTGCGCCGGCCAATGATATCCGCCAGCTTGCCGTAGAGCGGCGTCACCACTGTGGACGACAAAAGATAGGCGGTAACGATCCATGGCAGGTGCTCGATATCGCTCAGTTCGCGTCCGATGGTCGGCATGGCGGTCGAAACAATGGTCTGGTCCAGAGCCGCCAGCAGCATGACCATCATCAGGCCAATGATGATACGTTGAACATCTTTAGGTTCCAGGGCGTCAGGCGTCATTGCAGCTGGGGTCATCTGAGTCGTCTCGTTATTTTCGATTTACAGTGTGTATCATTTTGTCGGGTCGCACAAGATACATACAGCCCTTGACCTTGGATGGCTTTTGATCCGACATAGCCGCGCAAAAAAACAATATAAACGTTGGGAGCTATCCATGAAACGCCGCGTAGTGAGCCTTGCCGCAACCGCCTGCCTGATCGCGAATTGTCTGGCGGCGTCCGCCCAGGCCGCGCCGGATATCGCCGGCCGGATGGTCAATCACCCCGCGGCCGATCAATGGCGCCTTTTGGGCACCGGAGAAAAGCACGAACTGGTCAAGGACGGCCTGGTGCGTGGCGGGGCCGCCCTGCAGGTCACATCGTCCGGTCAGGGCATCAATCCGTGGGATATCCAGGCCGGGATTGCCAACACGAAGGCTGTCAAAAAAGGCGATGTGATCCTTCTGGCCTTCTGGGGCCGCGCCGTTACACCCGCCAGCGTCACTATCCCCGCCGTGATACAGCAATCCGCTGCGCCCTATACCCGCATCGGTGAGCAGAGCCTGACCCTGACGCATGACTGGCGGCTGCATTATGTCAGCGCCACCGCTGATCAGGATTATCCTGCCGGCATGCTCGGCGTCAGCGTGCAACTGGCGCCCATCACTCAGACAACCGCCCAGACCGTGGCGCTCGGGCCTGTTTTCCTGCTCGATTTCGGCCCCGGCTATGACCCTAAATTCCTGCCGCGTAACATTCCATAGCCAGACCATTGTTACTGAAAACGTTACCGGCGCGCTTCCTTCCACAAAGCCTGATTTTTCGCTTTGGATGAGCGGATTTCGCCTATAAACAACTTAAAGCCAGTACGATCTTTTGATCGCAATAAATATGTGGCGCCACAAAAGACGCCCGATTTCAACCTCTTGGGAGATAACTTTTATGACTTCACCTCGCCCGGCCGCTTTCGGCCCGCGCCTTCTGGCCACCACCGCCTTGATTGGCGCTCTGTCGCTGGCCTCCTCAGTCCACGCTCAAACCACCAATGCCCCGCCGCCGGCGCCGACCGTCCGTACCGATACGCCGTCAGACAAACCCTGGATGGATACCAAGTTGAGCGCCGAAGCCCGCGCCGACCTGATTCTCAAGCAGATGACCCTGGCGGAAAAGCTGCAACTGACCTTCGGTTACTTCTCGACCGACGCGAAGTGGCAGGTCACGCCGATCAAGAACTATGTCTATCCGACCGAAGGCCTGCCCTTCTCGGCCGGCTTCGTGCCCGGCATTCCGCGTCTTGGCATCCCCAACCAGTGGCAGACCGACGCCGGCGTCGGCGTCGCCACCCAGACCGTACCTGAAGCGGCCCGCACGGCCGACCTGCCGCGCGGTCGCACCGCCCTGCCCTCCGGTATCAATACCGCCGCCACCTGGAATCCGCAGGTCGCCGAAGCCGGCGGCGCCATGA
>CAMLIY010000239.1 GCA_946480125.1 uncultured Asticcacaulis sp.
AGGCCAGTATCAAGGAAACCACTGGCGCCGCCGAGGAAGAACTGGGCGAAGCGCTGGGTAATGACAAGATGGCCGACAAGGGCCGTCAGATGCGCAATGAAGGTCGTGTCGAAAATGGCAAGATGCCAAAGACGACTGTGCCTGGAACAGAGCATGATAAGCATCATGTGGATTGATAAGTCCCGGGCTTTCATGTGAAGCCCGTCAGGCGGCCGGCCCTTTAAAGGCGGGCATAAAAAAGACCCTTTTCGCTCCATGACGAAAAGGGTCTTTTTTTATGTTCACGTCATTATTCAGCAGCGTTTTTCTGAGCCGTTCGGTCGTAACCCAGATGCGCCAGTAAATCTTTGATCTTGATTGAGGCGAAGTGGATGGAGGAGTCTGCCACGCCATATGGCATGAATATCCATTCGCCACAGCGCAGCGCGCCGCATGTATATATGACATTAGGCACATAACCTTCACGGTTATCTTCCGAGGGCGAAAGCAAGGGTTCTTTTGAGCGTGCCAGTATTATACGCGGATCGCTTTTGTCGAGCAGGGCGGCGCCCAGCGAATATCGCCGAACCGCGCCGACACCATGGGTCAGGACCAGCCAGCCTTCGTCCAGTTCGATCGGCGAGCCGCAATTCCCCATCTGAATCAGTTCCCAAGGCGCTTCCGGCCCCAGGATCTTGTCGCCATTGTTCCAGGTATATTTGTCGTCACTTTCAAGATAGAACACACTTTCGTGGTCCAGCCGCCCCACCGCCGCCCAACGACCATTGATCTTGCGCGGAAAGATGCCAAGACCTTTGTGCCCTGAAGCGGCGCCACGGAATGGCGTCAGTCTGAATGAACGAAAATCAGATGTTTCCAGGCATTCGCATGCCGTCTCCTTGCCATTATAGGCGGTATAGGTGCCCATATAGGTGGTAGAGCCATTTTCATCGTGAAAGCGAACCATGCGCAGATCTTCTAGGCCGTTGCTCTGCGAGCGCGTCACCGGGAACAGGACGGTTTCTGAAATAGGGCAGGCCTGATGCCCATGCACGGTGACGGCGCCGTCCATGGGTGAATTATTTTGGGGCTTGGCGGCAACGGCGAAATCAGCTTCCGGCTTCAGTTCCATCGTGCCGTCCTGGTAAAACGTGCCTTCACGGAATGAGACCGTCGAGATATGGCCTTCGCCGACCGTACGGGTCGACATAATGAAGTTGGTGCCGCCATTGGCGTTGCTCTGATCGGGATGGGGCACGACACTGGGGTTCATGACCGCTGCCGCCTGATAGCTGTATTCATGGCAGAAGTAAGCGCCAATCAAGGCCATGTGGTCTTGGTCCAGGTTTTCCATCCCGCCCTGTATGGCCTGTATGGCTTTGAAACGGTCGAGAAAAATGCCGCGCGTCTGCCAGTGACGACCGGTGAAATCGCGGTTTACGATTTCCAGTTCAGTCTTGACGACTGCGGGCGGCATGGCCGAGATCGCCGCGCAGACGCGCCCGACGCGCGACATCGCGCCCATGGCGCTGTCACGCGGAGAACTCGAAATGGTAAACGGCAGGATGACAACGCGATCCGGATTGGAACGCAGCATGGTCGGGCTAATCAGCATATCGGTCATTGGGAACCCCTCAGATGGGCAGTTGGCAAACACGCAGAGCGGGCCGTTTTCACGACCCGTCTCACTTGTGAAAGATCCGTTTTTTGCGGACCTGTTTAGAGTTCAGCTTTTAAGGCGGCCCAGCTCATGGGATAGGAAAGGATGGACTCCGCTCCCTGATTGAGATTGAGCCCGTTCGGGTTAAGACCGTCATAGCAGCCGCCCTCCCCGTCGAGCAAGGACAGACCGGCGGTATTTTCACCATGGAACCAGGCAAAGGCATCCAGAGCCTCATTCCGCCATTGATCGTCACCGGTAATCCGCAAGGCGCTGAGGCAGGCATCGATCGTGGCCAGAACTTCCAGGGGCTGCTGGTCATAGAGCGGGTGATCGGGGCCGTCAGCTGAGAATTTTGAATTGGGGATGGGCACGAAGACGCCGCCCTCTTTCCCGTTTATAAAGCGTGTCTGCTTTTTCATAAGCCAGCGTTGCGCTTTCAGACCGTCCTCAATCATGTCGGGCTCGGCGAGGAAGGCGCCGCCCAGGATCAGGCCTTCGCTGACGCGGGCATTATCATAGGCCAGATTGGGCTCGAACCAGAGATGGTCGGGGCGCGCAATCTGTTTGAAACGTTCGTGCAGATCACGGGTGAAGTACCGGATCAGCACCTGCATTTCCTGGCCATCACCGAAGACACCAAAAGCACGCACAAGGGCCTTGATCATTACGGCGCGCGAACGCAGGCTGGCCCAGTTCCCGACCTTGGGCATGATCTGGGTGCCGAGATCGCAGGCCCACTGGCGCAGATCAGCAGGCAGGTCGGAGCGCGCAACATCGACCAGCGCTTCATAAGAACGGGCATTGCAATCATCGAAGCCGCCGTCGTCAAGCCATTCGCGGCCATAAGACATAAAGTTGCGGAAGCTTTCACCATTCCACGAATGGTTCATGAAGGCGGCATAACGGTAGGCAAGGGATTGCTGTGCTGGCGTCAGCGGAGCGAGGCGAGACTGACGGGCCGCCAATGACAGGGCGCGAGCATTATCATCGGCGCAATAACCATGCTGGCGGTCAGGCAGGCGATATTTGCCATGCTGGAATATGCCGCAATCATCGGTCATGCGCTCGATCGCCGACCAGGCTGGCGGTGTGGACAAAACCGCGGCGCGGGCTTTAGGCGGTTCATAGCTCGCCACATCTTCCGCGGCGCGGTTTACATAGGCCTGTGCAACAGATGACCAGCGCGACGGCTGCGCCGCCATATAGGCGCGCATGGACATATCGGCGCGCGCCTTGTCAGAGGCCAGCAGGCCTGAAATGGCTTCGGCGAAGGCTTGGGTATCGTGGAAATCACAGAGTATGCCAACGCCATCGGCCAAGGCTTCCGCCGCGTGCCAATAGGGCGTTGAAACCGTCGGGCGACCCAGGGCCAGGGCATAGGCCAAGGTACCCGAGGTGATCTGGGTTTCAGTCAGATACGGTGTCACATAGACGTCGGTCGCCTGAAGAATGTCGATCAGGTCATTATCGTTCACGAACCGGTTTATGAAACGAATATTGTCCTCGACTCCGAGATCACGCGCCATGGCCTTCAGGCTGTCGCGGTATTTTTCGCCCTCATGTTTCACCAGATGCGGATGGGTGGCGCCAATAACCAGATAGACCACGTCAGGGCAGGTTTGGCGAATTTGCGGCAGGGCAGCGATGATCGTTTCGATGCCCTTGTTCGGCGACAGCAGGCCAAAAGTGGTCAGGGTCTTTTTATCAGCCAGATGCAGGTGGGATTTAAATTCTGACGTATTGCGAAGCGGACGTGAGGGGGCGCCATGCGGCACAACGCATATCTGCTCCGGATTGACGCCATATACGCGCTGAAGGATATCAGCGCCTTTTTGCGCCATGGTGACGAGGGTAGAGGACAAGCGGATCAGGGATTGCATGACCCGTCTCTGCTCATCATTGGGTGTTTCCAAAACCGTGTGCAGAGTGGTGACAATGGGGAAGTTGACCCGTTCCAGACACTCGATCAGATAGGCGCCCGACGGTCCGCCATAAATGCCAAATTCATGCTGCACGAACAGAACCTGCATACCGTCGGCATTGAGAGTGGCGGCCAGATCGACATAAGCGGCCATATCGTTTTGCGGAACCTGATGCGTGACTTCGAGCGGATAATCATAGCTGGCGCCTGCGTCATTCATGGCAATGACATCCCATTCGGCATTTGGCAAAGCCTTGGACAGGCAGGCGTACATATCACGCGTGAAGGTGGCCAGCCCGCATTGGCGCGGCGGAAAATTGCCGATGATCGCCGCTTTGGACAAAATGACATCTGATGAGCTTACCTGGCTTAAGACGCTCGCCACGCTATGGGGCAAACCTTCTGTCTCAGCCTCAACATCATGAGCAATTTCGAAACTGTTGGCTTGCAGCATATCCGCGCTCCCGCAAAGGGTTACTGGACATCCAGCCGAAAAGTTACAGATAACGGTCTGAAAATCCTTTGGCGGATGTCAATTGTCATGAAAGTGGCAAGGCTGATAATACCTCGTCAGGTATAATGACAGTGGCGGGTCCCCTATAAAGATTCAGTATGGTTTAATGTGCGCCGCAATAAATGCACGGTCGAGACCTGCGCAAAATCGTCGCATGTCTGCGCCTACCGGATAAGCGGGCGATGAGTGTTTGAAAGTAAGGGTTATCAAGCGATATCCCCCTAAATTATCGACTGTCACGACATCTGGCATTCGAAACCGCTTAAAGCCGGATATCCATCATTGAGGTTTGAAATATCAAAAGACATCAAACCGGTTCATGCTGATATTGCGTTGCGGTATTTTAGCGTGGACTCATCCATAATGCTGACTCCTAGGTTCCGCCACCCAAGGCCTGGTACAGCGTCGACTGATTGATCAGTTGCGACAGGCGGTTATTATCATAGCTCAGTTGCGATGACCGCAGCGATTGCTGCGCGTCGAGCCAGACGCGTAGCGCCACCGCGCCGGTGCGGTAACGCAGGGCGTAAAGCGCCTCGGCCTTGCGCGCGGCTTCCAGACTGGCGGCTTGCGCGTCCCCCTGTTGTGTCAGTTGCGTGCGGTTGGAAAGTGCGTTGTCGGTATCGGCCAGGGCCTGCAACAGGGTCGTCTTGAAGTTCAGCACGGCGATGTCGTAGCTTTTCTGCGAAATCTTCACATTGCGGCTGAGGCGCGGGAAATCGAGGAAGGGCAGGCTTAGGGCCGCGCCGATGGCGCCAGTCGGGTTACTGAACAGCGATCCCAGTTCGGATGATGATGCGCCGCCGGAAGCGGTCAGGCTGAGACCGGGATAGAAGGCCGTTTTGGCGATATCGACATCGGTCAGGGTTTCGCGCAGGCGCAGCTCGGCCGCGCGCAGGTCAGGGCGTCTGGCGAGCAAGTCTGCCGGCACACCGGCGCGCACCTCCGGCAAAGGCGTATCTGGCAGGCTTTGCGGTTCGCTGGTTTCCGGCCACGGATTGCCGCCCAGAAGGACAGT
>CAMLIY010000240.1 GCA_946480125.1 uncultured Asticcacaulis sp.
ACGCCGGTGAAATCCTGCATCAGCACGCGGGCCGGACGGAAGGAGATTTCGTGTTCGACGGCGCCCTTGTTTTTCACCCAGGCGGCCATGGCGCGGATGTCATCGGCCTTGACGGTGTCGCCGTCTTCGTTGCGGAGGAGGTTTTCCAGCAGCACCTTCAGCGAGGCGGGGAGCTGGGAGGCGCCTTCGAGGCCATTGGCTTCGGCGGCTTTGAGATCATAATAGGTGTAGGTTTTATCGCCGACCGTGAGTTCGGCCTTGGACTTGAAGCTGTCAATCGAAGACATTTACGCGGTATCCTTCTTTCGAATCCGCCCAGCCGCCCCGATGGCAACTGTAATTTAAGAACGCGCGTGAATGAAGGACGCACAGGGTCTCGACATTGCGCTGCAATACCTTAAAGGCGGAGCATCTGCCTTCTAAACTTTCTATTTGTTTTCGTCTATGCCAGAACCATACAAAGCCTTGACGGCAAAAGGGTTATTTTATGGAGTTGAATTTGAAGGGGAAGGGTTTGGGCCTGAAAAAGGGCTATAACCTTTTGATTCATAATTTAAATTTCGATATTTCAGGCGGTGAGGCGATTAGCCTGACGGGCGAAAACGGTGTTGGAAAAACGACGCTTTTACGCACCCTGGCTGGCTTTCTAATGCCGTTTACCGGCACAATTTCTGCATATGAGAATGATGCGCAGATTGAGCCGGAAATCATGCATGGCCGCCTGACCCATTTCCTTGGACATCATGATTCGCTCAGTCCATCGCGGACGGTGGCGCAGGAGTTGCAATTCCAGGCGGATTTTCTGGGAGGCGACGTATCCGGTATCGAACAACTGAACCTTTCGCCGCTGCTTGATCTCGAAACGCGTTTTCTCTCGGCGGGTCAGAAACGCCGGCTGTCCTTCGCCCGTTTGCTGATGGTGAAACGGCCGCTGTGGCTGCTCGATGAGCCGATGGCGCCGCTCGATGTTGGCCATCGGGCGTTGATCGCCGGGATCATGCAAAAGCACCTGTCGGAAGGCGGACTGATCATCGCGGCGGTGCATGATGCCCTGCCGTTTGAGACGCACACGCTCAAGCTCGAACGGCCAACGGCGAAAGAACGCGAGGCGTCGAGTGTTTGAGGTTATGATTACTTGCTCCTCCCCTGCAAAGCGGGGGAGGTGTCAGCGCGAGGCTCGCAGAGCCGGTGTCGCTGACGGAGGGGGCCTCTTGGCAGCGGTAACGCCCCCTCCGTCGCGGACTGTGTCCTCACGGACTTCGCCGCGCCACCTCCCCCGCTATCGCAAGGGAGGAGAAAGATGATCCGTGCTTCCCTCGCCCTTCTGAAACGTGACCTCGGCCTGTCGCTGACCCGTGGCGGCGGTCCCTTGCTCGCCGTTGGTTTCTACCTGACCCTGATGGCAATGATCCCCCTGAGCCTCGGCCCTGACCAGGCTATCTTGTCGCGTATCGCCGCCGGCCTGACCTGGCTGTGCCTGGCGCTCTCCAGCCTGCTGTCTCTGGAACGCTTGTTCGAGCGCGATTACGAGGATGGCGTGTTCGATGTGCTCCGGCTCGGCCCGCTGCCGCTCGAAGGGATCGCCCTGTTGAAATGCCTGAGCCAATGGCTTGGCACCGGCGTGATCCTGTCGCTGATGACGCCGATCGTCATGATCATCCTCGGCGCCCCGATCTCTCTGGCGCTGATGGGGCTGATTTCGGCATTCCTGGGGTCTTTGAGCTTTGCCCTGATCGGCGGCATCGGCGCATCACTGGCGCTTGGTTCGCGTAAAGGTGGGGTGCTGATGGCCTTGCTGGTCCTGCCATTCTATGTGCCGCCGGTGATCTTCGGCGCCGGTCTGATGCAGGCGATCCAGACAAGCGCAGCACCTATGCAGGCGCTGGCCTTTCTGTCGGCCTATGCGCTGTTTGCCTTGGCACTTGGCCCTATCGCCATGGGCGCGGCGTTAAGAAGCGCTCTTAGTTAAATCACCAAGGCAGGAAACGCGTCGCCTTGATATGGTGTTCGCGGTAGGTAGCGCGATGGGCATTGGCGTGGCCGAACCAGTAACGGGCGGGAATGCTCAGGCCCAGCATCAGCAGGATCGACAACTGGATGATCAAATGCGCGTAGATCGGATTGCTGACGAAACGGTCAACGGCGATGGCGCCGCCCGTCATCACAATAGCGGCCAGCCAGGCGATCCAGCGGCAATCCCGGCGCACGTCGAAATAGTAGACGACGAAGGTCAGACTGAAGATCAGGGCCAGAACGAAATATCCGAACTGCATGTCAAGCGCCTCCCAGCGAAATTTCATCTTAACCGGAATTGGCAAGCAATCCGTTAACGGGCACATCTTGCTCAAAACCACCAAACCCCCTATGTCGGGAGCATGATCAATTTCCTCGCCAATCCGGAGCGCTTTACGCGCGTGACGCGGCCCCTTCGGCCGTGGCTGGCCGGGCTGACGACAGCGTTGTTCGTCTGGGGACTATATCTCTGTTTCGCCTCGCCGGAGGATTACCAGCAGGGCGATACGGTGCGGATCATGTATGTCCATGTGCCGGCGGCCTGGATGGGCCTGACTGTCTATGCCGCCATGGGGATCGCCAGCTTTTTCGGCCTGATCTTCCGTCATGCACTGGCAGATGCCGCGGCCAAGGCCATGGCGCCGATCGGGGCGGTCTTTACCGGGCTGGCCCTGCTGACGGGCGCCTTGTGGGGGATGCCGATGTGGGGCACGCCGTGGCAATGGGACGGGCGCATGACCTCCGAACTGATCCTCTTCCTCTTTTATATCGGCTATATCGCGCTGCATGCCTCGATCGAAGACGAGGTACGCGCCGCGAAATCGACCGCCATTCTCGCGCTCGTCGGGCTGGTCAATCTGCCGATCGTGCATTTTTCGGTGCAGTGGTGGAATAGCCTGCATCAGGGGGATTCGATCTTTGTTGCGGGCGGACCGACCGTCGCGCCGGACATGCTGTGGCCGCTGTTTGTCATGGTGGCCGCCTATCATGCCCTGTTCGCCTGGCTGTTTCTGGTGCGGATCGATAGCGAGATACTGGCCCGCAAGTACCGCGCCCTGCGCGCTCGTCTGAGCTTTAACTAGGAGCCGCCTGTGGACCTCGATATGGGCAAATATGTCGTCTTCGTCTGGGGCTGCTATGGTGCCACGGCGGTGGCTTTGGTGACGCTGATCGTGGTTTCCCTGCATGCGCAGGCCAAACGCCGCAAAGTATTGGAAGCCTTGCAGGCGGCCGTGGAAAACAAATGAAGCGCCTGATTTACTTCGCCCCGCTGGTGCTGTTTGTCGGCCTGCTGGCCGTGCTCGGCTATTACAATTTCCACAAAAAGGCACGGCTGGAACCGCGCGAAATGGTCGGCAAGTCGGTGCCGGAAGTGGTGATCAACGACTTGCAGGACGGCACCCCGGCCTCGCTGAAAGCCCTGGTGGCCGGTCATGATAAACCGGTGCTGGTCAATGTCTTCGCCTCGTGGTGCGCGCCATGCATCGCCGAAAATCCTCAGCTGATGGCGTTGAAGGCCAAGGGCGTGACCATCATCGGCGTCGCCTGGAAGGACGAGCCGCAGAACACGCTGAATTTTCTGGCCCAGCACGATAATCCCTATGCGAAAACCCTGACTGATCCGGACGGCAAAATGGCCCTGGCGCTCGGCATCACCGGCGTGCCGGAGACCTATATCGTCAGCCCCGATGGCACCATCACTGACAAGATCGCAGGTCCGATTGTGTCGGATACGTTTGAGGCGGTTTACGCCGAGGTCAGCGGGAAGAAGTAATTCTTCCCCTCCCTTGCGATAGCGGGGGAGGTGGCCAGCTTGTCTGGCCAGAGGGGGCTTTGTTACGGCTGGGAGTGGCCCCCTCCGTCAGCGACACCAGCCCTTCGGGCTTCGCCCGAAAGACCTGGGCGCTGCCACCTCCCCCGCTTTGCAGGGGAGGAGAAGTTCAATAATGCGGCGGTTTGGTCACCGGCACCTCGCCCGTGCCAGTATCGAGATTCTCCAGACGTTCGCCCAGGCGTTCGAGCATCCGCTTCATCCGGTCGATGACCTTCCACTGTTCGGTTAGCTGC
This sequence comes from uncultured Asticcacaulis sp., assembly GCA_946480125.1. The sequence goes on from CAMLIY010000240.1 coordinate 4,081, forward strand.
TCCGATAGTTCGTCGATGGTCTTGCCCTGATGCGCGATGGTTTCCTCAAGCGCGGTAATGCGATCACTCATCTCTGGCCCTCCGAATTACGGAACGGATCGAGCGGATAGGTGCCGAGAATCTCGACATCGACGGCGAAGAAGTTGATCTCTTCCAGCGCCTGTTTCAGCCCGCCCTCTGTAGGGCGGCCTTCGACATCGCAATAGAAGACGGTCGAGGCGAAGACGCCATTCTCGATATAGCTCTCCAGCTTGGTCATATTGACGCCATTGGTGGCGAAACCGCCCAAGGCCTTGTAGAGCGAGGCCGGGATATTTTTCACGCGGAAGATAAAGCTGGTCATGCAGTCAATGCCGCGCGCCGGTTCGACCACGCGGTCTTCCGTCGTCAGGATGAGGAAGCGCGTCGTGTTGTTTTGCGCGTCTTCCATATGTCGGCGCAGGATCTTCAGGCCGTAAAGTTCGGCGGCCGGTTCCGGGGCAATGACGGCGCGGTCTAGCTCGCGCGTCTCGGAAAGCGCCCGCGCCGCGCCGGCCGTATCACTAAAAACCTCGGCGGTGATGTTCAGCTCTTTCAGCGCCTTGCGGCATTGCAGCAGCGCCATGGTGTGCGAGGCGGCGACCCGGATATTTTCCAGCTCTGTTTCCGGCACGCCCATCAGGATCATCTCGATCGGCAGGAAGCGCTCACCGATGATCTTAAGGCCGGAATTGGGCAGCAGATGATGAACGTCGGTGACGCGGCCCGCGACGGAATTTTCGACCGGGATCATGCCCAGTTCGCATTCGCCATCGCGCACGGCAGCGAAGGCGGCCTCGAAGGTGGGGTAGGGCGTGGGGGTAAATTCGCCAAACCAGCGCTTAATGGCCTGATGGCTGAAAGCCCCCGGCTCGCCTTGATAGGCGATCTTGCGAATGGTTTGCGTGTTCATTGTATGACCTTTAATTAAGTCCTCCAAATCTCATCGTGAGATTTGGCAAGCGCGACTGCGCGCCCGAGCCGTTGCGAGGTAAG
>CAMLIY010000241.1 GCA_946480125.1 uncultured Asticcacaulis sp.
GCGCGGCGCCGCCGATGACGAAACGCTCGAAATGGGTGTAGTTCAGCACCACGGCGTCCGGCGCGAACAGGCCTGTCATCAGGTATTTGTCGCGCAGATCGGAATTATCCGCGCCCTTCATCATGTCCGGATGCGTGGCGTAAAGCGTCTTGGCGTAGTGATTGGTACACATGGTCTTAAATCCCGTTTTTTAAAAAGCTTATGCGCGCAGGTACGCCATGCCTCTTTGTTTGATAGTGGGCGGCATCTGGATGAGGCCGGTTTTGACGACTTGCAAAATGTGCCGATTGGCCCTATGACACCGGTTACCATACTATAAAAAGGACGTCACGCCGAATTTGCGTGAACGTACCAAACAAGGCCGCAAAGGCCGAAACAGGGTTTGAAAGGAAATGCATATGCGCCTCAAAAAGGTGTTCTGGCTGTGCGGTCTCATGGTTTTCGCCGCACCGGCATGGGGGGCGGTCCCTGCCGGGTTTCATCTCAATCGTTCGACCTATGATGTCCTGGGCTGGGCCAAGGCGACACAAGGCGGCAAGGGGGGACGTCTTATCCGCGTCACCAATCTCAATGAAAGCGGTCCGGGCTCCTTCCGCGCGGCGGTGGAAGCCGAAGGGCCGCGTATCGTTGTCTTTGAAGTCGGCGGCGTGATCGATCTCGACAGCACCTCCATCCGTATCCGCAATCCTTTCCTGACCATTGCTGGCCAGACCGCGCCCTCGCCCGGCATCACCTTCATCAAGGGCGAATTCAACATTGCTACGCACGATGTCATCGTGCAGCACATCATGGTCCGCACCGGCGAGGCCGGCCACCCCAAGAAAAGCGGCTGGGAAGCCGATGGCCTCTCCGCCAACGGGGCCTATAATGTCATTGTCGATCATTGCAGCTTCTCCTGGGCGACCGACGAGAACCTCTCGGCCTCCGGACCGCGCTTCAAGGGGGCGGACATCACCGAATGGCGGCAGAACACCTCGCACGACATCACCTACAGTCACAATCTGGTCTATGAAGGGCTGGCGAAATCGACCCATGGCAAGGGCGAGCATTCCAAGGGCGGCCTGATCCACGACAACGCCACGGGCATTCTGCTCTATGCCAATCTCTATGCCTCGAACGAGGAGCGCAACGCCCTGTTCAAGGGCGGCGTCCATGCCGCGGAGATCAATTCGATGATCTATAATCCGGGACAAAAGGCGATCCATTACAACCTGATCGCTCATGAATGGGAAACGCATCCGTTCGAAACCGGGGTGATTACCCTGATTGGTAATGTCTATCGCCAGGGGCCGGATACGGTGACCGCCACGCCGCTGTTCACGCTGGGCGGTGATGGCGACGTGTCGCTATATATGCGTGATAATATCGCTGTCGATCCCTATGGAACGCCGGTGGCGCAGACGGGCCGCTATACCAGCGGTTCGGCGAAAATCGTCAAGGCGCAGACGCCCTATGTCCCGGAAGATATGCCGCTCATTCCGGCTGCCCGGCTTGAGGACGAAATCTACGAATCCGTTGGCGCTCGTCCCTGGGACCGCGATGATGTCGATTTCAAAATCCTGTCAGATGTCGCCGAAGGCCGCGGCGAAATCATCGATTCCGAAACGCAGAACTATTATGGCTATCCGAAATATCAGCGCACCGATGCGCCGTTCAATGAGGCTGACTGGAACCTTGACGATATGAGCCCGAAAGCCGGCTGGGAAGCGCTTTACGCGAAATCTGCGCCGAAGCACTGAGCGGATCAGCGTCGTCTGCGTAGAGCGCGGGCGACGATCCTCGCCAGCTTGCGTCGACCGTTTTCCGTCAGGTGCGTGGGGTCTTTGAACAAACGGGCGTTTCCAAGAAAAGGCGTCCACAGATCTATGATCGGCTGGCCGGTCTGACGCGCGATCTCATGCGTCGCGTCACGGATCTGGCGGTAGGCTGGCTTATCATCCCTGCCAAAGGGCGGAATGGGTAGAAGAAGGAAGACCCGTGGCCTTGAGGCAAAGCCGCGTATTCGCTCGACCAGCCGTTTTAAATCGGGGGCGTAGTGATCCATGCCGAGACCGGTCAGTTCTTCGTGCTCGCCAAAGGGGCCCAGGATCACGATGTCAGGCGCAAAGGCATCAGCGGCGATCAATTGAGGGCTGCGCAGGAGGGACTGCGGCTTTTCAAGCGCGTGATCAATTACGCTGGCATTCGGCGAACCGAAATTGCCGATACGGTAATGCGAGCCGCCCCCCATGAAAAAGCCACCGGCTGTCGGATTGGGTGTCGGGTCAGCCTTGAAATCGCGGTCGAGCGCTTCGCCTAGCAATAACGGGAATTCCGGATCATTGACACGATGCAGACTGTGCGTGGTCTGTTCGCCCAAACAGGCGATGCGAACGGCGGGACGCCGAAAGGCCGCCAGGGCGGGAATGGCAAGGCAAAAGGCGCGGCGGTCCATCAGGTGCCCTGCTGGATAAAGGGCACCCTGGCGAAGAGTTTGCGTTCCTCGCCGCGGGGGTCGTTGGACAGTCGCGGCGGCAGGTTCATTAGCTGGGTTTCGCGGCTTTCCATCGAATAGGGCGTCCAGTCCGGCAGGGCGGTGGTTTGCGGCGAACCGGTGCGGGCGAAGGCGATGAAGGCGTCGGAAAACAGATCGGCCATTTTGCGAGCCTCTGCGCTGTCGGTGGTGATGCTGTCGGGCACGTTTGTTGTGCGGAAGACCAGCGGAATATCGATGGTGTGCGGCGCGCCCAGACGGCCGCCATCCTTTGGCGTTTTCCAGTCGACCTGATAGGCATAGGTGACCGCGCCGGTCTTGGCGCGGGCCTCCAGTTCCTCGATCGCGCCGCGCCAGGAGCGTCCTGCGGTGGTGGCGGCGAAGAAGACATCTGATGGCGACATCTGCGGATAGAGGCGACGATAGGTGTCGATCACCAGATACGGATCGATATCGACGCGGTATTGCGGCGGCAGCTTGGCCGGCAGTTCTTCCCAGGTCAGGTCGAAATTGTGCGGATCACCGCCCAGGAAGGCGCGGGTTTCATCGTGCGTATTGCCGATCATCATCGGTATGGCGGCGGATTGCATCGGCGCATCGGGCCAGAAAGGATGGCGGAAGAGGCTGGTTTCATCGAGGACCGGGCCGAAATAAAGCCCGCCCTTGCCGATCACCGGATCCGTGGCTTTCAGCGCGGCCACTAGGTCGGCCATCGGACGGGTTTGTACCTGCGTCAGACCGTTGGTATCGGGCTTCAGGCCAAGTGCAGCGAGGAAGGCTATGGCCCGCTGGGTGGCATTGCCGGGGCCGGAGGCGGTGACCTGCTGGCCGCTCATGGTGGCGGCGCGGTGGAACAGGCCCTTTGCGGCGGGCGTGGCCATCATCGTGGCGATCTTGGCGCCGCCGCCGGACTGGCCGAAGACCATGACGCAATCGGGATCACCGCCGAAGGCCGCGATATTGCCGCGCACCCATTCGAGCGCCAGATGGATATCGAGCTGGCCGCAATTGCCGGAAAAGGCCAGCGGTCCCGGCGCCCCCGTTATCTCGCGTTCCAGCCGCGCTAGGTAGAGATAGCCGAAGGCGTTGAGGCGGTGATTGATGTTCACCACCACCACATCGCCGCGCAGGGCGAGATTGGTGCCGTCATAGAGCGGGCTGCCGCCGGAGCCGGTATTGTAGGCGCCGCCGTGGATGTAAAACATGACCGGCCGCCGCTTGCGCGGGCTGGCTTCCGGCGTCCAGACATTGAGAAACAGGCAGTCTTCACTTTGGCCCCAATCATCCGCCTTGCCGGCCTGCGGGGCCGCTGCGCCGTAGTGATCGGCGATATAGGGCTTGGTCCACGGTTCCGGCTTCACCGGCGGCCGGAAGCGCGCTTTGGCGGTATCCTGACCATAGCGCAGGCCAAGGAAGACATCGACGCTGCCTTTTGCCTGTCCGATCACCGGCCCGGTCTGTGTCAGAACCGAGGGCTTGCCAGTTTTGGCGAGGGCGGGCGCGGCCATAAGGCCGGCGGCGGCGCCCAGCAGTTTCAGGCTGTCCCGGCGGTTCATTGCGCGGCCTGCGGATGGGCGACATGCCACTTGGCGTAGGCCTTGAAGACTTTCAGCGGTGCGGTATTGAACCAGGCATAGCCATTGCGGCGTTCCAGGCTGATCTCGTTGACATCATCGTGCAGGCTCTTGTCGCGGTCGCCGAAGATCGGCTTGCCGGTGGTCGCCACATAATAGCGTGCCCACAGGTCGGGCGCGCCGGGGCTGGCGATCAGCTTGCGGCCCGCGGCCTTATCGCCGCCATCGGTCCAGGCGACATCATGCAGGGCCGCGCCATGCAGCCATTTCACGCCATCATGCACGGCCGCCCTGACCGCCGGCGACGGATCGGGCAGCTTCATCAGATAGATCAACAGGCTGGCGCTTTCGGCGCTGGAAAGGGCGTCCGGCTCGAAATTACGCGCCGCCACCGGCAATTCGGTCAGGGCGTCATGCTGCTGCCCCCAGACGGTGCGCTGGCCATTGACGATCACCTGCGTGGTCAGGATGCAGGCGATGGCGCGGTCACGCGCGGCGGCGGCCTGTTGCTGGATCGCCTGCGGCACAAAAGCGTAATCACCGGCGCCGGAAGCGATATCCGACATCAGCTCGGCGGCATGGACAAGGGCGTCGTCATTGAAGGTGATGGCGTCATGATAACCGCCTTCCAGCGGCCAGACCTGCGGCCAGCCGCCATTGGGAAACTGGGCTTTGAACAGATAGGCCGCACCCTTGTCAAAAGCGGTGCGATATGAGGTATCGCCGGGGATCGCCGTGATGACACGCGCCAGGAACTGCAATTCGGTTATGGTGGCGTCGTTATCAAGTGTGCCGACATAGTGCCAGTGTTCGTCACGCGCGATATCGAAATCACCGGGCGCGGCGAAGCGCGAATTGTTGTCTCCGGCCCAGGACTGGCCAGGCACGCGCAGGTCGCCATCGCGTGACTGGTTCTTGCTCCAGCCGCCGGCGGGGGTCTGGAAACTGACGATGACATCGGCGATATGGCGGGCTTCCGGTGTGGCGTACCACTCAGGCGCATGATCAAGCGGCATGGTCTTCTCGCTGTCGCCGCGCATCTT
>CAMLIY010000242.1 GCA_946480125.1 uncultured Asticcacaulis sp.
CTGAAACTACCCATACTCTAATCTCCTTTGCGAACCCACACTCTTATCAGATGGGAGGCCGCCCCTTCAATTGTCAGTCCATATCGACCAATTTACGCTCTTATAGGCGTGTTTTCACCTGTCTTGGAAGTGTTTTTGCGCAAAATCACTCTTTCTCGAAGAAGTCTTGTGCAAATTCCGTTTCTTCCAGTTCCTCCAGAAGCAACGGATCTTCGGCGGTCTGTCCGCTGGACGGATCGGGCACCATAAAATCCGCCGGCACATTGATGTCAAGCAGGCCGGCGGCACGCATTTCCGCAGCCCCCGGCAGATCAGCCAGAGACGGCAGCGAAAACTGCTCCAGGAAGGCGTCGGTCGTGCCATAGGTCACCGGCCGGCCCGGCGTGCGTCTGCGCCCGCGTAGCTTGATCAGGTTCATTTCGTGCAGCACATCAAGCGTACCACGTGACAGGCCAACGCCGCGCACGGCTTCGATCTCCGCGCGCGTCACCGGCTGGTGATAGGCGATGATGGCCAGGGTTTCCAGCGCCGCCTTGGACAGCCGGCGCGGTTCCTCGCGTTCCTCGACCATCAGGTAGCCAAGATCGGCCGCGGTACGAAACTGCCAGCGGTCATTGATGATTTCAAGCGACACACCGCGACCGGCATAACGCGCGCGCAGGGCCGCCAGCGCCTTGCCAACCTCAGCGCCTTCCGGCAGGCGATAGGCGATTTCCGAGGCCGACAGCGGCCCATCGGCGGCAAACAGCAGCGCCTCGATGGCGCGTTCGACAGTTTCCGGCGTCATGCTTTATCTCCCATGATCGCTTGTCGTTTACGCATATAAAGCGCCTCGAAAGTCGCCAGTTGCTGGAGCTGCAAATGGCCTTCCTTGGCCAGTTCCAAAGAAGCCGAGAGTGTTGACGCCATATAGGACACCCGCCGCGGTCCATCGCTGCGCACCGGCTGCGGCGCAACCTCATCGAGCGCCGTCCAGTTGGTCAGTTTCGGAAGTTGCGAGCGCAAATTATCGCGCGCGTCTTCCAGCGAATAGGCCTCGATGCGACGAGTGGGATCATAATGGCGGTCCAGTTCGCGGCGGCGCTGAGTGACATAGGCACTCATCAGGTCAAAGACATTCGCTTCGATGCGCGATGACGGGATAATCAGCCGCGCTTCTGGATCACCACGCGCGAAAACATCACGCTTGAGCTGGGGCCGCGAGGTCAGGGCTTCGACCGCCTTGCGCATCGCTTCCAGTTTTTGCAGGCGATATGCCAGGGACAACGCCAGTTCTTCCGGCGCCGGCTCATTGGTCTGCTTGCGCTCGGCCTGGGGCAGAAGCAGGCGTGATTTCAGATAGGCCAGCCATGACGCCATGACAAGGTAATCGGCCGCCAGTGAGAAACGCAGCCGGCGCGCTTCCTGGATGAAGGCGAGATATTGCTCGGCCAGGCGGGTGATCGATATCTTGAGCAGATCGACCTTTTGTTGGCGGGCCAGCGCCAGCAGAACGTGCAGCGGCCCTTCATAACCCTCCAGATCGAGCACCAGCGCATCATCGGCGGCGATTTCCTCAGCCACTTCCGGACCGGGGGCTTCGAAATCAAGGCGCCTTTGCAGGACATCGTGCTCCAGACCTTTCGGCAAGGTGTCACGGCTCATGACGCCATGCCCTCGGTCGGGTCAGTTTTGGCGTGGGCATCCTGGCTCCTAGACATCACCACGTCAAAACGGACGCGCGCGTCGATCACATCAAGCGGCTCAGGGATTTTCAGCAGGCGTTTGATGGCGGCTGTTGCCCGGCGCATCCGCTCGCCTTTGAGTTTCGGCGTCACATGCACCACCGACTTCATCTCGGCCATCTGACCGCTGCAATGCAGGATTACATCAACACCGGCGCGCAAGGCGGCTTTCGCGCGCTTTTCCAATGTACCGGAAAGCGCATTCATCGAGAGGTCATCAGTGATCAAAAGCCCGTCAAAACCAATGACATCGCGCACGATCTTCAGACACTTCCGCGATGTTGTCGCTGGATTACGCTTATCTATGTCCCGGTAAAGCACATGCGCGGTCATGGCGATCGGCATGTCAGCATTGACCTGGAAAGGATAGAAATCGACTTTCAACAACTCATCCAGCCTGGTGTCGACACGCGGCAGGTCGGTGTGCGAATCGGCCCCTGCCCGTCCGTGGCCGGGAATATGCTTGATCACCGGCAGCACACCGCCCGCAAGAAAACCCTCACAAGCGGCGCGGCCCATGACGGCGACCGCCTGCGGCGTCAGGCCATAGGCGCGATCGCCGACGATTTCATGGGCACCCGGCTGCGGCACATCCAGCACCGGCGCGCAGTCGACATTGATACCCAGTTCAGTCAGGTCATGGGCCATCAGGCGCGCGCCCAGGCGGACCATTTCGCGTTCTTCGGACGGATCATTGGTGACTTCGGCATAGCGCGCTGCCGACGGATAGTCCGGCCAGTGCGGCGGCCGAAGACGACGGACCCGGCCACCTTCCTGATCTATCAGGATAAGGGCCTCATGCGAGATCAGGCTTTTAAGCGATCCAACCAGCGCCTTGACCTGTTGCGGTGTGTCAATATTGCGTCGGAAGAGGATGAAACCGAGCGGTTGAACATCGCTGAAAAAGCGACGCTCATCCGTCGTCAGTTCGGTGCCGGCAAGGCCCAGAATACACGCGGTTATGCCCTTGCCCACGGCGTTATTTCACGATGCAGTCGTGGCCAGATGCCTTGAGCGCCGAACAGAAGGATTTCGCCTTATCGGCGCTCAGCCCGGTAAAAGCCGTGCGATAGAAGGTGCCGTTTGGCGTGATGACCTTTTCAACGCGCTTGCCGGCCCCACCGACGAACAAGCCATAGGCCGACGCCACCTTGGCGTATTCCGTATTAGCGATATCGGTTGAGGTATAGGCGCCAATCTGAACGGATGCCGTACCCCCCGCAACGGGCTTGGTGGTGACCGGAGTCGGGACCGCGGCGGCGGGTTTTGCGGTCGCAGATGATGACGTCGGGGGTGCCGATGTTGCGCTGCTGGCGGTTGCGCTGACACTGCTTTGCGATGGCAGAGGCCCTTGAATAGGAGCTGCCGGCAGGGGCGCTACGTCTACCGTCGAGGCGCTGGCAGCGGGACGGGCTCCGGGCACTTCCGATCCGGGCGCGAAAGTAGCGATGCCTGAATCGCTCATATCCTGATCAGAAAGCGGCTTGGCGTCCTGAACCTGACCATCCTTAATATCACCCACCGTATCGCCCACCTCAGGCGCAATCTTACCATGCTTATTCATGCCGGAATTATAGGCGATCACCACAACCAGCAGAAGCACGACAAGGCAGATTCCGCTAATGATCAGCGTCATGGGCGCCTTATCACGCGAGACAGGCGCCCGGCGCGATTCATAGCTCAGATTGTCCTCAGTGGGAGGGGAATAGGTTCCGCGATCCCCAAAGCCTTCGCGATCCTGATCTGACATGGTGAAATCCCCAAAGCCGGCGATTGGCACCGGAAAAAAATGTTAGGTCCGCCCACACGGTGAACGTATGGAATCGGACGCGAAGATACAGACTAGCAATCGATTTTGACAGCCCTGTGGCCAAAAAATCCGTTCTTCTGCCTGGCTATGATATCGTCCGTATTGCCCCCTTACCGGCATACTCTTATTTTATGCTAAAAGGAGATCACCATGAGCCAGACGATTGCTGATGTTGTTGATAATGCCCCCGCCAGCCGCTTTGAACTGAATGTAGAGGGACAAATCGCCTATGCTGATTATCGGATAGATAATGAAACCCTGTTTATAGATTATGTTATGGCGCCACCGGCTTTGCGTGGCACAGGCGCGGCTGGCCGACTGATGGAAGGTGTCATGACAGCCGCGGCTGACAGGGGATATGCGATTGTGCCGGTTTGCGGATACGCGGCGGCCTGGATGCGTCGTCACCGCAAGCTTTAGGTCGGAATCTTCAGGGTGAAACGCGTCTCTTGCAATGTGGACAGCGCTGTAAGTTCTCCACCATGGGCATGGACGATTTCGGAAGCGATATACAACCCAAGACCTAAACCTTGCTGCGCAGATTGCCCGTCTCCGCGTACAAAGGGCTGGAACAAACGCGACATAACGACCTCGGATATCGGTTTTCCGGCATTTGCGACGTATAACTCAAATATTCCCTCACCGCTTTTGGCCCCTACCCGCACGGCTTGATCTGGCGCGCCGTAAGTCAAGGCATTGCCAAGCAAGTTGGAGAACAGTTGCGCGATACGACTGCCATCACAGGTAACGGAATCCTGCAGATCATAATCAACATCAATGACCCGGTCAGGCCAGCTCGTGCGTAGCTCGCTGATGACCTGATCGAGAATGGCTTCTATCTGCGTATTCTTGCGGATATCCAGCGATATACCTGCCCCCAGACGGCCTCGGGCGAAATCAAGCACATTTTCAATCAGTTCGGTCATTCGCCCGGTGCTTTTCTGCATCATGGCCACAAGACTGACCCCGCGTTCATTGAGCGGTGTCCGCTCGAGAAGCTTTACGCCTGATGAGATGGCGCCCAGTGGATTACGCAGATCATGCCCCAGGACCGCAATGAACTGTTCCCGTAGTTCGGCTGATTTTTGCGCTTCAGCCAAAGCGCACTGTGCGGCGATGATATGATTATGACTATCAAGATGATAAGCGATAAGCTCGGCATAGAGTTCAAACATACCGATAATTTCCGGCGTATTCACCTTAGCCGGCCGCGTATCGATAGCGCATAGCGTACCAAAGAAACGGCCGTCGGGCAGAACAATCGGTGCGGAAATATAGCTTTTAAGGCCATATATGGCCGGGGTATGATGTGTTGCGTAGATTATATCTTCAGAGGCATTGTCAAAAACGATGGTTTTGTGTGTCTGACGAATTTCGTGACACAGCGTCGTCTCAACTTTCAACTCGCCACCGGCCACCACGCCAAAACCCACATTATCCTGGACCTGGCATGCCACCCAACGTTCCTGCGTCACGCGTGCGACGGCGGCAAATCCCATTCCCGTGG
>CAMLIY010000243.1 GCA_946480125.1 uncultured Asticcacaulis sp.
GTGAAGGTCTTGGAAACGGCGATCACCAGAGTCTCTGCCGGATCGAGATCGGCGGTGGCCAAGGCCAGTTCCGAGCCATCGACATTGGCGACGAAGCGGATATCGATCTGCGGGTTGAGCGGCGTCAGGCCATGCCAGACCAGGCGCGGGCCGAGGTCGGACCCACCGATGCCGATATGGATGATGGTCTTGAAGGGCTTGCCAGTTGCGCCGGCGATGGCACCCGAACGGATGCCGTCGGCGTAAGATCTCATGGCGTCGCGGGCGGTCTTGACGTCGGACGTGATTTCAGCACCGCGCAGGCGCAGGTTTTCACTGTCGCTATCGCGCAGGGCGACGTGCAGCACGGCGCGGCCTTCGGAGACATTGATGGTCTGGCCGGTCCACATCTTCTCGCGCGCCGCCGCGATGCCGCTGTGCTCGATGGCGGCGATGGCCGTATTGAAACCGGCCTGCGACCAGCTCTGCTTGGAGACATCGACGAAAATACCGGCGACATCGAGGCTCATCCGCGACAGGCGATCCGGATCAGCATTGAACTGGTCAACAATCTTGACCGAAGCATCGGCATAGGCCTGGGTTTTCAGGGCGTCGAGGGTCATGGTCGGCTCCGGTGGTCCATGGTGCGGGAAAGAATTTTGAGCGGATTCCATGTCAAGCTTTTGGCCAGCCGTAAAGTGCTTATTTGCCTTCCGTCCTGAATAGATTTTCGCTCCCGCAGAATTGGTCCCATGCCGGAAACGGCAGCCAAAAGTCCTTGCCAGACCACCCCGCCCTTGCCTTTGAAGGTGTCGATGATGGCCATGAGGAGCGTAAGACCAATATGCAGCGGCAGGGTCAGCAACAGCAGGCCCGTCGGCATATTGCGCACATACATCCAGAGGCGGTTGCGGTAGCCGTGATAAAGCGCGAAATCGGAACGCACGCCGGTACTGGCCGAGACGATGTGATCGACGCGGGCCGCCGGCACGAAGACACAGCTCTCGCCGATCAGGCGGGCGCGGAAGCCGAGATCGACATCCTCACAGTAGCAGAAGAAATTTTCGTCGAAACCACCGAGATAGTCGAACAGGTCGCGCCGGATGAGGAACGCGGCGCCGCACGGTGAAAAGACGTGCGCGGCCTTGAGGTTCTGCGGTAAAATCTGGCCTGAGCCGGAGCGATACGGAAACCCGAAAAAGGTCAGGGCATCACCTGCCCCATCCAGCCGGGATGTGTCATTGGCGCGGAATTGCAGCGAGGTGAAGAGAGCTATGGTCGGGTAATCGTCGATGGCCTGCCTCATCGCTTTCAGCCAGTCATCGGCCACGAAAGCATCCGGATTGATAAAGCCAAGCCATTGTCCCCGCGCCACTTTCGCCGCGCGGTTATTGCCGGCCGCATACCCCAAATTCTCGCCGAATGGCATGAAGATGACCGAGGGAAATTGCGCTTTCAAAGCGTCAAAATCCATATCTTCAGAACCATTGTCGGCATGGATGATTTCAACCCCGCGCCCAAGCCCCGTCAGCGCCTTGAGGCAGCGCCTGATGGAGGCTTCACTGCGGTAGCTCAGGGTGATCAGGGTAAATTTCGGCGCTTCATTGCGGGACATGGTCACCTTTCCATTCCTTCAGAACAACCGCATCGGTTTCAGTGGCGGCATGATGCGCAGCGAGGCGCGCAAAAGCCTCAGGCTCCAGGCCCTGTTTCAAGCCCCAGACCGCCGCCCCGCGCACAACCGGACTTTCATCCGACAGGCTACGCTCCAATACCGCACCGGCTTCCGGATGGCCAGACACACGGAAGTGATTGCCCAGGGCATAGTGAACATTGCGCAGGAACGACTCGCGGCCGATCCGCTTGACCGGCGACTTGGCAAACAGCGCACGGAAAGACAGATCATCCAGCCCGGCCAGTTCCGTCAGTTTCAAACCGTCAAAACCGTTCCGCGCCTGAAGCTTTATCTCGTGCGTCTCTTGCGCGAACTTGTTCCAGGGACAGACGGCCAGGCAGTCATCGCAGCCATAGATGCGGTTGCCCATCGCCTTGCGAAACGGCTCCGGCCACGGACCGCGATATTCGATGGTGAGGTAGGACAGGCATTTTCGCGCATCGAGCCGGTAAGGCCCTGCAAAGGCATTGGTCGGGCAGATATCGAGGCAGGCGTGGCAAGACCCGCAATGATCGCGCTCCGGCGCATCTTCGGCAATCACCCGATCGATCAGGATGACGCCAAGAAACAGCCACGAGCCAAATTCGCGCGACACCAGATTGGTGTGCTTGCCCTGCCAGCCCAAACCTGCCAGTGCCGCCAGCGGCTTTTCCATCAGGGGCGCGGTATCGACAAACACCTTCAGTTCACAACCTGTCTGGCTAACGATCCAGCCCGCCAGAACTTTAAGCTTTTTCTTGATCAGTTCGTGGTAGTCGTCACCGCGGGCATAGACGCTGATATTAGCGATATCGCTCTCTTCCAGCAGGGCCAGCGGATCGCTGTCGGGCCCGTAATTATAGCCGAGCACCAAAGCCGATTGCGCGCCGCCCCACATATTGCGCGGATGCTTCCGGCGCTCCAGCGACTCTTCCATCCACCCCATGTCGCCATGAAAACCGGCCTCGACAAACACCTGCAAGCGCTCGGACGCCGCCCAGACATCCGGCAGAGCGGCGAAACGCGCCGCACTGAAGCCAAGAACATGCGCCTGCTGCCGGATGGAGGCGGCCAGATCGCTCATGATCAGAAGTCTAGCTCTCTATAATGGGCGGAAGGCGCCACGCCGGGCAGCTTGTCGTTGAGCAGCGGGCGGAAGCACGGCCGCGACTTGATCACCATGTACCAGGTCTTGAGGTGCGGATAGCGCGACCAGTTGATCTCATCGAGATAGTCGAGGATGGAAAGCTGCGCCGCACAGGCGAAATCGGCATAGGAAATGGTATGCCCGGCCAGCCAGTTTCGCACGGCCAGCAGGCTTTCAAAATAACGCAGATGGTCTTTCAGCGCTTCACGGCCAGCCTTCATGGCCGGAATATCGGGCACGCCGCCGCCCATCAGGCGCTTTTCCATTTTTTCATGCAGCAGCAGGGCATTGACCTCGAAATCGAACTTACGCTCGAACCAGCCAACGAGCCGGCGGGCCTCGGCGCGCTCGTTGACAGTCTGCGGCCACAACCGAATGTCGGGATAGGCCTCTTCAAGGTGCTCCATAATGGCGCGATCCTCGCAGAGGCGATGGGTCTGGCCACCCGATTCCTGTTCAGGCATTTCCACCAGAATCGGCAGCAGGCCGGAGGGATTGAGCCGCAGGGTCGCGTCGTCCGGCTCCCAGTAGCGCACCAGGGTTTCCTCGAATGCCAGTTTTTTTTCCCCCAGGGCCAGGCGGACCATGCGCGAGTGGGGGTCAAAGGCGAAATGATAAAGCTGGCGCGAATAGGAAGTCATGGCGTTCTCTATGCCTTATTCGCCCTACCCAAGTCAAAGCCCAGTCAAGGCAAAGTCAAATATCGGCGGTGTGTTCTTCACTGAAAACGCCGCCATGCGCTTCGGCCAGCCCCTTGGGGTCGGGATGGATCAGGATATCGGCATTGGGAAAGGCATCGAGCAGGCGCTTTTCAGCGGCGATGATGATCTGGTGGGCGGCATCGAGTGACAGGGTCGGCGACATTTCGACATGGGCCTGAATCTGGATATAGGGGCCGGTCAGGCGGGTGCGCAGCTGATGGACGCCCAGCACACTGTCATCACTGGTGATCAGGCCGGCGATCCGCGCCACCTCGTCATCGCCCAGCGCCTTGTCCATCAGGTGATCCGCCGCTTCTTTCAGTACATTGACCGCGCCCCAGACAAACCACGCCGCCATCAGGAAACCGGCCACCGCGTCCATAAAACCCAAGCCCAGACTGGCCAGCACAACGCCGACCAGGGCTACGCCATTGCTGACGAGATCGGTGACATAGTGCATGCGGTCGGCCGACACCGCGACCGACTGGCTGCTTTTCAGGGCCATATTCTGCACGAAAACCAGCCCCAGGGTCAGGGCCAGCGACAGGATCAATACGTCGATGGCCAGTCCTGATTGGGCTATGGGCTGGGGATTTTGCAAATTATGGATACAGGACTGCATGATCAGCGCGCCCGAAGCAAATACCAGTCCGGCCTGGAAAAGCGCACTGAAAGCTTCCGCCTTGCCGTGGCCGAAGGGATGCTCCTTATCCGGCGGCACCTTGGCGTAGCGTACGGCCGCAAAGGTGATCAGAGAGGCCAGCAGGTCGAGACCGGAATCGGTGAGCGAGGCCAGAATGGACTGTGAGCCGGAAAGATACAGCGTCACGCCCTTCATCACCACCATGACGCAGGCGACCACAACCGACAGGCTGGTGGCCAAAAGGACCAGGTTTTCCGGCGACAGCGCAGGTCGCCCAGCGGCTCTGGCGCGAAGAGGATCAGAAGATGTCATGAAATCGACTTAGCACCTTGCCTGAAGTGTGCAAAGCCGCAGGACCGCCTGTTT
This sequence comes from uncultured Asticcacaulis sp., assembly GCA_946480125.1. The sequence continues at coordinate 4,491 of CAMLIY010000243.1, forward strand.
CCGGTCGTAATTTGGCCCCGATACCCACAGAGGCTGAATGACCATGACAAAAAATCATGTGCGCAAAGCGTAAATTCACCTTTGCCTTAGGTGTAAAAAGTGTAAATTCAGCAATAATCAATCTTGATAATTGTCACGGTTTTTATTTCGTTTTTTGAGCAGGTAGAGATGACACGAGTCTGGATCAGCCGCACGGAGGCCCTCAAACGCCTCGAAGTCAAGCCGCAAACCCTGTATGCTTATGTCAGTCGTCAACGCATTGCCGCCAAGAGTGATCCGACCCATCCGCGCCTGAGCCTGTATGCGCTGGATGATGTCGAACGCCTGTCGCGCCGCGCGCCGGGTCGGGTTGCACGCACCGAGCATGCCGCACCCCGCCATCAGACAGCGGCAAATCTCGCCGGCGGGACCATTACGCGCGGTGAAGCGGCCATTGATACGGAAATCGCCATTACCTTGCATGGTCATCACTATGTTCGCGGCCGCGACCTGGTGACCCTTGCCCAAACGGAAAATTTTGAAAGTGTGGCAGCGTTGCTCTGGCGC
>CAMLIY010000244.1 GCA_946480125.1 uncultured Asticcacaulis sp.
GCCAAATCGATCCGCCTGACCGCAGACCGGACCACGATCAATGCTGACGGTCAGGATATCGCTATCCTGAAAGCTGAAGTGCTCGATGCCCGCGGCCGCCATATCCCGACCGCTAACCAGAAGCTCACCTTCAAGGTGAGCGGCGTCGGCGCCCTGATCGGTGTTGGCAACGGCGACCCGAACTGTCTGGAAAGCGACAAGGGCTCTGAGCGATCGCTTTATAATGGCCTGGCCCAGTTGATCGTGCAGTCACAGAAAAAGCCCGGCCTGATCACAGTCGAGGCCTTTGCCGATGGCGGTGTCAAGGCGGCTCAGATTGAGTTGAAAGCCGCGGTGGCCATCGGCCGGCCAGGCGTTCCGCTGGCAAGCTGATAAAAAAAGAAGCGATAGACCTGCCGGAGGTTTACCGCTTCTTCTATTTCTAGCGCAGGTCAGGCTTTGACCGCGCTACGTTCATGCACAGTCAGAATGTGGCGATGGCTTTCAGGACCGAGCCTTGATTTGCCATGAGATCAGTGATCATTGTCGGTGTATCCATCAGATCAAAATTATGAGTCTGTAGCATGTCGCTGGGTATGGCGCCGGATCGCAGCTTCTCAATGACATATTCAAAATCCTCACGCGTCGCATTCCGGCTACCCAACAGAGTCGTTTCTCTCTTGTGAAACTCCGGATCGGAAAAGGAAATGGCGTCCTTCACAACACTTACGAGGACATAACGGCCGCCATGAGCCACATACGAGAAGCCTTTTTCGATGGCCTTGCCATTGCCGGTCGCATCGAACACGACATCGAAAAACTCACCGTTCGACCGGGTCTTCAGAAATTCTTCGAGCCTGTCATCAACCTGTCCCACATATTCGATGCCAACCTTATCACGCGCATAGCTGAGACGGTCAGCGCTTGTATCAATCAGAGTGACGTCTGCGCCGGCAAACTGGCAGAACAAAGCCACGCCGACCCCAATAGGGCCCGCGCCGACGACCAGCACTTGATCTTCCTTTGTCGTTTGACCGCGACGGACCGCATGCGCACCCACTGAAAGAAACTCGACCATAGCCGCCTGGTCTGGCGTCAATCCGTCGACCGGGATGATGGCTTCTGCCGGCACACAAATGAATTCCGTCATGCCTCCATCGACATGAACCCCAAGGACTTTTATGTTGACGCAACAATTCGGCTTGCTTTTCCGGCACGCAATACATTGTCCGCACGGTATATAGGGATTAATTGTCACAAGTTGGCCCATCTTCACTGTGGCCCCTTCGTCAACTTCAGTGACTTCCCCAGCCAGCTCGTGACCCATAATACGAGGATAGTCCAGGAACGGCTGATTGCCGGCAAAGATATGATAGTCCGTACCGCAAAGTCCCACCCGGCGAATTCGGATCATGACCTCTCCCGCTTTACGTATGGGTAAAGGCCTTTCTTCAATTTCTAGGGAGAAAGGTCTATCGCACACTATGGCTTTCATAAGCATCTTCGTTTCGTATTAATGCACTAAATATCGTATATAACATTCGCTATCATATATGACAGATTGTCTGCAAGGCATATGACTTAAACGAATGCGGGCTTACCTCGCTTAGACTGAAGAATTTATCTGTAAATCGAAGATTTGAACCTCATGTTCGTTCGGTGACAGACAAGGTCAGGTAAGCGGAAAATGCTCCCAAAAACATACAGCGTGGCCGTCTCTTTCAGACGCGGGAGACGGCCACGTGGCGGCCTATTGCAGGACGTCGGCGCCCAGAGGTTCCAGCCTCAGCGTATCTTTCCATTTCTGGCCGGAAATAACGGCTGTCTTTTCGCCCGATATGGCGATGTCCTTCGCTTCGTTGGTGGTGTTGACATAGAGCGTGCGGCCGTCGACGACGCGGGCATAGACGCCTTCCGGCGTCTTCGGTCCCGGCGTGATATGCAACTGCGCATAGAGGCTGCGATAGAGCGGCTGCATGATCGAGGGCTGGGCCGGGGTGGCGACATAGATCGCCTGCCCCTTGCCGAATTTATTGACCGTAATAACCGGCGGCGAGCCGTCAACATTCGAGAAGCGCGCCATCACCTTGGCGGTGGAGGGCTCCAGAACTTCGTAGAAATTGATCGTGCTGGAGAAATCGGTATCGCCGATCTTGCCGGTGAGCGGCGTATCGGTGCGGTAGAACTCATTGGTTTTCAGACCAAAGGCATCAGACAAACGGCCCGGCAGAGGGGTATTGAACCACTGATTATGCTCATCCACCTTGGCCGAAAAGGCCGTCATGATGACCGTACCGCCGGCCTTGACATAGTTGCGAATGGCGTCGGCAGAGGCCTGATCCATCAGGTAGTCACCCGGCACCACCACCAGTTTGTAACGGCTCAGGTCTTCGTGGCCGATATTGATGACGGCCGTATCGATATTGTCATTGAAGATCGGCGAGAAGGCGTTGTGTTCCTGGGTCAGGTAGGGCGTGGTGATATATTGCTTGACCGTATTCGACCAGCTGACCGGCTCCGAGGCCACGCGGCTCTCAAACGAATAGGCGAAGGCCACCTCCGGCTTGAGATCGCGCGGGAAGCCGAGCTTTTCGAGCTTTTTGAACTCCGACGCCATACGGCCCCACTCGTCCAGCTTCCATGACGGCGTATTGTCGTGATCGACCAGGCCGAACAGCGCCTGTTCTTCGCCGCCCTGATGGCTGTTGAAGGTCCAGGCCAGGGCCGCCTGCCCGCCATTGATCAGGCCGAAATAGGCCCACATGCGCGACTTGCCCTTTTGACCGTAATAGCCGCCGCCGCCCGCCTGAAATTCGTTGAACCATACCGGTGTCGGCAAGGCGCCTTTCATCATCAGGGTTTCAAAGGCGCCGCCGATCGGCTCGCCGGCATAATAGCCAAAGGCGCCGTAATTGACATAATCCTTGTAGGTCGACAGGTAATCGAAGCCCTTGCGTCCGCTGGAGTCCCACAGATTGGAAATCGCCGGCTTATCGGGCACGTTCTTCTGGCGGATCGCATCGAGATCCTTCAGCACGCCAACCGTGACATCCGACCAGTAACGATGCAGATCAAGGAAACGCTCGAACGGACCAGGCCCGTCACCATAGGGGATATCGACCTGATCCCAGTCGCTGATGCGGCGCGACCAGCGCTGCGTCGCCCAGGCCTTGTTGAGCGTCGGCAGGTCGCCATAGCGGGCCTTGAGCCAGACGATGAAGCGCTGGCGGTCAGCTTCGGAATAGGACATGAAGCCATTGCCGATTTCGTTATCGAAACCGATGGCATAGAGGGCCGGATGTTTGGCGTAATGCTGGGTGAGATGATCGGCGAAATCCTTCACCAGACGCTGGTAATCGGGATCGCTGATATTATCCATATAGCGTTCGGCGGGATTGAGCTTGGTGCCATTTTGCGCGGTCAGGTTCACGCCCGGATATTTATGGTGCAGCCAGATCGGCGCCGGCAGGCCGGATATATCCAGCAGCACCTTGATGCCATTGGCGTGCATTTCATCCATGATGGCGTCGAACGCCTTGAAATCATAAACACCTTCGGCGGGTTCGAAATAATCCCAAGACAGATCGCCCATTCTGACGACCGTAAAACCGGCCTTCTTCATCAAGGCGATATCCTTGTGAATCTCTTCCGGAGTGCGATCGACCGGCTGATAGCAGGTGCCGATAAACAGCTGGCCGGCGCCAGGCCAATTCGGATGGCCAGCCTGACCTTGCGCTTGCGCCACGCCGGTGACCGCCGCCAGCATGACGGCGGTGCTGATAAGAAGGGCTTTGAGCTTCATGATGGAAAAATCCCGCGAAAATACCCTGCGGTGGATAATCGCCGCAGATTGAAGACGAAAAGAGCGCGCCGTATCAGGCCCGCAAAGTGATCTCAAAGGCGCTGGAATGGCGCGTGGGCAGGGAGGCCGGCAAATCGATGATCAGGGCGTCGGCGGTCTGGCGGAAGGTCAGGGCTTTCTTCGCGCCCAGAAGCCTGACGCCGCGCACCTTCGCCGCCTGCCCCTTAAGGCCCAGCGCTTTGACCGTGACGCTCTGCGATGGCTCGCCCAGGGTAATGGCGTAAAGCGTATTGCCGCGGGTGGTGAAGCGGATATCCTGCGCGGTATAGGCGTTATTCTCCTGGAAAGCGCCGTCAACCGTCTCGGATGGTCCCTCGCCGTAGGTGTGCCACGGCCGCGTGCCGTGAATGGCGGCGCCATTGACCTTCATCCACGCCGCCAGTTCATCGAGCAGGGTCTGGGATTCGGGCGGCAGGCTGCCATCGGGATAAAGCACGACATTGAGCAGGAGATTGCCGTTTTTGCTGACGATGTCGGTCAGCATATTAATGACCTGGGGCGCGGTCTTGTAAGTATAGTTGTCGCTATAGTACCAGTCGCCGTTCGAGGTGTCGGTCTGCCACGGCCGCGGATTGATGCCCTTGAGCACGCCGCGCTCGACGTCCTGCACGCACGCCTTGGCATGGAACTCGCCAGAGCCCAGGTCCTTGCAGTTATACACCGCCTGCACCGCGCCTTTTTTGTCCACGCTGCCATTATAGAGGTGCGCCACCAGTGAACGGCCGACCACGCCGAACGGCAGCCCGCCATCGGAATAGAGCAGATCGGGCTTGTAGGAGTCGATCAGGTCGCTGATCCGGTTATACCATAGCTGATGATAGGCCGGATCGGTGGTATACCAGCTCTTGCCATCGCCACGGTATTCCTCACCCTTATTGTCATGATACAGATCGACAAATTTCGGGTCGGCGCCGTCGTAATTGACGCCCATCTTGGGCCAGAAGCGATCAAACTGATGGCTGGTATAGAACCAGTTATGGCTGGCGCCGAGATGTTCCGACACGCCGAAATGCAGGCCGCGCTTGCGGGCCGCCTTGCTCCATTCGCCCACCACATCGCGCTTCGGCCCCATCTTGACGGCGTTCCAGCCATGCAGTTTGGAATCCCACAGGTCGAAATTGTCGTGGTGAACGCCCATGCTGACGAAATACTTGGCGCCGGCGGCCACATACTTGTCCATCAGGG
>CAMLIY010000245.1 GCA_946480125.1 uncultured Asticcacaulis sp.
TCAATGTCCATGAAGGCGCGCGCGTCTATATCGACAAGATCAATATCGTCGGCAATACCCAGACGCTCGACAAGGTTATCCGCCGCCAGATGCTGGTCTCCGAAGGCGACGCCTATAACAAGGCGCTGTTAGAGCGCTCCAAAATGTACGTCCGCGCCCTTGGCTTCTTCAAGCCGGACGAAACCGGTGTGGCGATCACCGAAAAGCCCTCTGCCTTGCCAGGCAAGACCAATATTCAGGTCGCCGTGCTGGAGCAGCCGACCGGTGAGCTGTCATTTGGCGCCGGTTTCTCGTCCATTCAGAAATTCATTCTCGATATTTCGATCGCCCAGCAGAACTTCCGCGGTACGGGCCAGCAGGTGCGCGCCCGTGTTCAGACCGGCTCAATTCAGAAAACAGTGGACTTCTCGTTTACTGAACCGCACTTCATGGGCCGTGATGTGTCCGCGGGCTTCGATTTGTTCCAGAGCTCGTATCACTATAACGGTGTCGACTACTCTACCGACTCCTACGGCGCCGGCCTGCGACTGGGCTACAGCCTGAACGGCTTCTCGTCCTTGCGCCTGCGTTACAACTATCGCAGCGACGACATCACCTATACGTCTTCCGATGCCTGTAACGGCCTTCTGTACAGCTGCGGCACCGGTGTGACCTCCAGCGTCGGTTACTCGCTGGCCTTTGATCTGCGCAATGACTATGTTCAGCCGACACGCGGCTGGATGTTCACCCTGCGTCAGGATTTCGCTGGCCTGGGCGGGGATGTGAAGTACGTCAGTTCTGAACTCGAAGGTCACTGGTATCACGGCTTCAAGAAGGACATGATCCTGCATGTCTCCGGTACCGCCGGTTCGATCATTCCGTGGCGTGGCGATGCCATCCGCATCAATGACCGGTTCTTCAAGGGCGGTGATACGATGCGCGGCTTCGAATACGCCGGCATGGGGCCGCGCGACACCTCCACAGGCTATGCGCTTGGTGGCCAGACCTATGGTATCGTATCGACCGAACTGGGAATTCCCAACGGTCTGCCTGACCAGTATGGCCTTAAAACCGCTCTATTTGTCGATTTAGGTACGCTCGGCAATGTTGACGATCGCCTAAAGATTGACTCCACTGGTAAGCCGCTTACCAATATTGTTGATGATATGTCTCTCAGGGCTTCGGCGGGTATCACCATCCGCTGGAAGTCTCCGATGGGGCCGGTGCAGTTCGATCTGAGCCAGGTTCTGTCTAAAGAGTCATACGACAAGGTTGAATCTTTCCGCTTCTCGCAATCCACGCAATTCTAAAGCAGTCCCCAGAGATGAACAAAACAATGAAAAAAACCTCCCTTTTCCTTATCGCCTCCGCCGCCGTTCTGATGTGTGGTGCAGGTACCCAGGTCCTGGCGCAAGCCGCCGCTCCGGCAGCCGCCACGCAGCCGACGCCTACGCCGCCGACCTTCGGCGCCGCCGTTGCCGGCCAATGTGTGCTCGACGAACAAACCGCCATGTCGACTTCCAACATGGGCAAGGCCGCTTCGGATCGTCTGGTCCAGTTGAAGGGTGTCGTCGACAGTGAGCTCGGCGCTGAAGGCAAGGCTGTCGAAGATGAATACAAGGCCCTGGCCGCCTCGCAGAAAACCAGCTCGGCAACGCCGGCCGGCAAGACGGCCTGGGAAGGCAAGGCTCAGGCGTGGGAAACCAAGCGTCAGGCGTTCCAGGCCAAGGTGCAGCAACGTAATCAGGAAATGCAGTACACCCAGCAGGAAGTCATGCAGGCCATTTTCCAGAAGATGATTCCGCAAATCAATGCGGTTGTCACTGCAAAAGGCTGTGCCACGGTTCTCTCCGCAGACTCGCTGTTGCATTATGACCTGACTGCGAATACCAATGGTTCGCCGACTCAGACCAGCTTCCTCTACGCCAACCCCGCGATGAACATCACCACGGACGTTGTAGCCAAGATGAATGCCACGGGTGAGACCCTGCCGTCTTTCGATCGCGTCAAGCTTGACCAGCCGGCGGCGGGAGCAGCACCCGCAAAGAAGTAAGCAAGAGATAACACCATTCATGCCTGATCCGCGTTTTTTTGATATCGGTTCAAAAACAGACCTGGATCAGGTGATGGCGTTAACCTCCAGCCGGCTTAGTGTGCCGGACAAGAAGGGGAGCGGGTTCATAACAGCCTGCGCCCCTTTGTCGTTTGGTGGCGTCGGTAAAGCGGCTTTTTTCAGTGACCGGCGCTACCTGACCAGTCTGCATCGCACCGAAGCGGAGTTCGTCTTCGTGCCGGCGGATTTTGTCGAGCATGTGCCACCGGCCAGTGTCGCGCTTGTGACAGCCAGTCCGCAGGCGGCCTGGTCTCGTCTGGCGACGCAGCTTTATCGTCCGCGCCGGCATGAGGGTGCGCAGGCCATCCATCCCAGTGTCAAAATGGAAGCGGACGTGACGCTGGGCATTGGCGTCGTCATTGGCCAGGATGTCGAGATTGGCGCCGGCACACGTATCGAGGCCTATGCCGTCATTGGCCCGGGGTGCCGCATTGGGCGCGACTGCCGTATCGGGCCACACAGTACGATCTATTGCGCGCTGCTTGGTGATCGCGTTCAGGTCCTCTCAGGCGCGCATATCGGCGAAGCCGGCTTTGGCGTCAGTGGCGACGCGAAGGGGCTTATCGATGTGCCGCAACTCGGCCGCGTCATTTTGCAGGATGACGTCAGTATTGGGTCCGGCGCCTGTATTGATCGCGGCGCTTACGACGATACCGTCATCGGCGAAGCGACAAAGATCGACAATATGGTGCAGATTGGCCACAACTGTCAGATAGGGCGCAATTGTATTCTGGCGGCCCACACCGGCATATCCGGGTCTGTCAAGGTGGGTGACGGCGCTATGTTTGGTGGCCGGGCCGGCGTCATCGATCATATTGAAGTGGGCGCGGGCGCTAAGATAGCCGCCGGCGCCTGTGTATTTAAGGATGTACCGGCTGCCACCATGGTATCCGGATTTCCGGCGCGACCCTCGCGGCAGTTTTTGCGCGAAATGGTGTGGCTGGAAAAAAATGCGATGACAAAGGACAAGGGGCAAGAGCCGAGATGAGTGAGATAAACGATGATGCGCCCGATGCAAACGATACGCAGGCATCTGTTGATTATGCCGAAATCCTTAAGCGCATTCCGCATCGCTATCCTTTTTTGCTGATTGATCGCGGTGAAGACTGGGTAAAGAACAAGTCGATGGTCGGCATCAAGAATGTCACCTTCAATGAACCGTTTTTCAATGGTCACTTTCCCGAAAATCCGGTCATGCCCGGCGTGCTGCTGATCGAGGCCATGGGCCAGACCGGCGCCGTGCTGATGTCGAAATCTTTGGATGCAGATGTTGAAGGCAAGACCATCTTCTTTATGTCGGTGGATGGTGTAAAGTTCCGCAGTCCGGTCCGTCCCGGCGATGTGGTGCGGATGCCGGTGGAAGTGGTGCGTCATCGCGGTGACATCTTCAAATTCCGTGGCGAAGCCTATGTAAACGACAAGATTGTTTGTGAAGCCGAATTTGCCGCCATGGTGGTAGAGAGCCCGAAATGACCGTAACCATACATCCGACCGCGATCGTTTCCGAAGGCGCGCAGCTTGGCGAGGGGGTCCAGATTGGGCCCTATTGCATTGTCGGGCCTAAGGTGACGCTCAAAGACCGGACGGTGTTGAAATCGCATGCGGTCATTGATGGCGTAACGGAGATCGGCGCCGATGGCGTCATTCATCCCTTTGCCTGTCTGGGGGGGGCGCCGCAGCACCTGGCGCACAAGGGGGAGCCGACCAAACTGATCGTCGGTGACCGCGTTCTGGTACGTGAGAATGTCATCATGCACACCGGCACCGAAAAGGGTGGCGGCGTGACCTTAGTCGGCAATGACTGCATGTTCATGGCGGGATCGGGCATCGCGCATGACTGCATTCTCGGCAATAACGTCATCATGGCCAACCAGGCTTCGATCGGCGGTCATGTGCAGGTCGGCGATTTTGTGTTCCTAGGTGGATCGTGCGCGGTGCATCAGTTCGCGCGCCTGGGCCGCTATTGTTTTATCGGCGGCGGCGCCATCGTGACCAAGGACGTCATCCCCTATGGCTCGGTTTGGGGCAATCATGCGCGGCTTGAAGGTCTGAACCTGGTCGGTTTGAAGCGCCGTGGCTTTTCGCGCGAACTGATCCTGGCGCTGCGCACGGCCTACCGCATGATGTTCGCCGAAGAAGGCACCTTTCAGGAGCGCCTCGATGACGTGCTGGAGAATTTCTCCGATATTGACCAGGTGGTTGAAATCGTGCGGTTTATCCGCGAGGATTCGTCGCGGCCGATCTGTTTGCCGTCGGACAGTTGACGCCATTTCGTTATGGGGTGTGGGGTCTGTGACCCCACATTCCTTGTCTTCCTTTTCTTCCCGCCAATGAGGCGGGGAAGAAAAGGAAATTAAGACATGGGGCCATAGGCCCCATACCCCGAAACAAAGGGTGCTCATGTCCAACACCAAACTTGCCCTGATCTCCGGCGGCGGCGCTCTGCCCGTCGAAATCGCCCGCTACCTGAAGCGAACTGAGCGGCCCTACACAGTCATTCGTATTGACCGCCTGTCAGATGCCGAACTCAATGATCATCCCGGCCATACCCTCGGTCTGGGCGATTTCCCCCGCTTGTTTGAGATACTGGCGGCAGAGCAGGTCAAGGCTGTGACCATGTGCGGCTATGTCCAGCGACCGGATTTCGACATCATGCAGAAAGACCCGCATCTGCACAGCATCCAGTCAGCGGGCAGAGGCGGGGACGATTCCCTGCTGCGCCAGGTCGCCAAGGTGATCGCCAGCCAGGGCTATCATATCGAAGGCGCCCATGAGGCCAATCCGGACCTGCTGATTGGCGCGGGCCTGCAAGCGGGGCCGGACCCGTCTCCCGAAGCCATGGAGGATGCGCAGGAGGCCATGCGCGTGGCGGGGGCTATCGGTGCGCTCGATATCGGCCAGGCGGTTGTTGTGGCCGGCCGGATCACC
>CAMLIY010000246.1 GCA_946480125.1 uncultured Asticcacaulis sp.
CCACCCCCCCCCCCCGCCGCCCCCCCGGCGCGGCCCCCCTCCCCGACAAGCGGGGAGGAGCGACTCCTCTTGTACCTCCCCGCTTGTCGGGGAGGGGGACCACACGAGCCGCGAAGCGGTGAGATATGGTGGTGGGGTGTCTTGCTTTATCCTCAGCCTGTTCCTGGTTTTGCCGGTGCATGCCGCTACCCCGTCCATCGTCTCGAAAATGACGCTCGATGAGAAGGTCGGCCAATTACAAGCCGCGGCGCCGGCCATCCCGCGCCTCGGCGTCACCGGCTACAACTGGTGGAATGAGGGCCTGCACGGCATTGCCCGCATTGGCGAGGCGACCGTCTTCCCTCAAGCCATCGGGCTGGCGGCGACCTGGGATACCGACCTGCTGCACAGCGTCGGTGATACGGTCTCCACCGAAGCCCGCGCCAAGTTCAACGGTGTGGGCACGGATAAGGACCACGGCCGCTATCAGGGCCTGACCATCTGGTCGCCCAATATCAATATCTTCCGCGATCCGCGCTGGGGCCGGGGCCAGGAAACCTATGGCGAGGACCCCTACCTGACCGGCCATCTGGCGACCGCTTTTGTGGAGGGTTTGCAAGGGCCCGATCCGGCGCACCCTAAGACCATCGCCTCGGTCAAGCACTTCGCCGTCCATTCCGGACCAGAAGCCGGCCGTCACGGTTTCGATGTCGATGCCTCGCCCTATGACCGGGAAGCCACCTATTTGCCGGCTTTCCGCCAGGTGGTGACGGTCGCCAAGCCGGGCTCGGTGATGTGCGCCTATAATGCCTTGCACGGCGTGCCGGCTTGCGCCTCTGCGGATTTGCTCGATGGCCGCCTGCGCCAAGACTGGGGTTTCAAGGGCTATGTCGTCACCGACTGCGACGCGGTCGAGGATATGTACGCCTTCCACTTCTATCGCCCGACGCCGGAAGAAAACGCCGCCGAAGCGCTGAGGGCCGGCACCGATCTGAATTGCGGCACCTATTTCAGCCACCTGAAAACGGCGGTTGACAAGAAACTGGTCACGTCCACCGACATCGACACCGCCGTGACCCGCCTGTGGGATGCCCGCACGAAGCTAGGCCTCGATGGCGCGCCCAGCCCCTACAGCACGATTTCACCGTCCGCTATCCACACGCAGGAAGCGGCGGCGCTGGCGCTCAAGGCGGCGCGGGAATCAATCGTCCTGCTAAAGAATGATGGCGTCCTGCCGCTAAAGCCGACCGCCCGGATCGCCGTTGTCGGGCCCAATGCCGATACACTGGAAATCCTGCAGGCCAATTATCATGGCACCGCCATTGATCCGGTGACGCCGCTGACAGGCCTGCGCACCGCTCTGACGGCGGATCGTGTCGCCTACGCGCAAGGCAGCAACATCGCCGAGGGCGTGGCCATTCCCATTCCGGAAACCGCGCTTTCGACCGGAAAGACAGCGGGCCTTACCGGCGAATATTTCGACAATTCCGATTTTGCCGGTCAGCCGGTGCTGACTCGTATCGACAGGACGGTCAATCTCGATCTTTACAATACGGTGCCGGTGAAAAGCTTGGAAAATAAGGCTTACAGTGTGCGCTGGACGGGGTATCTGTCTCCCCCCGCCGCTGGCGATTATCAGCTCAAAATCTATACCGAGCGCTGCTGGGAATGTAATAATCAGCACGACGCCGTCACCCTCTACGTCGATGGCAAGCCGGTGATCACCGATACCGGCGACGGCAAGTCTCTGGAAGCCAGCCTGCATTTCGATGACGTCAGGCCGCATCCGATCCGGCTGGAATTCCGCCATGTCGGTCAGGACTGGGGTGTGCGTCTGCAATGGCAGGCCCCGGCGGAGGCACAGGTGGCCGAGGCGGTGAAGGCCGCAAAAGATGTTGATGCTATCGTCGCTTTTGTCGGCCTGTCACCGGATATCGAAGGCGAGGAATTGCAAATCCTGGTCGATGGCTTTGATCGTGGCGACCGCACCGATTTGGCCCTGCCAGCCCGACAGGAAGCCTTGCTCAAGGCGATGAAAGCCACCGGCAAACCGCTGATCATCGTCAATCTCTCCGGCGGCGCCGTGGCGCTCAACTGGGCGAAGGCCAATGCCAATGCCCTGCTACAAGGCTGGTATCCAGGCGAATCCGGCGGGACGGCCATCGCCGAGACCCTGCTAGGCCAGAACAACCCATCGGGTCGCCTGCCGGTCACCTTCTATAAGTCCGTGCAGGATTTGCCGCCCTTTATCGATTATCGCATGGACGGGCGCACCTACCGATATTTTAAGGGCGAACCGCTTTATGGCTTTGGTTATGGTCTAAGCTACACCACCTTCGGCTACAGCGATATCCGTCTGTCGAGCCCGACCATTGGGGCCGGCAAGGGCGTGACGGTCAAAGCGAAAGTCACCAATACCGGCGCGGTTGAAGGCGATGACGTGGCGCAACTTTACCTGACGCCGCCGGCCAATACGCAAGGTCTGAAATACAGCCTCGTTGGCTTCAAGCGGATTCATCTAAAGCCGGGGGAAAGCGCGGAGGTGTCCTTCGATCTGACGCCGCGTGATCTGAGCACGGTCGATCGCGCTGGCAATCGCACACAGATGGCCGGTGACTATGGCCTGTTCGTTGGTGGCGGCCAGCCGTCGACCGCCGGAGTGAGCCACAATCTGACCCTCACCGGGTCCTATCAACTCCCGAAATAGAGTGAATATGATGACGACACGCAGAGATTTCCTCACCGCCCTGACCGCCGCCGGTATCGCCACCAGCGGTCTTGTGCCCGTCGGCCCGGCAATGGTCGCCGATGCGCGTTTCACCATCAAGGGCGATGACTTCCAGCTTGATGGCCAGCCGTTCCATATCATGGCCGGCGAGATGCACTATCCGCGTATCCCGCGCGCGCTGTGGCGCGACCGGCTGAAGAAACTGAAAGCTCTGGGCCTGAATACGCTGTGCACCTATATGTTTTGGAACGCGCATGAAAAGCGGCCGGGACAGTATGATTTCACCGGCAACCTCGATATCACGGCCTGGATAAAAATGGCCCAGGAAGAAGGACTGTGGGTGCTGCTGCGGCCAGGCCCTTATGTATGCGGCGAATGGGACAATGGCGGCTATCCGGCCTGGTTCCTCAATGACCCGGCGATCAGGCCGCGCTCGCTCGATCCACGCTATATGGGACCTGCCGGTGACTGGCTGAAGCGCCTGGGCCAGGAGGTCGCCCATCTCGAAATCGACAAGGGCGGGCCGATCCTGATGACCCAGGTGGAGAACGAATACGGCTCCTATGGCAATGACCTCAGCTATATGCGCGCGGTGAAGGACCAGATCCGCGCCGCCGGTTTCAACGGTGCGCTCTACACGGTCGATGGCGCGGCGGTAATCGAGAACGGCGCCTTGCCGGAGCTGTTCAACGGCATCAATTTCGGCACTTATGACAAGGCGGAAAAGGAATTCGCCCGCTACGGCCAGTTTAAAAAATCCGGCCCGCGCATGTGTACCGAACTGTGGGGTGGCTGGTTTGACCATTTCGGTGAAATGCATTCGTCCATGCCGATCCCGCCGCTGATCGACAGCCTGAAATGGATGCTCGACCAGAAGATATCGATCAGCTTCTACATGGTGCATGGCGGCACCTCGTTCGGCTTCGACGCCGGCGCCAATTACGACCGGAAAACCAAGACCTACCAGCCGGATATTTCGAGCTATGACTATGACGCCATGCTCGATGAGGCCGGGCGGCCGACGCCGAAATTCGAGGCGGCCAAAACCTTGTTCCAGAAATACCTGCCGGCCGAACGTTTTACCCCTTTGCCGGAACTGGAAAAAGCGCTGGAGATCAAGCGTTTCCGTCTGACGGAATCAGCGTCCCTGAGACAGCTTCTGGGCAAGCCGGTCACGGCGCCGTCGCCCAGGACGCTCGAACAAATGGGTCAGCCGCATGGCATGATCCTCTATCGCCACACGGTCACGACCGCGCTTTCAGGCCCCCTCACCTTTGGCGAAGTGCGCGATTATGCGCAGGTGTCGGTGGGAGGTGTCCCCGCCGGCACGCTTGATCGCCGCAATCATGAAATAGCGCTGGAGATCACGGCTAAAAAGGGCGCAGCCATCGATGTGCTGGTCGATACCATGGGCCGCATCAACTATGGCGACCAGATCGGCAAGGATCAGAAAGGTCTGATCGGTGAGGCGAAGCTCGGCGACAAGACGCTGACGGGCTGGGATCATTACAGCCTGCCGCTGGAAGACCTGAGCAGGCTCAAATTCGGCAAGGCCCATGTGGATGGTCCGGCCTTCTATCGCGGCAGTTTCGAGGTCAGCGAGGCAGGCTACACCTTCCTCGACATGCGCGGCTGGGGAAAGGGCTATGTCTGGGTCAATGGCCATAATCTCGGCCGTCACTGGTCGGTCGGGCCGCAGCACGCCCTGTTCGTGCCGGCGCCCTGGCTGAAGGTGGGCACAAATGAGGTGATCGTGCTTGATCTGCATGACGGGGCAGAGCGCACGCTTGCCGGCGGCAAGAACCAGATCTGGGATCGGCCCGGTCTGGTGGAGGCATGAGCATGGACCGGCGACAACTGTTCATGGGGATGACGGCCATCGGTGCGCTGATGGCATCTCGGGCTATGGCGGATATCCCGCTGATGTCGCCGGAGGTCGCGTCGGGTTCACGGTTGCCGGTGGGACAGCGAAAATTCACCAGTCCGGCGGTTGAGGCGGTGATCAAAAGGACCACCAGGGCATTGAAAGACCCGGAACTGGCGCGTTTGTTTACCAACGGCTATCCCAATACACTCGATACCACCGTCGAGATGGGAACGGTGGACGGCCAGCCTGATACTTTTGTCATTACCGGCGATATCAAGGCCCTGTGGCTGCGCGATTCCTCGGCCCAGGTTTCGCCCTACCTGCCGCTGGCGAAGACCGACCCGGCATTGAAGACCCTGTTCCAGGGGCTGATCCGGCGGCAGGCGCGCTGCATCCTGATCGACCCCTACGCCAACGCCTATATGCGCGATCC
>CAMLIY010000247.1 GCA_946480125.1 uncultured Asticcacaulis sp.
TGTCTTCGAAGAAGTCAACAAGGTGAAGGCACGTCTGCGAGCGGCGGGCACGGATGTTATTGATTTCGGCATGGGCAATCCCGACATGGCCACCGCGCCGCATATCGTCGATAAGCTGATCGAGACAGTAAAAAAGCCCAAGACCCATGGTTATTCGGTTTCCAAGGGCGTTCAGGGCCTGCGCAAGGCTATGGCCGGTTATTATGACCGCCGCTATGGCGTCAAGCTCAACCCCGATACCGAAGTCGTTGCCACGCTCGGCTCCAAGGAAGGTTTTGCTAACCTCGCCATGGCCATTACAGCGCCCGGCGATACGGTCATCTGTCCCAATCCGGCCTATCCGATCCACGCTTTCGGCTTCCTGATGGCCGGCGGCGTCATCCGCCATGTGCCGGCTTTGTCGCCTGAGCAGTATCTGTCGGGCATCGAAAAGGCCGTCAAGCATTCGGTGCCGACGCCATCGGTGATGATCGTCTCCTATCCGTCGAACCCGACGGCGCAGTGGGTCGATCTCGATTTCTACAAGGAAGTCATCCGCATAGCGAAAAAGCATGACCTGATCGTGCTGTCGGATATCGCCTATTCGGAAATCTATTTCGAGGACAACCCGCCGCCGTCGATTCTCCAGGTCGAGGGCGCCATCGAGCGCTCGGTCGAGATCAATTCGCTGTCCAAGACCTATGCCATGGCGGGCTGGCGCGTTGGCATGGTGGTCGGCAATGCCCAGATCTGCGCCGCCTTGGCGCGTGTGAAATCCTATCTCGATTACGGCGGTTTCGCGCCGATCCAGGTGGCCGCCGCGGCTGCGCTCAATGGGCCGCAGGATAATGTCGCCGAGATCCGCGCCACCTATAAGTCGCGCCGCGATGTGCTGATCGACTCGATGAAGCGCGCCGGCTGGGATATTCCGGCGCCGCCGGCCTCGATGTTCGCCTGGGCGAAAATTCCCCCGAAGTTCGAACATATGGGCTCGATGGAATTCGCCAAGATGCTGATCGAGGAGGCCCATGTCGCTGTCGCGCCGGGTCTGGGCTTTGGGGAATATGGCGAAGGCTATGTCCGTCTTGGCCTCGTCGAGAACGAAGCGCGTATCCGCCAGGCGGCGCGCAATGTCAAAAAATTGCTGTTGCCGAATGATAAGCCGGCCAAGGCAGCAGAAAAGGCATAAGGCTTGCCGCTGGCCACAGGCCATAACTTTTTAAACGATGCTCATGAAAATGTGATTGCGGGGCTGACCGCACGGTCAGCCCCGCAATCACCTCCGTTTGCACGCTTCATCCGCTGGAAAGGCTTATTAAGTTTCGCTTAATTTTTTTGACTCTGCGACGGGAATAGGGTTCACTAGATATTGTGCGCTGCACATTTTTGCAGAACCCTGATAATTTTGGGCGGGTCTTCGCATGGTGTTCAGGGTGTCAGCGTCTTAACTGTTTCCGGTGTAGTGAAGTCAGAGGTGCCAGCGTGGTCAGTTTAGAATTCGATCTGAATAGCGATTCCGAGCAGAACGCCTTTTTTGGCGCCTTCTTCAAGTTTGTTGAAGCGGCCTCTGTCAACGACGCGGAGTCCATTGCGCTGCGTTCGGATCCTGCGGGTGATCATGACGTCAAGGTTGTCACCTTCGAGGATGAACTTCAGGCCGATCAGTTTCAATCCTACTGGTCGCAGCGCCGCAAATGGCTTGGCCTTTAAAGCGGCAGGCCCTATAGCCATTCCGGTTGAACATTCTGCCGGTTAAAACATGCTTGGGCTGAGACATCTTCCGTTAAGATACCGGCTGCCGCTCATTCATGGCGCGCTGAACTGGCTTGGCCGCGCCAAGGCGCGTGGCTGGCCCAAGGCGACGGACGAAGGGCTATCCAGAGGTCCTTTGGTCGTTTCAGCTTTTTTCAATGAAACAACCGGCGTCGCGCAGGGCGGCCGCCTGAGCAGCAATGCTTTCAAGGCGGGGGGGTATGATCTGATCGCACATGATCTGCGGCCCTGCTTCAAGCATTTCATTCGTGAAGGCGCGGAACTGCCAGGCCGGGGCGGTGTGTGGTATATACACGCCAATGCGCCCGAGGTGCTAGTGGCGCTTATGGCGCATGAACCCGCACAGTGGGCCGACCGCTACCGTATCGGCTATTGGGCCTGGGAAACGCCCAAGGCCCCGAATGACTGGATTCTGGCCGCCGATTATCTGCACGAAATCTGGGTGCCGAGCCACTTTGTCCATGACGCCCTGGCCGCCACCTTCAACGACGCCCTGCGCGCCGATCTCATCCCGCGCCTGCGTGTCATGCCGCATCCCGTGCCCCTGCCGCCACCGGCACGTCACGCCCTGGCGCGTGCGAAATTTGGTTTGTCGGATGAGCTGTGCGAGGTGCTGTGTCTGTTTGATACCAAGTCGTCGGCGGCGCGCAAGAACCCGTGGGGCGTGCTGATAGCCTGGCAAGAGGCCTTTCCGGAAGATAACCCGGCGGCCCGCCTCACCGTCAAGGTCAGCGACCTCTCTGGTGATCGCGCCACCGAACGACGGCTTCTGGCGATCGCCGCCCGGCGCAGCGATATCCGCATCATGGATCAGCGCCTGAGCGAGGCGGACATGGAAGCCTATATCGGCGCCTTCGATATTCTCGTCTCCCTGCATCGCGCCGAGGGTTTTGGCCTGACCCTGGCCGAAGCCATGGCGGCCGGCGTGGCGGTGATCGCCACCGACTGGTCAGGCAATGTCGATTTCATGACGCCGGAAAATTCACGGCTGATCCAATCATCGCTCATTCCCATTAGCGATCCCGACGGCGCCTACAGTATCGTCAAGCGCGAGCCAGCCCAGGTCTGGGCCGATCCGCATATCTTCGAAGCCGTCACCGATATCCGCCAGCTGACCGACCAGCCGGGCTTGCGCAAAGTCCTGGGCGAAGCCGGCAGACAGGCGATCCGCGACCTCCACGCGCCATGGCGGCATGATGAGTTGGCCAAACTGCCATTCAATAATTGGCTTGAGACTTGACTCTGGCGGTCTGATGGGTCAAAGAACCGGCCACATCCGCGCCAGACTTGCGCCTTACCGATAAACCCTTTGTCATCACGACCTTGCATTTGTTGCATAACGAGGATGAGGAGGCTCCCCGACAGCGCGTTGCGCCCTCGGGGGTTTTTTGTTTTTCGATAAAGCCGCACATCAGCGCAGACTAAAGAAGGTTTTGGGTTCATGTTCGACAGCTTAAACGACCGTCTTTCCGGTTTGTTTGACCGCCTCAGCGGCCGCGGCGTCCTTTCGGAAAAGGATGTCGATGAAGCCCTGCGCGAAGTCCGCGTCGCCCTGCTGGAAGCCGATGTCGCCCTGCCGGTCGTGCGCCAGTTCATGGCCCGCGCCAAGGAAATGGCCACCGGCGAAGCGGTCATCAAGGCCGTTCGCCCCGCCGACCAGGTGGTCAAGATCGTTTATGATGGCCTGATCGACATGCTGGGCGGTGAGGAGCCTGTGCCGCTCAATCTCGCCGCCGTGCCGCCCGTCGTCATCCTGATGGCCGGTCTGCAAGGCTCCGGCAAAACCACCACCTCGGCCAAGCTGGCCCTGCGCCTGACCAAGTTCGACCGCAAGAAGGTCATGATGGCGTCGCTCGATACGCGTCGTCCGGCCGCCATGGAGCAGCTCAAGCTGCTCGGCGAACAGGTGGGCGTCGACGTGCTGCCGATCGTCGCCGGTCAAGGCCCCGCCGACATTACCCGCCGCGCCCTGCAATCGGCGAAGCTGCAAGGCTTCGACGTCCTGATCCTCGATACCGCCGGCCGCACCACGCTCGATGAAGCCCTGATGGCCGAAGCCGCCGAGATCGCCAAAATCTCGAACCCGACCGAAACCTTCCTCGTCGCTGACAGCCTCACCGGCCAGGACGCCGTGCGTACGGCCGCTGCCTTCCATGAGCGCCTGCCGCTGACCGGCCTGATTCTGACCCGCGCCGATGGCGATGGCCGCGGCGGCGCCATGCTCTCGATGCGCGCCACCACCGGCCTGCCGATCAAGTATCTCGGCGCCGGTGAAAAGGTCGATGCGCTTGATGTCTTCGATGCCCGCCGCATCGCCGGCCGTATCCTCGGTCAGGGCGACGTCGTTGCCCTCGTCGAAAAGGCCGCGCAGGAACTCGATACCGCCAAGGCCGAGGCCATGGCGCGCAAGATGGCCAAGGGCCAGTTCGACCTGAACGACCTCGCCGACCAGCTTAACCAGATGAAGAAGATGGGCGGCATGACCGGCATTATGGGGCTTCTCCCCGGCGTGCAGAAGGTCAAGAAGCAGATCGAGGAATCGAACTTCAACGACAAGGTGTTTGATCGCCAGGTGGCCATCATTTCCTCGATGACCAAGATCGAGCGCAAGAAGCCCGACCTGCTCAATGCCTCGCGCAAGCGCCGTATCGCCGCCGGCGCCGGTGTCGATGTGTCTGAAATCAACCGCCTGCTCAAGCAGCACCGCCAGATGGCCGACACCTTCAAGATGATGTCGCGTTCCAATGGCCGTGGCCAGATGGGCCAGATGGCAAAAATGTTCGGAATGGGCGGCGGCGCGCAACCCAACATGGCTGATATCGCCAAGAAGATGGGCGTCAACCCGCAAGCTGGCCCTGGCGGCAATCCGCTGGAAGGCCTCAATCCGGCGCTCGACCTCGAAAAACTGAAAGCTTTAGGCGGCGGGAAGCTCCCCGGCGCCACCCCACCTTCGGGCGGGGCCGCCCCCGGCCTGTTCGGCCTCGGCGGCTCCAGCGGCCTTCCCGGTCTCCCTGGCGCCAAACCCTTCGATCCCACAAAGAAATAACTCTTTTTAACTCTAGGATACTGAAATGCTTAAGATTCGTCTGTCCCGCGGTGGCTCCAAGAAGCGCCCTTATTACACCATCGTCATCGCTGACGCGACCGCCGCCCGCGACGGCAAGTTCATCGAAAAGGTCGGCACCTATAACCCGATGCTGCCGAAGGACGCCCAGCGCGTTACGCTCAAGGTCGAGCGCATCGCCGA
>CAMLIY010000248.1 GCA_946480125.1 uncultured Asticcacaulis sp.
CCGTTCCTGGAAATTGAGCAGGCAGAGATAGTTCTCTCTACCTTTACGCACCACCACCTGTTCGGCGCGTTCATTGGCGCTGTCGAACAGGGCACGGGTATCGTTATAGATCTGCTTCTGCAGCGCCTTGGTATAGGTCGAGACCCACACCTGGCCCTGGGCTTTTCGCGCCCAGGCATGGGCCGGGGCCAGATAGCCCAAGGTCTTGCCAACGCCGGTGCCGGCCTCGGCCAGCAGCATATTCGGCTGATCCTTGACGAATTTCGGCGCGAAAATATCCTTGGCCTTGATGGCGAATTCGCGCTGCTCCGGCCGCCGTTCATCCAGCCCGGCGCGCGCGAGATCGGCATCGAGCGCCTCCCCTACCTCTTCGTCGGAAAGCGATATGGCGCGCGCTTGCCCTTCGGGTGGCTGATCTTCCCATTCTTCAAGAAGTGTCCAGACATCAAGCGCCGGCGGCGGAATATAATCAGGCGGAATCTGGCTTTCATCGAGTACGGCCTGAAGCAATGGCGCCCAAGGCCAGCCTTGCTTTGCCATCAACCGCACACCCGACTGCGCCACCAGGCGGAAACCGAGCGGTGCACTCTTTAACGATTCACATAAGCCGGAAATAATATCAAAAAGCACCCGCGCCTGCGCTTCCGGCGTCTGCGGTTCCGGGAAACCGAAGGCCAGGGCCAGTCCGGCGGCGGAAGGCGCGCAGAACTGCGCCGGCCGGACAAAGGCAAACAATTCCAGCACATCGAAATGCCGCGTTTCACGGTGACTGCGATTGCCGAACAGGCGGGTGCGGACCAGCCCCGCATTGACCACGATCAATGGCTCACGTCCCCACAGTTCGCGTAGCTCATTGGGCAGCAAATCGCGGCTGTCGTCACCGTGCACATAGGCGCGCACCGGAGAATAGCCCAGCGCCAGCTTTGGCGCGTGGTCATGCCACCAAACCGGCGTCCCAATAGGCGTTTTCGGGGATTTCAGGACTACCTCTTCACTCACACCAGAAGCTTAACCTGTGCCGCGGGGGATTAAAAGGAACAAACTGTGAATTTTACCTGCCCCAATCCGCCACACACAAAGCCTGATCCGTTAACCCGCGGATTCGGCACCGGATGAAATGCGTGTGCCGCCATCACTGATCGGCGTATAGCGCGTAACCGCATCATCGGCGCGGGCGCGCTGGTCATCACTCAGTTGCGCACCCAGGTCAGCCGCTAAAGCCTTGGCGCCATCCGCGCCATTATTGGCGGCAATCTTCATCCACTTGTAAGCCTCGCTCGGGTTGAGCGGCACTCCATTGCCGCTCTGATAGAGCTGGCTCAGATTATATTGCGCATCCACAACCCCACGTTCCGCCGCCTTGCGGAACCATAAGGCGGCGGTGGGGCGATCCTGTCCCCCGCCATCACCATTATAAAACATATAGCCATAGGCGTTCATGGCGTCGGGCACACCGCCTTCGGCGGCCCGCTTGATCCAGGTGCGGGCTTCGGCCTTGTCGACCGGCACCAGGTTTGGTTTGCCGGCATAGACCATTCCCAGTGTATACTGCGCCGGTGCATAGCCTTGATTGGCGACCATCTTCATCAGGTCAACCGATTTCGGATCACGCGCCTCCAAAGCCTGCAAAGCAAGATCATAACGGGTCTTGAGCGCCTGCTGCTCCTGAATGGTTGGCGCACTGATTGTCAGCGCCGAAGCCGCCAAGGGTGTCGGCTTCTGATCATTGGCCAGTTTATTGGTCACGACCCATCCCGTAGCGCCGACAGCCACCACGCCCACGGCAATGGATGACGCCTTGACCGCATTGAGGAAGGTGCTCCCGCCCTTGGCCTTGGGAGTTTCCGGTTTAATTCCCTTGGCGCGTGAAGGGCCCGCCTTTAGCAGGCCCAGGCCCAGACCCCGCTCCGGACGCTCGCCATTGCCCTCAATACTGGCGCGAACGGCGGCGCGCGCCGCCGCCAGAGCGTCACGAGTCGACACAGACACAGGCGCTGCGCCAAAATCGGCCTCATCCTCGTCATCGAACGGATGGCGCGGCGCTTCGGGAATATTCTCGATGACTTTCGGCGATGGCGCGACACTTTCCGCGTGAGTTGCCAGGCGCGGCGCAGTCTTGCGGGACACCTCAATATCAGCGAACGGATCACTGTCGTCATCGTCACTCATAGCCGGCATCGTCTGCGCCGGTGCTGATGCCGGACGGGGCGCCGACGGCGCGCTCGCCACCAGATCCGCTTCCAGGTCGTCTTCCTCAAATGGATCGAAATCCGGCTTGAAAGCGGGTTCCCCAAACGCTCCCAGATCCAATAGCCGTCCGGTCAGATCTACTTCATCCGCTTCTGCAACAGGCGCCGGTTCGACAGAGGCCACAACGGGCTCCGCTCGATCCGGCACAGATGCGAACGGACTGGGCAACCCACCTTCGTCATCATCCGGCATTTCAGTGTTCGCCTCAGCTTCCGCCAGAAGATTCTCCGTCTGCACCCTGGCGAGCCGCGAATCTATACGCGCGCGCGTCTCATCAAGCAGTTTCGCCGTGCGCTCCTCGCTGGCGCGGATACGATCGGAAATATCCGTACGCTGACGCTCGAACTGCTCGCCCACCGCGCCCAGAACGTCTGTGGTCCGGCGCTCGGATTCGGCCATACGGCCGGTCAGCCGCTCGGATATGCGGGCGATCTCACCGCCGAGGCGTTCGAGCGCCTGAGCATGGGTATTTTCAACCCGGTTGAAGCGGCCATCAACCGTATCAGCGATGCGCTGGACGTCGCGGCTGACGCGCGCCAGGCCATCATGATTGGCCACTTCCACGCCCGACATACGACGATTAAGATTGCCGGCAATACGCAATACGTCCTGCCCCATGCGCTCAATGGCGCCGGCTGACCGCTTTTCCGACTGCTCAATGCGCTCACCAACAACCTTGACGGCCAGTTCGATGGTTTCCTGCTTGCCCGTCTGCAAGGCGCTGAACAAATCCTGACGCGATTCCTCGACGCGGCGCGACAGGTCCGCCGCCAGTCCGGTCAAGGATTTCATGGTTTCGGGATCGGTAACGTCACCGCCCGCTTCCACATGATTCATGCGGCCTTCAAGCGCCTTGAACGCCTGCTCGAGTGTTCGGATGGCCCCCGTGGTATTAGCTTCGGCAGCGTCCAGACGGTGCGCCAGCTGCGCCACCACCTTATCGATCAGGCCTTGTGCGGCCCGGTCCGGATCGCGCAGCTCCATCTGGGTCAGCCGGTGTGACAGGCCAACCATGTCCTCACGCACGCCAGTCAGGCTGTCACGCGTCCGGGCCTCACCCTCATAAAGCTGGTTAGCCAGCTTACCAAGCGTGGCCTCGACGGCACGGACCGTCTCGTTAACTTGCGGGGACGCCAGATCCTGCTCGATCTTAACGGCGCGCTCTCGCGCTTCGCGCACATGACCCGACAGCCCCTCAAGGCGCTCCGCCTGTGCGTCGATCAGGCGCTCGGCCTGTTCAAGACGGTCGGCGAAAAGACCATGATCTTCCTCGGCGCGGCTGAGGCGTTCAAATGACGAGACGACCGCTTCGGACTGCTCCTCGATCCTGCCATGCACTTCGGCGCGGGCAGCATCAAGCGCGGCCTCATTGCGCTCCAGGCGATTGAGCACAGATTCGACCGCATGGGACACACCGCGTACGGCGCTGGCCGAGCGCGCTTCAGAATTTTCCATGCGCGCGCCCAAACCTTCCAGCGCACGGGCCACGCGGCTAAGGTCGCTGGAGGCCGCCGCATATTGCGCCTCTTCGGAGACATAGCCCTCATCGTAAGCGGGGCGCTCATCAAAAATTGACTTACGGCGCAGATCACGCGAACTGAGCGGACTGGCGGCCGATGAATAGGGCGCGGCCGGTTTGCGGGGTGTTCTATGGGCCATGCGGCCTCCCGTTTCGGGTTCAATATAGGAATCACGATAGGCCGGGCGTTCCGTACGGTCGCTCTCGCGGCCGATCAGCGCCCCGACATCCTCACCCTCAAGAATCATCTGGTTCAGCCACTCGCCCAGGGTCATGCCGGAACGGCGCGCCAGATCCTTGGCAACTTCCCGCGCCTTGGCGTCGATACCCTTCACACTCCACGGTGCGTTCGCGCTCATGCGATTCCCCTAACTGCGTCCAGTGGCGAGCCTAAACAACATTATATAGGGTGTAAACACCTTGTTAACCACAATATATGGCGCGGCGTTAATCTTCTGGGGAAAAGTGGCGACTCAATGTGCCGGATGCGGGAAATGCCACAGTCGGGCAGAAAAGGACGATAAAACCGCTCGCCATCTTGCCCGGAACACCATTCCGCGACATATGCGGCGGATGGAACTGACTCTATCCCTTACCGTGATTCTCGCGATTGTCTCCGGGCTTTTTACCGCCCTGTTCGGTTATCTGGGCGCCCGGCCGATGAACCCGAACAAGGGCCCGCGCATGGTGCCCTGGCGCTTCCTGATGCTGATGACTTTCACAGTCGCCCTGCTGCTGGTCGTCCATCTGCTGAATCTGGTGGGCATACAAACCAAGCCGCCAGAACAGTTCCCGCATCCGTAATTGCCCCCTTAAAGCGCCGGCCCGTTTTAGCCGCCAGCCTTGAGGCGAATAATAGCCGGCAAGCGACGCGGGTACACTTGATACCCGCTAGCGCAGACTGCGTATTAGTCGGCCAAGGATGGCGCGCTAAAACACCAGGCGAGGATAGCCTTTTGGGCGTGTATCCTGTTTTCGGCTTCATCCCAGATCACTGACTGCGGACCGTCGATGACGTCTTCCGTCACCTCTTCGCCGCGGTGCGCCGGCAGGCAGTGCAGGAACAGCGCATTGTCCTTGGCCAGCTTCATCAGCCCGGCATTGACCTGGTAATCGTGGAAAGCCGTCAGGCGTTCCTCGTGATCGAGATCGCCCATGCTGACCCAGGTATCGGCCAGCACGACA
>CAMLIY010000249.1 GCA_946480125.1 uncultured Asticcacaulis sp.
CGGGCCCCGCCTGAGAGGCTTATTTCCCAGGAGTTGTAGGCTGGATTAACCAGGCCGCATTACGCAGCGATGGCTTGATCCGAAGCGAAGTTATCGTTCGCAGTTAAAAAATGAGGCGATCACAGAGCCTCACACTGAGGGAAAGCTTCACCTTTACACGCCTGTCGATGCTGATCGGCCCCATAGTCCCTAAGCCTGGGAGGTAAATGGTGGAGCCGCCGGGAATCGCACCCGGGTCCAGTTCGCTTATTACGTGGGCGTTTATCCCCATAGTCGAACCGAAGCCCGACATCTCCAATATAGGCGCATCAGCCGGTCATGGGAAGAGGCGAACTGACAAATCATCCTTACCGAATCTTTGTCACAGACGCGTGAAGTCACGGAGCAAATTTACACGTGCTCGCCTAGCCTTGCCCCCATCTTAACATAACTGAGGAATCCCCCATGACCCGATCCAGCCATCTTCGCGCCGCCGTCGCCTGTGGCGCCATCTTCGCTCTGTCGCTCGGCGGTCTTGCCGCCTGTAGCAAGTCAACAAACGACAAGGTCGAAGATGCGACAGCCAGCGTTGTGGCCGATGCCTCCAGCGCCGTCAGCAGCGTCGGCGCCGATATGGACGCCAACAAGACGCAGGATTTCGTCACCAAGGCCGCCATCGCCAATATGTTTGAAATCAAGACCAGCGAATTGGCGGTAAAGACCTCTAAACGCGCCGATGTTCTGGCCTTCGCCAAGATGATGATCAAGGACCATACCGCCGCCGGCAAGAAGTTTGAAACCGCGGTTTCCGCCACTTCCGGACTGACGCCGCCGGTTGCCCTGGACGATGATCACCAGAAGAAGCTGGATGATCTGGCCACCAAGACCGGCACGGATTTCGACAAGGCCTATATCGACATCCAGCAAAGCGCCCACGCCGATGCCGTCAACCTGTTCGACGACTACTCGAAGAACGGCAAGGACGCGGCCCTGCAAACCTTCGCCACCGACACCTTGCCTACGCTCCAGGGGCATAAGGACAAGATCGACGCCTTCAAGGAATAGATCGCGCTCAGACCTGATGAAACGCCCGCCTGATCACAGGCGGGCGTTTTTGTTTCAGGCTTCGAAATAGCGGCCATGCGCCAGATCGGCCAGTAAACCACGTTCCTTGGGTTGCCAGCCCAGGATTTCCCGTGTGGCGGCGCTGGAGGCCGGGCAATCGATCGCGGCGAAATGGGCGAACCAGCCGAAATGTTCCGCCGCGTCTGCCGCGGATTTACTGACAACCGGCAGGTTCAATTGCCGGCCGATCATCTCGGCGATATCACGGAAGCGGACGCTCTCTTCGGCAACCGCGTGATAGCGGGCATTGGCCGCCCCCGTCTCCACCGCCAGGCGATAAAGGCGCGCCGCATCGAAGCGATGAACAGCGGTCCAGTGGTTCAGGCCTTCGCCGATATAGGCCGATACGCCTTTTTCCCTGGCGATATTGATCAGGATCGGCACGAACCCATGATCGCCGTCACCATGGGTCGATGGCGACAGGCGCAACATGGAGACACGTACCCCTTGCGCCGCCAGTTCCGCACCTGCCACCTCAGTGGCCACACGTGGAAACGGATGGGTGGCCATATTGGGCACCATGTCTTCCGTCGCCAGGCGTCCGGGCGACAGCAGCGCCGTGCCGGAGGTGATGACGAAGGGACGATCTGAGCCCTTCAGACTGTCACCCATCGCTTCAATGGCCCGTTTATCGACGGCGCAAACCGCCTCAAATCGGCTGAAGTCATGAATAAATCCGGTATGAATCACACCGTCGCAGACGTCTGCCCCCCGGCGCAGGCTATCCACATCCTCCAGATCGCCACGAAGCGCCTCTGCGCCCTTTGCCTCAAGGGCTGTGGCCGAAGCCTCGGAACGCACGAGGCCAAGCACCTGATGGCCCGCCGTCATGAGCTCATCAACCACTGCTGAGCCGACAAAGCCCGTCGCTCCGGTAACAAAAATACGCATCGGATATCTCCTGAATTGAACCATCGCCAGAATAAGCGGTTGGCCCCGGACGATCTATGCGTTAAAGTCCGCATTATATTCGCCATCGTCCGGATTATCATGGATCCTCTCTCAGACGTCTTATCTCTGCTCAAGCCACGCAACTATATGTCTGCCGGATTTGACGCCGGCGGCGATTGGGCGATCCAGTTTCCAGATCAGCAGAAAAGCATCAAGACCGGCGCCATCGTTTCGGGCGGTTGCTGGCTGTCGGTCGAGGGCGTTGCCGAACCGGTCCGTCTTGAGACGGGCGATTGCTTCCTGTTGCCAAGCGGCAGGCCCTTTCGCATGGCCAGCGATCTCACCCTGCCCCCTGCGCCTGCCGCCGCAATTTTTGCCGCTGTGAAGACCGGCGGCATGGTCATCCACAATGGCGGCGGCGATGTCTGCCTGGTCAGCAGCCGTTTTGCCCTGGCTGGCCATCATGCCGACATGCTGCTGGCATTATTGCCGCCCATCGTCCATATCCGCCAGGACAGGGACCAGGCAGGATTGCGGTGGCTGGTGGAACGCATGGTGCAGGAACTGCGCGATCAGAAGCCGGGTGGTTTTCTGGTGGCCCGGCATCTCGCTCATATGATGCTGGTTGAGGCGTTGCGCCTGCATCTGGCCGAGGGCATGAGGGGCGGTATCGGCTGGTTATTCGCCCTGACGGATAAACAGATAGGACCGGTGATCAGCGCCATTCACGCCCATCCGGCGCACCCCTGGACCTTGCAGACACTGGCCGAACAGGCGGCCATGTCGCGTTCGACCTTCGCGCTGAAATTCAAGAAGACAGTCGGGATGTCCGCCATAGACTATCTGACGCGCTGGCGCATTCTTCTGGCCAGCGACCGCCTGGTGAACAGCGATGACTCGATATCCGTCATCGCCTTTTCATTCGGCTACACCTCCGAAAGTGCCTTCAGCACCGCCTTCAAGCGCCTGAAAGGTTGCTCTCCGCGGCAGTACAGCCGTAATCTGGCCGCCTTAACCGCCGCCATGCCGGTTACAATTGCTTCATGAACCCCTTTTAATTTGATTTAGCGTCACCCTTCCTTCACTTTAGCGTCAAGTTCGATCGCTAAAGGTCGATGTTTCCAGCTTTGGTCCTTTATCAGAGCCCGTTCTGGCGCACTTCCTGACAATGCGACATTGAGCGGGCCCGGGCAAAAGCCTTTTGGAGGTGAGTATGCGTAATGCTTTAATCGCCATAGGCACGGCCACCGTGCTGGCGCTTCCCGGCCTGCTGATAGCGAATACTGTCACGGCACAGCCCTTTGCCGATGACGGCCCTCAGGTTGAGCTGCGGGATATGGTCGCCCGCGTGGTTGTAACGCCGGAAGACCGCAGTAATGTCGATATTCGCGTCCGCTATGGCAGTGTGAAAGTACCGACCCTGATGGTGTCGCAACGCGGCAACACGACGGTCCTCAACGGTCACCTCAGTTCCGGCCGGCAGGCCAATTTCAGTTTCCGCATCAATGTCAATGATGACGATCAGGTTTCGACGCAGAATGGCAGAGTGCATATTTCCGGTATTGGCCTGGTAAACATCTCTGACCTGCCGCTGGTTTTTGTCCGTGTGCCGGCCAACGCCATCATCAAGGATTCAGCCTATAGCTTTGGCCGCGTCGCGCCCAGCAAGAGCCTCAACTTTACGATGAACGGCAGCGGTGAATGGGCTATCGAGCCGGTGGCAGGCCCCCTCAATATTATTAACAGCGGCTCCGGCAAGATCAACGTAAACAGCGCCGGTGACAGTATTGTCGATAATATGGGCTCCGGTGATATCAATCTGGGCACCGTGCGCAATCTCCAGGCCGTGCTGACAGGTTCCGGTAATTTCAATGTCACGCAGAGCGGCAATACCGTCCTGCAAAACCAGGGGGCCGGTGATGTCACGCTTACCCGTACCGGCGCGCTCAAGGTACAGCTGAATGGCTCCGGCGATCTGTCGCTGGGTGATGTCACCGGCGGTCTGAGCGTAGTGAATAATGGCTCCAGCGACATAGCCGTCCAGCGTGTCAACGGCCCGGTCAATCTCAATATTTCCGGATCCGGGGACGTCTCTATCGCCAACGGCCAGGTGTCAGCCTTTATCCTGCGCGGCTCTGGTTCCGGAGATGTCGATTTCGGC
Source organism: uncultured Asticcacaulis sp. (assembly GCA_946480125.1). The sequence continues at coordinate 4,157 of CAMLIY010000249.1, forward strand.
GGCATAGCCAATACAGTCAATGTTGACACCAATGGCTCGGGCGATGTCAGCATCATGAAAGCCACCGGTGCGGTCATCACCAAGGTGGTCGGCTCGGGCGAAATGCACATCGGACATTAGGCCGATTATCGTCATTGGACGAAATTTATCCCCCTTGCGAATGCGCAGCGCACACTACAGGCATGACCTGTCCAGATACGCACCCTCACCGCCCTGACCTGCGCCGCCGCGCCGAACGCCTGATCGCCGCGCTCGATGTCACGCCCGCGCCGCAAACCCTGCCTGACATCATGCGCGCCGCCCGCACCCTGATGGTCATCGACCGCCTGCTGACCCAGCTATGGAAGGCGCCGCCGGCAAGGTCCGGCCGTCACACCGCCGGCACTCAGAATATGTCTGACCATGACGGTCTTTCCGCCGATGTCGCCGAGCCTGCGCCTGCCGTTCTGGTCACCCCACCCCTGAATCGCCATCAGCGCCGGCTGCAAGCCGCGCAGGCGCGCAGCATCCGCCCGGATGACACCCAGCCCCATCACGAGACCGGCTAAGGCCCTGTTCTGATGTTTTGAGGCCCAGCACACCCTCGCAGGCGCCAGGTGCGACAGCCTGCCGCACATATTTCATCCGAAATGACCTTCCGCTTTTCGGAAATTTTCCGAACCTTCGACATTACACGCATAACTCTTGTTGCGGTGCACAATAAATTTTAAATATTACCGTTTTGTAATTTTAACATATTGAAATTGTTCGATTATTACATCTCATTCATGACATCGTATTAATTTGAACTATGCACGT
>CAMLIY010000250.1 GCA_946480125.1 uncultured Asticcacaulis sp.
TGATCGGCCTGGGCGAACGCGCCATGATCTTCATGCGCCGCATCACCGGCATCATCTTCACCGTCAATACCCTGCTGTGGGTGACGACCACCTTCCCTGGCAAGCCGGAAGGCGCTGCGGGGCCAGCGATCGACTATTCGCTGGCCGGCATGATCGGCCACTGGATCGAGCCGGTATTTTCGGCGGTGGGGTTCAACTGGCAGATCTGCGTGGCACTGATCCCCGGCCTGGCAGCGCGCGAAGTCGCCGTCTCGGCGCTCGGCACAGTCTATGCGGTCTCCGGCAGTGATGATGCCGTGGCGACGCAACTGGGCTCGCTGATCTCGTCGCAATGGTCGCTGGCCACGGCCCTGTCGCTGATGGCGTGGTACGTCTTCGCGCCACAATGTTTGTCGACGCTGGCCGTCATCAAGCGCGAAACCAATTCATGGAAAATGGTCGGCATCACGGCGGGATACCTGTTCGCGCTCGCCTATGCCGCAGCGCTGCTCACCTATCAGATTACGAAGGCACTGACATGATGTATGCTGTTATCCAGGCCGTGATCATCACGATGATCGTCGCTTTCTGCGCCGTACAGATGATGCGCAAACTGATGCCGAAACTGAGCCGTGATTTGCAGGTGAAGGGCGCGTATGCCCTTAATCGCGCTGGCATGCAGGGCCTCGCGCAAAAGCTGGAACCTGCCGAGGCAAAGGACAGTGGCTGCGGTTCCGGTTGCGGAAGCTGCAAGGGCTGTTCGGTAAGCTTCGACATCAAGACGCGATAACCCTTCTCCTCCCCTGCGAAGCGGGAACCTTCGTTCGGAGGGAGGTGTCGAGCAAGCGTAGCGCGTCGAGACGGAGGGGGCGCACTGATGATAGGTTGCCCCCTCCGTCGCCGACTTCGCGGCGCCACCTCCCCCGCTTCGCAAGGGAGGAGAAATCATTTCTTCTCCGGATCATCATACGCAACAAAGGCGAAGCGTTCGCTATCCGGCGCCCATGAATTGACATTGAGCGTGCCCTGCCCGCCATAAAGTTCCGTCACCACCTTGGGTTCTGCGGAACCATCCAGCGGCATCAACCTCAGCTTGACAGGCTGGCCCGGCGGATGGCCGACCACATCGCCCTTAAACGACAGGAACAATACCCATTTGCCGTCGGGCGACGGATGCGGGAACCAGTCGCCATAAGCGTCATCATGGGTCATGCGGGTTTCTTCGGAGCCGTCCGGCTTCATGCGCCAGATCTGCATATGGCCGGTACGCACCGAATTGAACCAGATATTACCAGCAGGGTCATAGTCAGGACCGTCATCGAGGCCGGTGGCTTCGGTCAGCTTTGTTTCAGGCCCGCCCTCGAGTGGCACTGTATATATATCGAACTCGCCCTTGCGTTCGCCGACAAAGGCCAGGGTCTTGCTGTCCGGCGACCAGCCATGCCAGTAGGACGGGCCATCGGGCGTGATTTCGCGCGGCTCGCCGCCCGCCGCCGGCAACACGAAGACGTGCGAATATGAGCGATCCGGATGCGGCTTGTCGGCGGAGATGGCGATCAGTGAACCATCCGGCGACAGACCGTGGTCGTTGTTCAGCTTGGCCTGACTGCCGGTATCGATCTGGACAGGTGTGCCGCCCTTCGCCGGTATGCGGTAGAGATGACCCAGACTGTTATAAATCAGCGACTGACCATCGCGGCTCCAGTTCGGCGCCTCGATCAGCACGGGACTGTCATAGACCTCTTTTGCCTCGCCGGTACGCAGGTCCATGACCATCAGGTGTGAGCGGGTATCGGGGCTGGCGACCTGGGCTACGGCGGGCGAGGCCAGCGCCAGCGTGAGTGCGGCGGTAATTATTCTGCAGGACATGACGCACCTGCCTTTGTTTCGGTGAGACGGATATCGGAGACGGAGAGATCGAGCGTACCGGCGGTCTCTATGCGCGTTATGGTCGGGGTTGCGGCCAGGTCTTGCGCCTTGAAACAAGACAGTGGCATGGCGAGGGTGGCATACCCGGTAGCGTTTTTCAGCCAGCCGGTGACCGGCACAGACGCCGAGCCGATGCCCAGCCTGACACCGTCGGAGGGCGCCGCATTGACCCGCAGGGTGAGCGAAATCATCATGGCGCCATTGGCCTCGCGCGCGATATCGGAAGGGGTGTCGGCACCGACTTCGAGCGCGGCCTTGGCCTTGCCGTTCCATACGGCCTTTACGGCACCATCGTCTTGCGGCGAAACCGTCAATGCCGCCGTGCCGTAAAGCGTGGCCTGGGTGCCGACATAGTCCATGCGGTGCCGGGCATCGTCGGTCAGGGTCAGTTTGTAGCCATTCCAGAATGTGCCCTTGCTGAGATAGACGTTCTTCTCGCCGTACTTCGTGGCGTCGGCCACTTCGGTCAGTTGCGGCGTCTCGGCTGGTTTCGCGTAGGACAGGCCGTCACCATAGGCGAACTGAGGGTCATAATCTTTGTCGCCGACATTAAGCGGTGTCTGGTCCGGACGTTTGGGCCAGGAAAAGCTGAGCTTGCCACTGAAATCCGACTTGCCGGTCAGGACATCGGCCACGCCTTCGCCTTCCGAACCCGGCAGCCAGGCGGCGACAAAGGCATCGGCGGCGTTAATCTGCGGATTGACGTAGAGCGGCCGGCCCGACAACATCACGGCCACGACCGGAACCCCTTGCGTCTTAAGCTTCTTGAGCAATTCGAGTGAGTCGGCATTGTCGTGGTGCAGGGCGACGTCCGACTGGTCGCCCATAAATTCGGCATAGGGCGTTTCGCCGAAGACGACGATGGCGACATCCGGCTTCTGCGGCGCCGTGCCGTCAGGGCTATACAGCGCCTGCCCGCCGGTGGCCTCGATCTGGCTTTTTAGCCCCTCATATATCGAGGTGGCGCCGGGGAAATCGGCATTGCTGTTATCGGCGCCCTGCCAGGAAAGTGTCCAGCCGCCGGACTGCATGGCGATATTGTCGGCGCCGTCACCGGCAATCAGCACGCGCGCACCGGCTTTCAGCGGCAAGACACCATTGTTTTTCAGCAGGACCAATGACTTGGCCACGGCCTCGCGGGCGATGGCGCGGTGCGCCGGTGTGCCAATTGGTTTGAATGTGTCGGGGCGATTGGCCGGCGAGGGCTGGTCGAAGACCTTCATGCGGAATTTCACCCGCAATATCCGCCGCACGGCATCATCCAGCCTTGCCTGCGGGATGGTGCCGTCATTCACTTGCCTGACCAGATTGGCATAGAGCAGCTTCCAGTCCTGCGGCTGATTGAAGATATCCAGTCCGGCATTGAAAGCGACGGCGCAGTCGGAATTGGTGCAGCCGGGAATCTGGCCGTGGGCCAGCCAGTCGCCCATGATGAAGCCATCAAAGCCCATCCGGCCTTTCAGCACATCGGTCAGCAGGGCCTTGTTACCGTGCATCTTGGTGCCATGCCAGGAATTGTAGCTCGCCATGATCGATTGCGTGCCGGCGTTGATGGCGTCGGCATAGGCGGCGCCATGCAGACGGGCGAGGTCGGCTTCGGGAATGGTCGAATTGCCCTGGTCGCGGCCGCCATCCGTCGAGCCATCGCCGAGGAAATGCTTGGCGGTGGCAATGACGTGGTGATCATCGAGGAAGGTTTCACCGGACCCTTCGATACCGGAAACCATGGCGGCGGCATATTGCCTGGTGATCTCAGGGCTCTCAGAATAGCTTTCATAGGTGCGCCCCCAGCGGTCATCACGCGCCACGGCGATGGTGGGGGCAAACGACCAGTCCATGCCGGTTGAACGCACCTCGGCGGCGGTGGCCTCGCCAATGCGGCGGATCAGGTCGGGATCGTGCGCGGCGCCCAGGCCGATATTGTGCGGAAAAAGCGTGGCGCCATAGACATTGTTGTGGCCATGCACCGCGTCCGAGGCCCAGATCAGCGGGATGGTCACCTTCTGGCCGGGTACAACCGAGGCCTTATAATAGGGCTCGATCAGGTCCACCCAATCCTTGACCGTGGCGTGCTTGTTGCCGTTCGGCACCGCGCCGCCGCCATTTTCGATCGAGCCGATATGATACTGCGTCACCTCTTCCGGCTTGATCGATTTCCATTCCGGCTGGATGACCTGGCCTACCTTTTCCTCGATCGTCATTTGCGCCAGCATATTTGTGATGCGTGTTTCAATGACCGGATCTAGGCCGATAGGCGATTTGGCAATGGGCCATATCTTCGGATGGACCTTAGCGGGTATCTCGGCGGCATGGAGGTTGGAAGCCAGCAACAGGGCAGCCACGGACGCGGCGGCCCGCAACAGGGGACGATGGGACATAGGGCGCTTCTTCTCTGATATATTATTGTGTGCCTATGGATCACGATGACAGCGTTGTCGTCAAGGGACTATTGACACTAGTGGCGCTGCCTCCGTATTCAGGACGGCGAGAATAATAAGGACAGGAAACGTGCAAACCCAACTCAATCTCGGTGACGCCGAAGCCCGGCTGGCCATTGATGCCTGCGTCGCTGAACTGAAAAAGCGCGGCAAGGCCGGCGTGGTCGCGGTTGGTGACAGCCATGGCGAACTGCTGGCCCTATGGCGTACCGATGGCTGCGCCCTGCCGCCCATCGTTATCGCGCAAAACAAAGTCTATACCGCCGCCCGCGTGCGCGGCCTTTCCGGCGATCTCGGCCGCAATGCCCAGGCCGATGGTTCGGATGTCCATTATCACGGCGACAGCCGCTATGTCGGCTGGGACGGTGGCGCGCCCGTCATGGTGGGTGGCCAATGCGTCGGTGCGGTAGCGGTCAGCGGCCTGTCCGGCGTCGAGGATCTGGAAATTGCCCAGATCGGCATCGACGCCATCCTGGCTAGTTTTTAGCCTGCCTTCTCCAGCACGGCATCCAGCTTGTTGAAGCTGCCGCTCCAGCCCACACCGCTGCCAAGCTTGATATGGGCATCGCGCATGGTGGCCATGGTGAAGGTCTGGCG
>CAMLIY010000251.1 GCA_946480125.1 uncultured Asticcacaulis sp.
ATCCTGCGTAAAGGCGATTTTGCCGCCTCCAAGCAGCTCTACGCCAGCCACCTTGTCCTTCACCGCCGTCAGAGTCGCCTGATCGGTCGGCCATTTGAGCGCGACGGCATAAAGCGTCTGTCCCTTCGCCGTGAAGCGCCAGTCGCCTTCACCGAACTGCGTCCAGGGTCGGGTGCCATAGATCGCCTCACCATTTTGCGTCAGCCACTGGCCGATGCCGCGCAGGGTCGTCTGCTGATCGTCAGGGATCACCCCATCGGCGCGCGGCGAAATATTGAGCACATAATTGCCGCCCTTGGCCACGGTATCGACCAGCAGCGGGATAATCGCCGAAGCCGGACGGATTTTGAGACCCTCCGTATAGCCCCACGAACTGTCGCCGATGGTGTCATCGACCTGCCACGGGTCGCGGCGGATATCCGTGGGCGAACGTACCCCCACCTTCTCGAAATCGATAATGCTGCCGATTTGCTGGGTGTCGTCGTTCGACGGCGCCATGGCGACATATTTGGTCGACAGGCTGACCGGCTGGCCCCATTCGGCGGCGCGATTATAGTAATAGGCCGCCACATGGCGCTTCAGCGGATCGAGCACGCGCAGATTGACGCCATTGTCCCACCACAGGATATCCGGATGATATCTGTCGATCAGTTCGAGATTGCGATTGACCCAGTCGGTCAGAAAGGTCGTCATCGCCGCCGGACTGCGGTCGGCGACATGGTAGAAATCGGCCCAGGCGGGATCGTATAGATCAACCTTTTCCGCTTTCAGCCTCGCATCGATATCGGCATCGGGATTGACGAAGGTAAAGTTTTCGACGCCATGGTTTGAGACACCGAACTTAAGCCCCTCGGCGCGCACGGCCTTTTCCAGGTCACCGATCAGGTCACGGTGCGGCCCCATCTTCACCGCGTTGAAGGGCGTCACCTGCGAGTCCCACAAAGCGAAGTTGTCATGATGCTCGGCGGTGGGAATCACGAACTTCGCGCCCGCATCCTTGAACAGCCGCGCCCAGGCGTCAGGGTTCCAGTGACGGGCGGTGAATTGCGGGATCAGGTCCTTGTAGCCCACCTTGTCCTGCGGCCCGTAATGTTGCTCATGCCAGCGCGCTTCCGTGCCGGCATACATATGCTTCTCGTACCATTCATTATGGTGCGCCGGCACGGCATAGACACCCCAGTGAATAAAGATGCCAAACTTGGCGTCCTGATACCAGGAAGGGGTGGTATAATGATCAGCGATCGAAGCCCAGCTCGGCTGGAAAGGCCCTTCGGGCATGGGCTTCGTGACCGCCTTGTCCGCCGCTTCGACAATTTCCGGCGAGGCCGGCGGCCCCATTATGCCGTAATCATATAGTTTTGACGGCGGCACGCCCATCGGATCGGGCTTGGGCAGGGGCGCACCATGAGCCGCCGTGGTGATTAATAATGCCGCCATGGCCACGCTGGTAAATAGGAATGAGGGTTTCATGGCGTCTGGCTCCCGATTATCTCTTGTCAAAGTGTAATATCAATCATAAATAATCAGGTAAATACAAATTCGATCAAAACAGGCAGGATACCCCATGTTCAGGATGCGGCCACTTTGCACGGGCGTCATGATGTTAGCCCTGATCTGCCCGGTAACCAGTCATGCCGCCCCTGCCCTGCGCCACTTCGTCTTCGGCACACAGGCAAAACCATCGGCTGAAGTCACCGCCGTCAATTCATCCGCCGCCTATGGCTTTGGTAACGGCTTTGGCTTCGAAGGCGATGCCCCCACGGTGGAAAAGACCAGCGCCGGCGGCCATCCGTTCTTTTTCAGTTTCGATGCACCGGAAGGCAATTACAAGGTCACGGTATCGCTCGGATCGGACGCCGCCGCCACCACGACGGTCAAGGCCGAACTGCGCCGCCTGATGGTCGAGACCGCTGATACGCCGGCCGGCGGCGCGGTCACCAAAGCCTTCATCGTCAATGTGCGGACGCCCAACCTGCCCGGCGGTGGCCAGGTGCGCCTCAAGGCGCCGCGCGAATCCGAGGCCGAGGCGCGCGCCTGGGACAATCGCATCACCCTGGAATTTGACGGACAAAACCCGTCCGTGCGCGAAATCACCGTCGAGCCCGTCAATGTGCCGACCGTCTATCTGCTGGGCGATTCGACCGTCTGCGACCAGTCCGGCGAACCTTATGCCGCCTGGGGCCAGATGCTGCCGCGTTTCTTCAAGCCGACCGTCGCCATCGCCAATCACGCCGAGTCGGGCGAGACGGTCAGCGCTTCCAACGGCCGCTATCGCTTCCAGAAAATCCTGTCATTGATCAAGCCCGGCGATGTCTTCATTGTTCAGTTCGGCCATAATGACATGAAGGAACTGAAGACCGATCCGCAGGCCCCGGCGAAGTACAAGGCCGGCCTGATCGACTGGGTGCATCAGGTCGAAGCGAAAGGCGCCACGGCCGTTATCGTCACCTCGATGAACCGGCACAGCTTTGAAAATGGCGCAGTCACCGACAGTCTGGCCCCCTATCCGCAACTGGCGCGTGAAGCCGCCGCCGAGACCGGCGCGGCCCTGATTGATCTCAACGCTAAGAGCAAGATTCTGTATGAGACGCTTGGCGAGCAAGGCTCGCTGGCCCTGTTTGAGCACAATGCCGACGGTACGCAGCGTGACGCCACCCACCAAAGCCCTTACGGCGCCTACGAACTGGCCAAGATCATCGCGCAAGGCCTGCGTGACGCCCATCTGCCGGTCGCTGGGCAACTGATCGACGGCCTGCCCGTCTTCGATCCGGCCCATCCCGATGCGGAATCGAGCTATATGGTGCCGCCCAGCGCCACACTGGCCGCCGCCAAACCCTTCGGCAATTAAGGAGCCCTCCGCATGATCGACCGCCGCCTTTTCCTGTCATTAAGCGCCGCCGCCGGTACGGCCGCCCTGCTGCCGCTGGCCGCAAAGGCCGAGGCCGCCGATTTGTCGATCCAGGATCTGTGGCCGGGTGATCCGCCGGGCGGCGAGCGCGTGACAACACCGGAAGAGGTCATCCTGCGCCATCCCGGCGGCGATCCCAATGACACCGCCTTCCTGCATGTGCGCAAGCCGTGGCTGCTGCTGCGCCGCCCGGCGAAACCCAATGGCGCGGCGGTTCTCCTGATGCCCGGCGGCGGCTATGTCCGCGTCGCCGTCAGCAAGGCCGGCGGCGATATCGACGCCTGGCTGGCCTCGCTTGGCTATACGGTCTTCACCATGGATTACCGCCTGCCCGGCGATCCCTGGGCCGCTGGCCCGGAAGTGGCCTTGCAGGATGCGCAGCGCGCCATCCGCCTGATCCGCTCGCGCAGCCAGGAACTGGGTCTTGACCCCAACCGTGTCGGCATTATGGGCTTCTCCGCCGGCGGCCATGTGGCTGGCCTGCTGGCCACGCGTTTCGACAAGCCGACCTATGCGCCGGTCGATGCCGCCGATACCCTGTCCGCCAAACCGACCGTCGCCGCCATGTGCTATCCGGTCGTCACCATGATGCAGCCCTATGCCCACCAGCAATCGATGCACGCGGCGCTGGGCGCCACCCCGACCGATGACGCCCGCCAGGCCAATTCGCTGGAGCTGCATGTGCCGGCCGATGCGCCGCCCATCTTTGTCTGCGCCACCACCAATGATCCCGTCGTGCCGCACCAGAATGCCATGCTGATGTTTGACGCGCTCAATACCGCCAAGATCCCGACCGAACTGCACCTTTATGAAGGCGCCACCCATGGCTTTCCGTTGAAGGACAAGCAAGGCAATCTTCTGCCCTGGGGACCGCAGGCGCTTCACTTCATGCAAAAACACGGTCTGGATGCCACCACAGGAGCCACCCAATCATGAGCAAAATCCGTCTTGGCATCTTCGCCGCCCTCACCCTGTTTATCGCCGGCCCGGTACTGGCGGAAACGGCGCGTCCGCCGATCCGCGTCATCTTGGTCGGCGACTCGACCATGACCGACAAGAGCGGCTACGGCAAAGGCTTCTGCGCCCAATTCACGCCGGACGTCACCTGCATCAATGCCGCGCGTGGCGGCCGCAGTTCCAAGAGCTACCGGGTCGAAGGCCTGTGGGACCAGATTCTGGCGCAATTGAGCGACAAGCAGGCTTTCAAAGCCACCTATGTGTTGATTCAGTTCGGCCATAATGACGGCTCCAGCAAGCCGGAGCGCCACACCAATATCGAGACTGAATTCCCGGTCAACATGCGCAACTATGCCCTCGATGTACGCAAGGCCGGCGCCGTGCCGGTGCTGGTCACGCCGATCACCCAGCGCCATTTCACCGATGGCAAGCTGGCGCCGGATCTGTTGCCCTGGGCTACCGCCACCCGGCTGGTGGCGCGCACAGAGCATGTCACCCTGATTGACCTGAACGCCGAAAGCCAAAAGACGGTTCAGGCCATGGGTCTTGTCGAGGCCAACACCCTGGCCGGCCAGCCGATTCCGCAGAATGTGCTGGATACGCAAGGCTCCGGCACCTCGGTTCCGGCCGTCTTCACGGATGCGTCTCAAGGCACCGGCAATACCCAGGGATTTGACTACACCCATATGGGCCCCAAGGGTTCGGTCTATTTCGGCCATATGGTGGCGGATCTGTGGGCGAAGGCTGACCCCGCCATCGCGCCCTACCTCAAGCCGTCCACACAATAACGCACTTATGGCTTCCAAAACCGCGTGGCAGCCTCTAAAGAGATTGAAGATGAAACATATTGATCATTACAGATCAATGTGACGCCAATTGGAGATTACCCCATGTGTACCAATCACTACGCCAAGACGCTTTACGCCACGCATCCGGATATGATGAAGGGCGCGGATAATGCTGACCTGCGCGACAAATACCTGATGACAGGCCTGTTCGCGCCCGATGCCGTGGTGCTGAACTACACCCATTTCGAGCGTTTCGTCATCGGCGGCGCCGCGC
>CAMLIY010000252.1 GCA_946480125.1 uncultured Asticcacaulis sp.
TCTCCTGTCGCCCTCCCCCTGCTGGCGGCGCATCAAGCGCCTGGAAGACCTGGGTGTTGTGCGCAAGCGCGTAACGGTGCTGGATGCCGAGAAGCTGGGCCTGGGGTTTGAGGTCTATGTGTCGGTCAAGCTGTCCCTGCCGTCACGCAGCAATCTGGAAGCCTTCGAGGCGCGGCTGGAAAACTGGCCCGAAGTGGTCAGTTGCCAGACCGTCACCGGCCATGAAGACTATATGCTGCGGGTGATGACGCGTGACATGCACGCCTATGACGACTTCCTGCGCGACAAGCTGCTGGCCTCCGATCTGGTGTCGGGGGTCGAAAGCCGCATCATCATGCGCAGCGTCCGCCAGACCACGGCTGTACCGATCAGCCTCGTGGTCGATATGACGAAATCCGAAACCGCCAAATCCGTGGGATCGAAATGAAACACCTGCTTTTCGCCACAGCTCTCCTCATAATGGGCGCCGCCCCGGCACAGGCCCAGACCGTTGATCCGGCCTCTGATCTTGGCCAGTATCACCATCTGCGCAGTGAGGTCATGACGGCGCTCGATAAAGGCGACGCCGACAGCGCGCTCGATGCATTCGCCAGGGCGCAGGCCATCCTGCCCGATTCCCCCTCACTTCCGCTGCTGCGCGCTCAGGTCCTGCTGAAACAGAAGCGCAATGATGAGGCCAAGAGGGCTTTGCTCGATTACCTGAAGCGTGGGAACTGGCTCGATCTCACCAAATATACAGAATTCAACGCCATCTGGGATGCCGATCTGGAAAACCAGCTTCAGGCCAACCAGACCGCAATCGGCGATATGGAAGGCCTGACCGCGCTCAAGGGTTTCAACATTGTCGAGGGCCTGGTTTATGCCCCAGACCAAAGCCAGCTTTATCTGAGCACAATTCATAATGGCAAGGTGGTCGCCATGTCGCCGCAAGGCGCGCGCGACGTCATCACCTTCCGGCCGGGCGTCGCCGCCTATGGCCTTGGCCTGCGCGACGGCACCATATGGGCCGCCACGGTGCAAAGCCGCCTCACCGATGGCTACGATCCGGCCAAACCCGTGCCCTCAAAAATCGTCGCCCTGAACGCGGCTGACGGTCAGATTCTGTCGGCGATCAGCGATCCGGCTCAAAAAGATCGCGAATTCGGCCATCTTCTGACCGGCCGCGACGATCTCTATGTCGCAGACACCGCCCATGGCGAAATTCTGCGCCTGACCGGATATGGCAAAACACTCGAGGTACTGGTGCCAGAAGGCTATATGGAAAGCCCGCAAGGCCTGGCTGAAAACGGCGATGCGACCGCTCTGATGGTCGCCGATTTCACCGCCGGACTTTACCGCATTGACCTGACCACCGGCGCCATGACGCGTCTGCTGCCGCCGGCGGATGGCAATTTGCTCGGCATCACTTCGCTCAGCCGGTATGGCGACGACCTGATCGCTGTACAGAACGGCCTGAAGCCCAATCGTATTCTGCGCCTGCATATGTCGGCCGACTGGCGCCAGGTTGACACCATCGAGGTGCTTCTGCGCTCGGCCAAGCTGTTGTCACAGCCATCTCAAGGCATGGTGGCCGGCGATGAGTTCGCTTTTGTGGCCGATAGCCAGTGGGCCAATCTCGACGATAGAGGCAATGCAAAAACAGAAGATCCCTCACCGGCGATCATCGGCGTGATCAAGCTCAAGCCATAGGCATCTCTATTAATAACGGCGCCGCCAGGTTCGGGCATCAACAGGGATTTGAAGATTATGTCATTGAAATCAGCATTCCTGATCATAGCGGCGGCTGTGTTCGCCATGCCGGCTATGGCGGCGCCCCCTGATCCCGCTTCTTTTTTTCCGGCAAAGATGCAAACCTTCGCGCTTTACGGCGACGGCGCTATTCCCAATTCCAAACCGGGGCCAGATAATGAATCCGGCGCCGAAACGGGCTGGATACAGAAGGTCTCCCGCCCCACCATCCAGGTCTACCTGCCCGCCAGGGTAAAGGCCACAGGGGCGAGTGTGCTCATCATCCCCGGTGGCGGCTATGGCGGCCTGACCTTCACAAATGAAGGCGTGGAGCAGGCTAAATACTTCGTCGATCACGGTATTGCCGCCATTGTGCTGAAATACCGGCTGCCGAGCGACCTGACGATGACGGACAAATCGATCGGACCGATCCAGGACGCGCAACAAGGGCTGCGTCTTATCCGGCTCCACGCCAGCCAATGGAATCTCGATCCGGCGCGCGTGGGGGTGATCGGCTTTTCGGCGGGCGGACACCTGGCGGCGACGCTGGCGACGCATTTCCAGAAATCCTATATCGACAATCCCGAGCCTGTCAGCCTGAGACCCGACTTTCAGGTGGTGGTCTATCCGGTTATCAGCATGGACTCCAAAATCACGCACATGGATTCGCGTGACGCGCTTTTAGGCCCCTCCCCCTCCGAGGCCCTGGTGAAGGAATTTTCCAACGAGCAGCAGGTAACGGCTGAAACGCCACCTGCCCTGATCCTTCATGCCGCCGACGATCAACTGGTCGATATAGATAACAGCATCGTCTATTTCGAAGCACTTCGTCATGCGGGCGTGCCAGTAGAGGCGCGATTTTTCGAAAAGGGGCAGCACGGCCTGTTTCTGTTGCCGCGTGATACCTGGCAAGGGACCATACTGGAGTGGATATCATCCAACGGCTGGCTCACGCCCCGCGTGAAATGACCTGACACCAAATCGTGACCCACATTCCGCTTGCCAATTCCAAAATGCGATTTATTCTCAATTGCATTAACGGAGTCGTTCGCATGGTCTTATTAAGTCTTGGCCCAGAGGCCCTTATCGCCCTTCTGCATGCGGGAAAACAGAGCACAGGCCATGGCCCCGATCCGTTTTGGCTATATGATATTACCGGCTCTTTACACACGAAGCCCCCCGGCCCCGATGAGGCTCCGGCATTTCCCCTGCTTTTCCAATCGCCTACTTAGTTAACAAATTATTATTGTCATTCGCCGTTCCCTGTGGCAAATCTGGCATCGGCCTTGCGTGACTCCCGCGCAAAGGGTTCAGGACTGTACCGAAAACGGACAGCCGGCCCGCTGGCTTACAGGTGTGGAAATGCGTATGCGAACCGTTGTTTTGGGAACTCTTTTGGCCGCTCTGGTCGCTGGCGGCGTGATGATCGCCGGCCTGGCCGACGCCGCCACCCTGACGCCCGATTTCAATAGCTTTAACCGCCCGAACCAGACGCTGAACCGCAGCGGTGATTTTGACGGCGACGGCCGCAGCGACGAACTTTACATGGTCAATGAAGCGGATAGCGGTCGCATCGCCATCCATGTCCGCCTCAATACCGTGAAAGGCGATACGGATATCCGCGTCACCAGTATTGATGGTGGCAATGCCACGCCGGATCTGCACGTCGCCGCCGCCGGCTTTTATCAGTCAGATTGCGGCACCTACACCACCGATTGCGCCGCCGCCGGTATCCGCACCACGCATGACAGCCTGATGCTGGGCCTTGACGGCGACACCACCGTGCTGCTGCACTGGCAGACTGATCATTTCGAGACCGATTTCGTGCGTAATGACGAAGCCCGGATGGCGCGCGCCTTCTCGGCGCTTTACGCCCTCAACCGCTAACCATAGCGATCAAGACAAACCGATACGCCCCACGTGGAACCGTACATAATATGTACGGCAATATATATCCGCGCGGCACATTATCTTTGCATTATCTTTCATTCTCCATACATTGTTAAAATTATTTTGCTTGGTTATCCGCCACAAGACTGGCCGCACTGGCCGTCCAAAATGCAAAAAAAAGTAAGAGTTCGATGGGCCGTTCAGCAGACTACAGCAAGCAGAGGTGTGCCATCGCGGCCAGCCTCGAAATCGTCGGTGAGCCGTGGACGCTGCTGATCATACGCGATTCCTTCACAGGCCTGTGCCGCTTCGAGCAGTGGCAGGAGGCCCTCGGTCTGGCCCGCAATGTGCTGGCCGCCCGCCTCAAGCATCTGGTTGCCCACGGCATTTTCGAACAGCGCCTGTATTGCGAACGCCCGCGCCGTTACGAATATGTGCTGACGGATAAGGGCCGCGAACTGCGCCCGATGATCGTTTTCATGAGCGACTGGGGCGCCCGTCATGTCTATGGCGAGGAGAAGCCGGTCACAGAATTTATCCACGAAACCTGCGGCCATGCCTTGAGTCCCGTCGCGCATTGCGCCCATTGTGAACAACGCGTTCAGATGACCGACCTTTCCGCACAGCAGAATCCAGACGCCAAATCTATTGGCGAACTGACCCGCGCCCGTTTTGTGGCCGAAGAAATCGAATAAAAATGGCCCGTGCGACGCAGCACAGGCCATCTTCAGATCAGGGATCTTAGCAGACTTAACCGCTTAACGACGATGATCGCCGCGGATCAGCAGGGCGCCGAGGATAAATCCCACACCCAGGGCAATGGCCACCGACGGCAACGGGTTGTCTTCAATCTTGTGCTTGGCCTGACTGGAATAACGCTTCACATCATCACTGGCATGATCGGCGAAATCGCGGACACGGGCTTCGGCTTCCTTGGCGCGCTCGGCCACCACATGCGTGGCATGCTCGACCTCGTGCTTGATCATCTCGGAAATCGACTGGACATCGCCTTCATTCAATGATTCCAGCTTACGGGCGGCGGCCTTGGCCTTGGATGACAACATAATGATCTCCTCAGAATTGCGGTTATAACAAGCCTAACCAGAATATAGTGATTAAACCGTTCGGATTACGGACCATTTTATAATTTTTTTGTGAGGGCCTGATCTTGACTCGATCCGGTCCCGGCACTACTTCAAGGCCGCCTTAGCACTCGCCGATGGCGACTGCTAACACGCAACTCATTAAATGAAAAATGGAGACATCCCATGAGCTTTCGCCCGTTAGGCGACCGCGTTCTGGTCAA
>CAMLIY010000253.1 GCA_946480125.1 uncultured Asticcacaulis sp.
TCCCTCCGGCCTGCCTTTGCCCGATGATGCGCCGGCGGAACACCCGAAGGTACAGGAACTGCGCGATCTGGTGCAGTGGTCAGAAGGCATGGTGTGGTGCTCACCGGAACGCCATGGCGCCATGACGGGCATCATGAAGGCGCAGATCGACTGGATTCCGCTGACTCTCGGTTCGGTCAGGCCGACCCAGGGCAAGACTCTGGCGGTCATGCAGGTGTCTGGCGGGTCGCAATCTTTCAATGCGGTCAATCAGTTGCGCGTACTGGGCCGCTGGATGCGGCTGATCACCATGCCCAACCAGTCGTCGGTCGCCAAGGCCTTCACCGAGTTTGATGAGAATGACCGCATGAAGCCGTCACCCTATTACGACCGGATCGTCGACGTGATGGAGGAACTGGTCAGGTTCACCCTGCTGACGCGCGATTGCGCCGGCTATCTTGTCGATCGTTATTCCGAGCGTAAGGAAAGCGCCGAGGCTTTGTCGGCGCGGGTCAATCTGAAAGCGATCTGATTTTATTTCAGCAGGTTGAGCAGGCTGGTCTGGTTGAGATTGGCCAGTACCTGCGCCGAGGCCTGCACCGCCACCTGGGCCTGTTGCAGGTTGGAATAGGCCTGGGCCATATCGACCGAAGTACGGTCATCCACCAGTTGCGACATCGAATCCGCCTGACCCTGAAGTGAGGCCTGGGTATTGGATACCTGTTTCTGCAAGGTGCCGTTATAAGCGCCCTGTTGCAGCATCTGATCGTAAAGAGCGCCAAATTCCTGCGATTTCGTGGTCAGGAAGTCCTTCTGGGCGTCGGTCAGCTGATCGCTGAAGGGACCGGTGGCCGGATCATCATTGTAATCCTGGACCTGTTTGTACAGGTCCATCAGCTGGCCGCCCAGATCGGAGGCCAGCATCCCGGTCTGGATGGTGGTGCCGTTATCGATCTGCGAGCTTTTCTTGACCGTGCCGTTGGTGAAGACGTCACTCGCAGCGGTGACGCCGGCCAGTTGCGACAGGCTGGTGATCGAGACGGGCGCGGCATTGTCGTTGCCGCCATTGAACAGGTACTGGCCATTGTGACGGTAGTTGAGTCCGGACAGGGCGGCGGAAAAGCTGCCTTGCAGATCGAGCATAAGCGTGGTGCCCGATGCGCTGGCCAGCGAGCCCATGATCGAATCCTTGGCGCTCGATACCGCGTCGCTGGTGGTGGTGATCGCCAGATCCTGACTATTGAGCCGATCGGACACGGTCTGGGTGACATCGATATAGGCGTTGGTGCGTGACAGCGAGGATTGATAGGAGGCGATGATCTCCGAGGTGCGGCCATAGCCGGCCAGGTCGGTGGCGACTTTCTGGGTCGAGACCTGATCATTGGCCGATTGCTGCCGGCCCTGAGCATTCATCAGGTTGTTCAGGGCGTTGGACCAGGATTCGGATGTGGATATGCGCATAATCGGTATTCCTCTTAGCCCATCATGTTGAGCAGGACATCGTACATATCCTTGGCTGCCTGGATGAGGCGGCCGGATGCGCTGTAAGCCTGCTGGAATGTGGTCAGATTGATGAGTTCTTCATCGAGATTAACGCCTTCCTGGCTTGAGCGGCGTGACGTCGCCTCATCAAGCAGGGCAGCATTGCTTTCCTTGGTGGTCTTGGCGGTGGCGGCCAGGTTGCCGACCTGGCCGGCGAGATCCGAGCCGTAGCGTTCCAGGGTCGAGCCGCCGCCGGCGTTCAGTCCGGCCGGATTGAAGGTGGTCGCCTGGGTGCCGATGGCCGCCATGGCCAGGCCGCCCGCACCGTCACCCCCGGTCAGGGCGCTGACGCCGGTGGCGGCGTTGAGATTGACCTGAGCCAGGGACAGGTTGCCGACATTACTGGAAATATTGGCATTGACGCTGAAATGCGTGGCCGCGTTACCGGCATTATCGGCCAGGCCGAAGAACTGGGTGAGAGAGGCGCCCGTGCCGTTGCGCCGGGTTTCATCGCCGCTCACGCCAAGCGTCGTGGCTGGATTGCCGAAGCCCTTGAAGGTCAGCTGGCCATTGCCGTCAAGCGAGAAGGTGCCATAACGCCCCAGCCCGGAGGCGGTATCATTGAGGCCGCCGCTGCCGGTGATCAGGTCGGCCATGGTGCCGCCGGCGGGGATGGCGAAATCAATCGTGGCGACGGTTGCGCCGGCAGCGGATTTGATAACGAAATTGACCGTGTCGCCGGCGGTGAAGCCATGATCGCTGCTGCCGGTCAGGCCCGTTTTGGTCGTGGTCGGCACATCTGATTTGATCAGGTCGTTGAGGCCGAAATATTGTGAAAAGCCCTGGCCAAGCTTGTTTGACGGGGTGGTGCTGGTGGTTGTATCCGCAGGCGAATCGACGACGGCCACGCCATCGCTGCCGCCGGCCGTCACCTTCATGACGCCGTTGGTGAAATCAAGCGTCGCGGCGCCGGCCAGACCGCCATTGATATCATCCACGAAACTGGCGGCGGAAAAGCTGCCGCTCACGCCATCCATGACATAACTGCCATTGCCGCTGCCGTCGCTGTCGAACGTCACGGTCATCTTGTGGGTGATATTGCCGCTCTGGTCGAGGGTGACGATATTGGTTTCGCCCTGAAAACCGGTAATGGCCTCTGCTTCGGTCAGGCTGGTGTTCTTGCCGGTGAGGCTGGCGGGAGCGGGCACAGCGCTGGAGGCATTGTGCGCGGCGTTCATCTGGTTGGAAAACTGCGTGACGTATTCGTTGAGCTGATCATTGACCGCCACGGCGGTCTTGTCACGGATATCGAGCAGACCGCGGATTTCACCGGAGCTCAGGCTGTCGGCCAGGTCACGCGTTTCGCCGTTGACGCCAGTGACGGTTATGGCGCCGAAACTGGTGGTGGCGTCGACACCGGCGGCGGGCTTATAGGCCAGGCTGGCATATGAAGCGGCGCTGACCAGGGTCAAACCGGCTTGCGTGCGCAGACTGACGCCGCCATTGGCTTCCTGGTTGACCTTGACATCGACCAGTTTCGATAATTGATCGATATAGCTCATCTGGGTGGTCTGGGCGCCGGTGGCGTCGGCGCCGGAGACGGCGGCGCCGGATATGGTGCCGTTAAGCGCGCTGATGCTTTTCAGCAGGTCGTTGACGGCGCTGACATCGGTGCCGATACGGGCGTCGGCGTCGCCGCGAATGGTCTGGATGCGGGTCGAGATGCGGTCGGCCTCTGACAAAAAGCCCGACACATAGCTGACGGCCTGCTGACGGGCGGCACTGGAGGTCGGGTCTTCGCCGAGCTGCGCCATCGATGACAGCACCGAGCTGGCCTGGCCGAACAGGTTGTTGGTATCGGTAATATCGCCGAATTGCGACTGGATCTGGTCGAGCAGTTCATAACTGGTGTCTGATTGCGCCGAGGCGGAATTGGCTTTCAATGCCGCCGCCTGAAGATATTTGTCGGCGGCCAGGGTGACCTGGCCCGACTGCACGCCCATGCCGACACCGGCCGTCACCACGCTCGTCTGGTTGGAGACCTTGCGGATATAGCCCGGCGTGTTGATATTGGCGATATTGTCGGAAACGACGTGCAGCTGATCCTGCGCCGTCATCAGGCCCGACACGCCGATATTCATGATGGACGCTAGTGACATGCGATGGCCTCCGCCCGGTTATGTGACAAGGCTGAAAAAATCGGCCCATGCGGAGTTGCGGGCAGGGGTGTCGGCAAACCCTGCATGCAACCCGGCAAAAATGACCGGGGCATCTTTCGGCTGTATTTTAAAAAACTTTTGTTTTTCATAAACTTAGCGTTTCGTCGGTTAAGGCGGGGCAGGTATCTGCGTTAACAGTTTCAATTCGCATGCCAGTTGGCCGTATCGTCAAACTTCGCGCCCGCGCGCGGGTTCATGATATCGCCCGGCCCATGTGTGTCAGGAACGGAGGCGGGAAGCGAAGGGGAGGCGCCTGGGGCCAACCGAAGGCCAGCCGGACGCTGGGCCAAAAAAGCCGGCAATCTAGGCAAATTTGACCTCCAGCCTCGGCAAATGCCGCCGTTTTCACTTCTGTCATTTTGCTATTATCGTTATTAAAACAGATGGTTAATGAGTGGCCCGCCGTTTGCAGGGGGTGTCCGGTTCGAATGCGCAAAAGGCGCTTTTCGCCCCGACTGCCGGCCGCAAGATGCGAATGGCTGTTCCCGTTGTCTCGCGGATATCCATGTCGTTCGATCTGTCCCTCCTGCCGACTGTCTTGCCGACAGCCGCGACCGGTGTCCCCACCGGCGGGGACGTATCTGCGCCGCAAACGGCAACGGGCACCGCCATGGGCGCTAACGGTTTTGCCAGCCTGGTTACGCAGGCGGACCGTCTCATGGAGGCAGGCGTCGTCCCGTCGGCGTCTCAGGCCAGTCTGGCCCAGACCGGTTTAGCGTCGGCCACGCCGTCTCCGTCAAACAGCATTCCGGTCTTGCCGGTCAGCGCCAGCCTGTTGCAGGCTCAATTACCGGCCCAGTTACCGGCCCAGTTACCAATAACCGCTACCCCCCTAAGCGCTGCTGCGGAAAGCCTGGCCACGCCTGCCGTTTTAGCGCCTGAAACCGCCGCGCAAATTCCGGAAAATTCAAACCAGATCAATGTGCTGGACGCCTTGCCTTCCGGTCTGCCAAATGGAATCGCGCCCAAACCGTTGAAAGACGCGCCCGCCGGCACTGAAACGCCCGGCATGCCGACTGCGCGCGTCGAACTGACGCCGGATGCGGCGGCGCCTGTTTTGGCGAACATGCCGGTTGAAACGAATCCGGCCGTGCTCCCGCCGGTGGTCAAAACGGCTGACGCCAAACCCGCCAAAGCCCGGCCTGCCGACGACAGCGACGAGGTCCCCGTAAAAGGGGAAGAGATCAGCGACCAAACGGCTGCAACGCCGGATGCCGTGGCTATGC
>CAMLIY010000254.1 GCA_946480125.1 uncultured Asticcacaulis sp.
TGCCGGTATAGTGGCGCAGGCGGGCGATGGAGAAATCACTGCGCAGGCCGTCGAAAAGTACCAGCGGATGATGGCCGTGTTCATCGATGAACGAGATGCCGTCGGCCACCTCATTGCCGATCAGGGCCAGTTCGGTGGCGGGGAAATGGCGTGACAGGTCGATGGCGGAAACGCTGTTGAGATCAAGCCCGGCGCCATCAAGCACATAGGGGTAGGGGATTTCCTGATCGGATATCGATACCGTGCATTCGGCACTGTAATCGCGGATCAGCAGGTCGAGCTGTTCTTCAATATAGTCGCCGAAAATATCCGGACGAGTGATCGAAGAGGAATAGGTGCCGGGGCGCGAGAAACGGGCATAGGCGCGGTTGACCTCCGGATGGCGATTGGCCATGACAAGCGCCTCGTCTTCGTCGTCAAGCACGCCTTTCCACACAATGGCGAGCTTGGGATAGCAATAGCGCCCGGCATCGCGCAGGCCCCGCGACGGCTTCTGGCGGTTGGCGAGATAGGCTTGCAGGTCGGTCTGGAGCGCGGCCACGGCCTCATCATAGATCTGACGCAACTGGCGGACAATTTCGGCGGCGGAGGACTGAGGTGACGTTTCTTTTTCTGTTTTCATGCCGTCAGGATAACATGCTGAACATCATTTTTCTATGACGGCTGCTTTTAAGACTCTTGGGCCATCGGTCGCAGTCCCAGTTCGCGCAGCAGGTGGGCGTCGGTGCCGGGCTGCGGATTGGGCGTTGTCAGCAGGGTATCGCCGATGAATATCGAATTGGCGCCGGCCATGAAACACAAGGCCTGCAATTCTTCGCTCATCTCGTTACGGCCGGCGGACAGGCGCACCATCGACTTCGGACAGATGATCCGCGCCACGGCAATCGTCCGGACAAATTCGATGCCCGAAATGCCGCCTTCCGCGCCTACCTTGTCGCTAAGCGGCGTGCCCGCGATGGCGACCAGATTGTTGATCGGGATCGAATCCGGATGATGCGGCAGGGTGGCCAGTTGATGCAGGAACGATACCCGGTCCGCGCGCGCCTCGCCCATGCCCATAATCCCGCCGCAGCAGGTCTTCATGCCGACATCGGCCACGGCCTGAAGCGTATCCAGCCGTTCCTGATAGGTGCGGGTCGTCACCACGCTACTGTAGTATTCAGGCGAGGTATCGAGATTATGGTTGTAATAGTCTAGACCGGCCTCTTTCAGCGCCTGCGCCTGATCGGGCGTGATCATGCCAAGCGTTGCGCAGGTTTCCAGCCCCATCGCCTTGACGCCGCCGATCATGGCGGCCAGCGCCGGCACGTCGCGGTCCTTCAGGTCACGCCAGGCGGCGCCCATGCAAAAACGCTGCGCCCCGCCGGCTTTCGCCGCCCGCGCTTCGGACAGCACCTGTTCGACCGCCATCAGCTTGCCGGCTTTCAGGCCGGTGTCGAAATGCGCTGATTGCGAACAGTAGCCGCAGTTTTCGGCGCAGCCGCCGGTTTTGACCGACAGCAGTTGCGACAACTGCACTTCCGACGGATCGAAACTCTGGCGATGCACGGTCGACGCCTGAAACACCAGCTCCATGAAGGGCAGGTCAAAGAGGGCGGCGATCTCGTCCTTCGACCAGTCATGACGGCGGGAAAAGGCGTGTGATGTATCGACCATGTGAAGGTCTCCTGCTGGAATCTGACGGGGCTGGTAAACCGAACCTCGCGTCGGGTCAAATCCCGCTCAGACTGCCGCAATTGCGTCTGCGGGAGTTGCTGGCCGGAAATGCAGGCGACCCGGCAAATCGAGCCGTGGCGAGGTCTGGTTCAGAAGAGTGTGGCCGGCCAGCTTCACCGTTGCCTGGGACGAAAGGCTGCCGCTTTTCAGGCCCTTGATCTCGCCGCCTGCAATATCCAGTTCCGCGCCGTCAATCTTCAGGAGGAACTCCACCGTAAAAGCAAGATCGATCGACGGACAGCCGGCGATAACCAGGGTCACGGTTGGGGCGTGGCTCGACTTGAGGCGATGCGGCGCCAGAGGGATAAGGGCGGTCGCCGCGGAATCGACACGGCTCACCTTAAGAGCGGTATGCACGGTGTCCACCACCTGCCAGGCGGGACCCAGCAGGGTGAGGATATCGACATCGAGCGCCTGAGACAGGGCGCCGGATACCGCCCGGCGCAGATTGGCGGATTTGAGCACGGACGCCTTCACCGACGCCAGTCCGCCTAATCCCTGGCCTAGGTCGAGCTGGGAATCGCCGGCTTTGAAATCGATCAAGTCGGCCAGGCTGAGTGACGTCTTCATCGTGCGGCCTCCTGCGGGGCGTCGGTCATAAAAGCGAATTCTGTGATAACCGGACCGGGCCGGACAATGAAGCCGATGGCCGGACCGGACGGTTGTTCTGCGTCATGGACCTCAAGTTCCGCGGGTTCCGACGTGCTCGTGCCCATGCGGCCCTCAGCATGGATATGCGGTCCTGTAAGGGCATCGGCCGCGTGCTGGATAGCCGCCAGTCCACTGGCCAGGCCGCCGGTCTTCAGCAGTACGAACCCCATAACCGACACAAGCACGGCGACGACCACCCCGGTGATCGTGCTAATAACAGCAGGCGACAGGCGGGGAGTGGGTTCCGGGGGCAAGATTGGCGCCTTGACAACCGCAACGGGTGCAGGCGTCTCCGGCACGGCCATGCTGACAGCGAGGGCTGCGACGGGTACGGGCGCTTGCACTTTCGCGGGCACAGCCGATGGCTTCGCCGGTTTGGCTGCCGCCGCAGTCGAGGTCCGGGTCTTGCGCTTCAACAGGTTTTTGAGGTCGACCGTCTTCTCGTAAGAGGCGCCGGCGGAGGGTGATTTGATGCCCGGCAATCCGCGGGGCAGGGGCAGACGTGCGGCTGTGGCGCCTTTGAACGTGACCGTGGTGTCAATGGCGCCGGGATTGATCCCGACATGGCCGGTCTGCCTGTTGGCGGTCACCTGACGGTTGGCCTCGACAACACCACCGGCCCCTACCCCGACCTGTGCCTGGGTTTGTGCAAAGCTTGCCGATGCGCCGGACAGACAAAACAGCAGCACAACCACAGCCGTCAGCCAGCCTTGCAACCTGATTCGTAGTTCCATAATTCCGTGCCCCTGACGCCCGCCGGCGAAATACCTAACATGCAAGGCTGACCTGTCAATCCCACCCTATTCCTGATCGAATCTTTAGATTCATGCCGTATTTGTCCTTACGCCGCCATGCATCCGCCCTGTTTCCGCTTTCATCCCCGGCTAATCTAATCACCATGATGCTGACCCGTCGCCATTTGCTTGCCTCGCTGACTGCCGTGGCGCTTGCCCCCTCCGCACACGCGGAAGCTGCAGGTTTCTCGCTGCACCTGACCAACGAAGGGCTGATCCTGCCGGTCATGGTCGGGGGTAAGCCCTTACGCGGCATCCTGGATTGCGGCGCCAGCGCCACCTTGATGGATACACAAGTGGCTGAAACCCTGGGACTTGCCGCTGTCACTGAACGCATAGGGCAGGCGGTCTATGGCCAGATCACCGCCGGTCAAAGCGCCCCAGTACATATTCAGGCTGGCGATGCCGCCTATACGGCGCCGGTGATGATCCTGCCGATGAAACAGGCAGGCCTGACCTCAGACATGCTGATCGGGCGTGATATCCTCCGTCATTATCCGCTTGATCTCGATGGCCCCGCGCGCCGCGCCACCTTTCGGGCGACGCGGCCTGCAATAGGTATGACGCCGCTTCCCCTGACACGGAGCCCGAAAGGCGCCTTGCTTGTCGATATAGAGCTGGAAGGCCTGCCGGTTCGCGCCAGCCTCGATACCGGCGCCAATACCTCATTGATCCTGCGGCGGAACTGGGCACAACAAAACGGTCTGCTGAAGGGTCGTCAACAATCGACGACGATGGGTGGCGATATCAATGGGTTACGCACGCTGACTGTAAGCCCGGTCCGCGATATTCGCCTGGGCGGCATTGCCTTCCATGATCTTTCGGCTGAAATTTCCGATAATGTGCTGGAGCACGATGTCACGGTAGGGCTCGATGTCCTGCGCCGCCTGCATACATACTGGGACCTGCCATCGGGCAAGCTGTGGCTGGCATAATATTTAAAACTCATATAAAGATATCTTTATATGTTTATTGCCAATTCGCCGTCGTGCCGGTATAAGCCGTCTCATCTCTTTTGAAACGGAATCTCACCATGGCTGCCAAAGACCAAGATTACATCGTCAAAGACATCTCGCTTGCCGCCTTCGGGCGCAAGGAAATCGACATCGCCGAAGGTGAAATGCCAGGCCTGATGGCCACGCGCGCTGAGTTCGGTCCGTCGCAGACGCTGAAAGGCGCCCGTATTGCCGGTTCGCTGCACATGACGATCCAGACCGCTGTGCTGATCGAAACCCTGCAGGCCCTGGGCGCCGAAGTGCGCTGGGCCTCGTGCAATATCTTCTCGACCCAGGATCATGCCGCCGCGGCCATCGCCGCCACCGGCACCCCGGTTTTCGCCACCAAGGGCGAAACCCTGGAAGAATACTGGGACTACGCCCACAAGATTTTCGAATGGCATGATGGCGGCTATCCGAACCTGATCCTCGATGACGGCGGCGACGCTACGCTTCTTTGCGTGCTTGGCCCGAAGGCTGAAAAAGACTTGTCGCTGCTGGCCAATCCGCAGAACGAGGAAGAAGAGGCGCTTTACAAGGTGATGAAGCGCTATATCGCCGAAAAGCCCGGCTTCTATTCGGCCATCGCCAAGGCGATCACCGGCGTTTCGGAAGAAACCACCACGGGCGTTCACCGCCTCTACGCCATGGCGCAAAAGGGCGAACTGCCCTTCCCCGCCATCAACGTCAACGATTCGGTCACCAAGTCGAAGTTCGATAACCTCTATGGCTGCC
>CAMLIY010000255.1 GCA_946480125.1 uncultured Asticcacaulis sp.
GTGCGTCAGATGCTGCAAAAGGTCGAAATCCTGGAAGCCGGCGATACCGGCCTGATCAAGGGCGACCACCTCGACAAGGCGGAAGTCGATGTCGAGAACGCCAAGGCCGAAGGCCGTGGCGGTCGTGCGGCCCTCACGCAACCGATCCTGCTCGGTATCACTAAGGCATCGCTGCAAACCAAGTCGTTCATCTCGGCGGCTTCGTTCCAGGAAACGACCCGAGTCCTTACCGAAGCTTCAGTTCAGGGCAAGATCGATACCCTGGACGGCCTGAAGGAAAACGTCATCGTCGGTCGCCTGATCCCGGCCGGCACAGGCGCCTACCTCCGCCAGCTGCAACGTGTGGCCATGAAGCGCGACGAACAATTGTCGCATCAGCGCGAAGAGGCCATGGAGCCGCTTCCTGCCGAAGTCCTTCTCGAAGGCCCTGTGGATGCCGGTGAGTAAGGTCGCCAATTAAATCAAAGCCCCTGAACTTCATGTTCAGGGGCTTTTTTTTTATTTGGTAAAAGTGATTGTTCGCCAATTGTTTATCTCGGTGAACTTGCGGTATTTTTCGTATCCCGCCACAGCGGCATCGCCTTTTTCCTTGCTGAAGGTCGCGTATATTTCCTTCTCTATCGCCTGGTCACGCCCTTGATCCGGTTCCATGGCAGCGGCGTTGACATAGTGCGTGGCAATGATGACATTTGGAGCGCCGGCGTTGTAGCCGTCCTTGACCATGAAAATGTAATTATCGATAAGACCGTGCTTTTTCATGATTTCCATGGCCGGAATCTGTGAAGCTTTCAATCCAACAAGGTAATCATCGACGTGGTTGGGATCGACCTCGACCACAGTTTCACTCCAGATGCCCGGATCAGGCGTGTAGTCCTTGTACATTTCAGCAGATGCTGCCGCAGCAGACAACAGTAGAAATCCGGCGCCAATGGCCGGAATATATTTGATAAACATCGGATAGCCCCTTCATAGGGCGCAAATGTACACATGCGCGGTTGGTGTATGAAAATATACTGACGCTGAGGTACTAATTTTAAATAACATGGTTACTGCCGTGTGGCTATCGGCATTTTTGATTGTACTTCTTACGAAACGGCTAGGTTCGCCGATCGAATTCTTACATGAAATGCCGTCACCTGCCTCTATGCCAAAGGAGACCGGCAATGTCAGATCCCATCATTTACTCACCCGAGCTTGAACATATATTGGACGATGAAGCGCAGATTGCGTCTGATCTGCGTGAGGCCATGCTCAGCATCAGTAAAAAAACCGATGCCGATGGTTTTCATGGGCTGCGTAGCGTCCATGCAAAGAGCCATGCGTTGCTGGTGGGGGAACTGGAAATTGACAGCCACCTGCCGCCTTTTCTGGCGCAAGGGCTGTTTGGCCATGTCAAAACCTATCCAGTGGTCATGCGTTTTTCAACAACACCTGGCGATCTTTTGCCAGACAGCGTATCGACGCCGCGCGGCCTGGCTATCAAGATTGTCGGTGTGGAAGGGGAGCGCCTGCCGGATACGGAGAAAGATGTGACGCAGGATTTCGTCATGATCAATGGACCGGCCTTCCAGACCTCTAATGCCAAATCCTTTCTAAACAGCCTGAAGCTTCTGGCAGCGACAACTGACAAAGGGGAGGGCGCTAAAGTGGCCCTGTCTGCCGTCATGCGGGGCACGGAAAAGGTGATTGAGACCCTGGGTGGCAAGAGCGCCACCATTCGCGGCATGGGAGGCGAACCGGCCAGCCATCCGCTGGGCGAAACCTATTATACCGCGGTGCCGCTGCTTTATGGCCGTTATATCGCCAAGCTTCAAATTGTGCCGGTCTCCGAAGATCTGACCATGCTGACCGATCATCATATTGATGTCAGCCACAGCAAAACCGCGATCCGTGACGCCATGGTTGACCATTTTTCCCTTTATGGAGGTCAATGGGATGTCCGCGTCCAGCTGTGTACCAATCCTGATACCATGCCGATCGAGGACGCGGCTAAGGTGTGGCCAGAAGACGAAAGTCCTTATGTCACCGTGGCGCGTTTGCGGGTTCAGCCGCAAACGGCCTGGAGTGAAGAACGGTCGGCGGTCATCGACGCTATGTCGTTTTCGCCTTGGCATGGGCTGGCCGCGCATCGTCCTTTGGGATCAATCATGCGATTGCGCAAATCGGCTTATGAGGCCTCCGCCCGGTTTCGTGCCGAACATACCGGCAGGACGATTGGAGAACCAACGACGCTTAAAGGTATTTTCCCATCGGAAGAGGCTGAGGAACGCGCCGAAGTATTTTACCCTTAACCTAAACCACCTGTCCCGCTGCCCAGCCGGATGACCAGGCCCACTGGAAATTATAACCACCCAGCCAGCCAGTGACATCGACACATTCTCCAATGAAATACAGGCCAGCGCATAATTGGCTTTCCATAGTCTGAGAAGAAAGGGTTTGTGTGTCTATACCGCCCAGGGTCACTTCGGCCGTGCGGTATCCTTCTGTACCGTCGGGCATAAGGGCCCAGCGATTAACGGCGTCGGCCAAGATTTGCAAGGTGACGTTGGAAAGTTCGGCCATCCGTGTGTCGGGCTGAACGGTGTGCCATTCGATAATGCGGTCAGACAAGCGGCGGGGCAAGACCTCGGCCATGACCGTTCCGATGGTCTGCTTGGAGCGGTCCTTGCGCTTGGCCTGTAAATGACCAAGCAGATCAATATCGGGTCGCAGGTTAATCTCAATGGTCTGGCCGGGCTTCCAGTAAGAGGAGATTTGAAGGATAGACGGGCCTGACAGACCGCGATGGGTAAACAGGAAACCATCGGTAAAGCTGGTCTTGCCACAGGTTACCTTGGCAGTCAGGGAAACGCCCGACAGGCCTTCGATTGCGGCAAGCTTGTCACCGCCTAGCGTAAATGGCACAAGGCCGGCGCGTGTTTCGGTAATTTCATGACCGAACTGCCGGGCGATATCGTAGGCGAGGCCGGTGGCACCCATTTTGGGAATGGACAGGCCGCCGGTCGCCATCACCAGCTTTTCGCAAGCGATCACACCGTCCGAGGTCAGTACCTCAAAACCGACCCCGATCCTTTCGACCTGCTCAATGGTCACGCCGAGATAAAGCTCGCCGCCGGCGTCATGCAGATCATCCAGCAACATATCAATAATGTCGCCGGCCGAGGTTTCACAGAAAAGCTGACCTTCGGTTTTTTCGAAATAGGGTATGCCGCGTTTGACCACGCGATCGAGAAAATCCCAGGCCGTAAACCGTTTCAGTGCCGAGATACAGAAATGCGAATTCTGTGACAGGAAGTTTTTCGGCGTAACTTGGAGGTGCGTAAAATTACATTTGCCGCCACCGGAAATGCGGATTTTTTCCGCCGGTTTTTTGGCATGATCGAGCACCGCGACGCGCCGTCCGCGTCGGGCAGCCTCTATGCCGCACATTAAGCCGGCGGCGCCTGCGCCGATAATTACCACATCAAATTTTACCGTTGTCATTTTTTCTCTTAACTTGACCCAAGGTCTGGCTTGCCGGGATAGTCACTTAACCTTAAGGTCATTCCGGCTTACAGAAGACAAAGGAGTCAGCCATGTCTGATCTTGAAACCATTACACAAAAAATCGCCGCCGCCGTCGGAGAAAATTCCGGCCTTGGCAAAATCATCAAGGTCGACTTCGGTGACGCCGGCAAGATACTGATCAACGGTGCCGCCGTGCCAAACTTGGTGACTAATGAGGACGGTGAGGCCGATACCACTATCCAGATTGCCCTCGACGATCTGGTTGCCATGTCGAAAGGTACGCTCGACCCGATGATGGCCTTCATGACGGGCAAGATGAAGATTCAGGGCGATATGAGCGTCGCCCAAAAACTGGCGCCTTTGCTTAAGGGCGCCTGATACTTTGTTTGACGCACTTTTTAATCCGAAAAGTGCGTCACACTTTTCGGAAAGTGCTTTATGGGGTCAAGGGGCTTGTGGCCCCTTGCCTTAGCCAGGTCCTTGCGTATTAGGCCCGGCCCTGCCAACCACTCGATCCGCCACGAATGGATTGCTTTGGCGCTCTATATTGAAGCTCGACATCGGCCCATGGCCCGGGACGAACTGCACATCGCCCAGTGGCCAGAGCTTCTGTGTAATCGAGTTAATCAGGTCGGCATGATTGCCACGCGGAAAATCCGTCCGGCCGATCGATCCTTTGAACAACACATCCCCCACCTGCGCGAAGCCTGACGGCGCATGATGGAAAATGACATGACCCGGCGTATGACCGGGACAGTGGATGACATCCCATGTCGTTTCGCCGAGTGTGACCTTATCGCCGTCATGCAGCCAGCGGTCGGTCGTGAAACTGCGCATGTCCGGTATGCCGTAACGCTGGCCCATGTCCGGGATGCTATCAATCCAGAACTGGTCATCTTCATGCGGCCCTTCAATGGGGGCGCCGGTGCGTTCTTTCAGCTCCGCAGCGCCGCCGGCATGATCGGCGTGGCCATGTGTGATCCATATCTTGTCGACTGTCAGACCGCGCCGCTGGATCTCATCCAGGATGGGATCAAGATCGCCGCCGGGGTCAATGACGGCGGCCTTGCTGGTTTTGGTACACCAGACGACGGTGCAATTTTGCTGCAAAGGGGTGACGGGGGCGACAAATAGCCGAATGGGAGGTTCTGCGGACATAACCAGAGAAATTAAGGGAAACGCGGCCTTAAGGCTACCCTCCAGTTAAGATAGTTGCAGATTTAATTTTTGTGTGTAGGCTTCATGACAAGACGGGCGCTGGGGTGGTCCCTGGATGACTAGCCGCCTGTTAAAACACATAAAAAGGTGAAAAATGAATCCTTTGCGAATTAAGTCGCTGGACGCGATCCTGGCG
>CAMLIY010000256.1 GCA_946480125.1 uncultured Asticcacaulis sp.
CGCTCAAAGCCGGTGACGCCGAAAAGATTTTCGAAGCGGCGATTGAAGCCGGTGCCGCCGATGTTGAGACCGATGCGGGCGATGGCGACGAGGACGAGGGCGGCCACACCATCTATACCGCCTATGAAGATCTCAATGAGGTCGCCGAAGCGCTCAGTAAAATCCTGGGCGATCCGAAATCGACAGGCATCGTATGGAAGCCGCAATCGCTCAATCCGGTCACCGGTGAGCCGGTGCGCACCCTGATGAAGCTGATCGACGCGCTGAATGATGATGATGACGTGCAGAACGTCTATGGCAATTTCGAAATCTCAGACGAAGATTACGAAGCCCTGGGCTAAGTCAGGTACCCCTGTGGTGACGCCGTTATCTCAATTGTGTTGGCGCTGATTCTGGCCTTTGCTTGTGCTGGAAAGTGTGCGACTATGCCCCGTTAACCATATCATGCCGTGGTCGGGGGATGCGATGAAGGCGTTACGTTTACTTGTTACAGGCCTGGCGCTGGGGGCGGGTCTGGTGTCAGCGGGCTGCGTCAGTACACCGGAACCGCGGGCTATAAATACGGCGCGGGCCGATGAAGCCTGCCGTGCCGATTACGGCCAGGCGCCGGAAATTATGACCTACGACCCCTATACCCATGTCGAAACCCGCGTCACGCGGACCGGGGATGTGCCGGTGATGTCTTCCAATGGCTCTCGCAATTCGGTCGGTCTTGATCCCTATGCCCAAAATCCGCGCGATGGCAGCTTTGTCTGCACGCGACGCGGCGCTTATGGTGTTGATTTCGTGCGGGGCGGTCCCAACCCTGTGATCGTCGGCGCCGTGGCGGGGGCGGTGGTCGGCAGCGTTGTGACCAACAACCCCAAAGGCGCACAGCAGGGCGCGGTGATCGGTGCCACCATGGGTTCAAGCCTGAACGCCGGCGATTCCAATGCCATATCACTGGGTGCAGCGACCGGCGCGCTCATCGGCAGCACAAATGGCAGCACAAGCGATGCGGCTGCCGGCGCCGTCGCGGGGGCGGTCCTCGGTTTACAGGCCAAGGATAAGCAGGACGGTGGCTGGCATTGGGGCCGTCATAATACTCATTACGACGATAATTGAATCAACCGCGACTTAGGTTGAAATGACCCACTTGCCGCAAGTTCTCTACCCGTTACGCGGCGGAAGTCTGCGAATCTGAAAGCCGGTCTTGTTTTGCTCAAAGCCGGCGTCGTGATAAAATTTCAGAACCGATGGGCGCCTTGAGCCTGTAAGCAGCATGACCTTATAGCAGCCGGCCCGCCAGGCTGACTCCGTTGCTTCTTTAAGGACGGCCTTGCCATACCCCCTGTTGCGATGGCCTGTATCCGTCACGACATTTTCAATCAAGGCATAGGGTGCACCGCCGCGCGTAAGATTCGGAATCACGACAAGCGTACAGGTCGTCACGATAGCCTTATCCCGGCATCCAACCAGAATATCGCTACCTGGATAAAGCTTCAGCAGCTCCAGATGTTTTAGGGCGTCCTCAACCGTCGTCTCCGCATCGTCAGGGTCGAGATGGCGATACAGGGCCAGCAGTGGCCGTATATCTTCGTCGCTGGCAGATCGAATCTTCATGTCATATCCTTGAGAGGCCAGTCTTACGCCTTCCGGTCTATAATGGCCAGGTGAGGATCCTCTGCTAAAAAGCCGGACCGTAGATTTACGGCCCGGCTTTTGTTTAGTTTATTCTGGGGATCGGCGGGACAGGATCGGGCACGTCCGGGGCATCGCGGCGCGGGGAGGGATTACGCGGCGGCGGGGCGCCGTGGCTCGATTCCGGATTATCCGGCGAATTCGGACCGGCCACATTGGCACTCGCCATACGATAGGGCGGGCGTGGCAGGTAGGTATCGAACAGCGGCATGAAGGTGCCGGCATTCACTGAGTAAAGATTATTCTCATTGCTATACAGCGCTTGAGACAGCCATTCCTTGCCATCGGCCAGGGCCAGATTGGTGTCGTCGTCCTCAAAGGGATAAGGCGTGTCACCATTTCGACCACCATTAATTTCCGCATTGGCGCTCTTGGTATAGGTATCACAGCGCTGCCCCCAGGCCGGATCGGCGGGCACTTGCGTACATATAGATTTTAGCGCACGATAGGAGGCTTCTTCAACGGCCTGATTGACCTGGTTATGGCCATTATCAGCCGGCAGGCGCAGGTTTTGATAATCCTGGCACTGCTGCCAAGAAATGCGTGAAGCCTGGGTCATATTGCGGCTGCAACCGGCCATGATCAGTTCACTATAGGAACGGTCGTCATAGGTGCGCTGTTTATTCAGCGTTTTGAAGGTGGTGGCACGGAATTTTCCGCAGACCTCGCCAGCATGCCCGTCGGATTGAGAATCAGTGCAGGCTTCGCTCAACAGATCATAGATGCTCCAGTCGACGCCGCCACCGGGGATGCCAAAGGCGGCCTGCTGGTGCCATGGTGTGCAATTGCGGAATTCCGGCGGCACATCGCCCCAGCTCAGGTCTTCGCAACGCTCGGTCTCGATATGATTATTGACCGCGCGCAGCATGGCGCCGGGCTTTTTCAGGATCGCCGCCGTGCGTACCAGACGAATGTGGTTGTCACCGACATAGGCGGTGCCGCGTTCCAGATTGATGCCGACCTCATCGGCGAAGATGTAGTTATTGAGGATACGCACCCGCTCCAGATTGCTGGTGATGGCGTGGTCGGAATAGAACAGGGAGTTGGAAACCAGGGCTTCGCCGACACCATCAAGATATAGGCCATTGCCATAGAACAGGGTCTTGGTCTGGTCGATGGTGAGGATGCTGCGGTTGGTTTCCAGGCTAAGATCGATCGCCTTGGCGTTTTCGCCGCGCTCGAAACCCTGCCAGTCACCCAGTTGCAGCACGGTGACGCCCAGCAAGCGGCTGTCATTGGTGATATCGCCGCGGATGCCGTTATAGGTGCTGGCGACGCGGCTGTTATAGATATAGAGCGCGGCGTGGTTGATCTCCAGCGCGGCGTCTTCCGTGCGGGCGATCAGGTTGGTATCGGTCATGTTGAAACGGCCGGCCTCGATGGCCACGGCCGAGCGCTCGCCGTCATAACGCAAATTGGCGTTTTCCAGCGTGAATTCACCGCCAGACGCCGAGATGCACGACTGGCTGGCGCCCCGCGTCGACATCAGGGTCAGGTTGCGGACGATAACCATGTCGGCCGTCGGCTCAATACGGATGCAGTTTTCGCCCTGGGGCGCTTTCAGCACCAGCGGATGGTTGTCATAGCCGGGGCCGGTTTCCGGCTGGATGACGATCGACTTGCGCAGATGCAGACTGACCTCGCAGACGCTGTAGCCGGCATAGGCTTCCGGCAGGTCGGCGGCGCCCAGGCCATTGGAGGTGCGCCAGCCACGGGCGCCGCGCAGGTAAAGCGTGCTGCCGGAGGGCAGGCGGGCCAGCAGGCGATCGAGCGCATAGGGGCCTTCGCTGCAATCGAAATGGGCGACGGTGCCGTTGCGGAAGCGGCGGTTCCAGTCGTCATAGCCATAACCATAACCATAACCGCGTTGCTGTGAGCGGCAGGTGCGCAGTTCGGGATCGAGCAGGACACCGAAGCACGGACGGATAGTGGCATTGACACGGGCGGCCACATTGGAGCCGCCGGGATAAGCAGCGGCGCCTTGCGGAGCCGTCAGAGACAAAAGCGCGATGACCAGAAGAAACGCCACACTCAGCACAAGGCCATGGCCAGGCAGCCGGCCTGACTTTTGCGAATGTAACTGACGGTCCTTACGCATCCACATCTTCGTTTTCCTTAAACCGCTTTCGCAGCGCTTAATTGTCAGGCGTACGCGATACTTGTGCCAGCACGGCTTGCA
This sequence comes from uncultured Asticcacaulis sp., assembly GCA_946480125.1. Next base: position 3,860 of record CAMLIY010000256.1, read on the forward strand.
GGCGACCGGCCGAGGGCTTGAAGCCAGCCAGCGCCGCATCCAATTGCATGACCACGGATTCGGCCTTGTTCTGGTCCGCCACCCCCTTCATGCCGAGGTCGAAATAGGTCGACATGGCGTAACGCGCTTCCGGCGAACCCTGGCTTTCGGCTTTCTGATACCAGTAGAAGGCGCGGGCATAATCAACCTCAACGCCAACGCCTTCGGAATACATGACGGCCAGGACGAGCTGCGAGCGCGAATCGCCATTGACCGCCGCCAGCTGAATGGCGCGGACACGATCAAGATAGGTCAGGCGTTCGCCGCCTGGCATGCCGATCATGGCGCGCAGGCCGTCGATCGTCTGTTTCGGCACATCCTGCGGCTCGAAACAGGCGACATTGAGCAGATTCAGATAGTCGAGCGCCCGCACCACATGGATAAAGGGTAGTTCCTCCATGCGCGACAGGGCGTAGGCGGCGGCGTCATCCGGGCGGCTTTCGTCGGAATGGGGTACGCCACCCTGGGGCGCTTCGGGCGGATAGAATTCGTAGGGCGCCACCCAGCGGCGGGCCTTGGATTCGACGAAGGAGGAATATTTGGCGCGGGTGGGCGCCGATTTTTCGAAATCCTTGAGCAGGACATAGGCCCCGACATCGCCGGTTTCCGACGCTTTGTAATTATAGAGATAGGCATCGACATCCGAGCGCTCGAACAGGGTGCGGACATTGGAGGTGCCGTAATTGCGGCCGCGCATCATGGCGCGAATGGCCTGCGGATTATCGGCCGGCTCGCCCATCGGACCGTATTGATCATCGTACAGGCGGCCGAGCGTACGGAAACCATCGGCGCCTAATGAGGCCTGGATATAGATGACGCGATCGCGCACCTTGTCGCGTTCGCCGGAATCCATCATCGACAGCTCATTATCGAGCATCCGGTAGGCACGTTCACGCTCGAAAGCGCGGCATTTGTCATAGCGCGAGGCCAGCACGCCGCCGCGCGGGTCCATGGCGC
>CAMLIY010000257.1 GCA_946480125.1 uncultured Asticcacaulis sp.
CCGGCGCCCGCGTCCACCTGATCACCGATGGCGATGTCGCCGGCGTCATCCATACAGCCCAGCCGGAAACGGGCATCGATATTTATCTGGGGCAGGGCGGCGCGCCGGAAGGCGTCCTGGCCTGTGCGGCGCTGAAATGCGTTGGCGGCCAGTTCCAGGGACGACTGGTTTTCCGCAATGCCGACGAGAAAGACCGCGCCCGCCGCCTGGGTCTGACCGATTTTGACCGCAAATATACGCTGAATGACCTGGTTAGCTCTGATGCGGTCTTTATCGCCACCGGCGTGACGCATGGCGCTTTATTGCGCGGCGTTCAGAAAGAAACGACCGCGCGCGGGGAAGTGTTCCTGACCACGGAAAGCCTGGTGATGATCTCGAAGACGCATACGGTCAGGAAATTGTCGATGCGCCGGCCGCTGGTGGTGGGGTAGAGTAAGAAATCCGACGCTGATAGCGACGGATGCAGGGCCATTGAGCAAGCGCGCCCTGCCGAGGCATATCCAGTGAGTTCCTCGTTAATCCAACCCCGGCAGCATAGAAGGGCGCTTTTTTTCCGTCCGGAGACTATGCCTTAAGCGATAAGCCCTTGCCGGGGGCACATGGCCCGGCAGGGGTGCTTTGCATTTTGATGTACCTTGTAGGCCCCAACGGGGCGGCTGTAGCCGCGAAAGCGGAGGGAACCAGTGGACTTCAGGCGGGCAGCGAGTATAGCTTAAAAAAGCTTAGTTGGTACCCGCCAAGTTAGCAGTTCAAGGCGTGTTTATGGGATCTATGTCACAACTTTCTGATTTGAAGCCTCGCAGTAAACAACTCATGTTCGATCTGGTTGAAGCGGCTGGCTTCGACATGACGGACTGGCGAGAAAGCTCGAACGACCCACGCGGCCCAAAGGCCAATCCCAAATATTGCTATGAGTGGGCCTATATGGAACCTGGCAAACTCATTATCCTGAACCTCTGGCACCCCAGCATGGTCGAGGAGCATGGCAGGATAATTCAGAGGGCCAATTTTCGTTTGGATGCTGAGTTTCATCGCAGAGTAAGCCGCAAAATGGAATGGGCTAGGCGAGCCCAACGGCTCGACGATGCCATTCAGGCAGCATTAAAGGGTAATCTTCCAGTGCGGGTCGTCCTGCTCGATGGCGTAATGCGTAAAAAGGAAGAGGTCGAAACCAAGCCTTCAAGCGTCAAACTTCGAGAGCTTGATCCTGAACTCTGGACGATAACTGACTACAATTGGAATAACGGCGCATTCGAGTTAACCAGAGGAATTCTAGCTGCGCGTTACGTCGATCAGTTCGATCTTGATCAGGTAGCAAAATCCGAACCCGAACGCAGAGACACGAGCGGTTCCATCTTCGTTCGCGACCCTGCGGTAAGGCGGCGGGTTCTCCGTCGTGCCGCTGGTTGCTGCGAACTGTGTGGTCAGGCGGGTTTTCGGATGGCCAGCGGCGCGCTCTACCTTGAGACTCATCATGTCGTTTCCCTAAGCGAAGGCGGGGCAGATGTAGATGAGAATGTCGTGGCGTTATGCGCTCATGATCATCGCCGCGCGCACTTTGCCGAAGACCGCGCGGCAATTAGGGATCGGCTGTTTCTTAAACTCAGATAGTCGCTCGTAAATATTGGCGGACAAGGTGGGATTCGAACCCACGGTAGGCTTCCACCTACGGCGGTTTTCAAGACCGCTGCCTTAAACCACTCGGCCACCTGTCCGCACGAGGGAAGGGCGCTTGTAACGGGCTTCCTAACTTGTGCCAAGTCCTGAAGTCGCATTTTATCGAAAAATCGACACAGTATACCGCACTTCGTGCGGTGGCGGTTCTGGCTTAATTTTAAACGATATGGCTAACAGGCTTTAACCAAGATTTCGCAAATTGCGCGCAAGATGGTTTCTAATCCGTGTCTCCTAGCCCAGATCAGGCCCATGTCCGAGCCAGAATGCTCATTTCGCACATTAAGTATAAGGCTCTTACCCCTTGTATTTATGATGTTATTGTCGGCCTGCGCTACTACGCGCAGCCATGTGTCCGGCGAGGGACCGAGGATAGCCCCTGAACCGCAATATAATTCAGGGACGTCACGGCCCTATACCGTACGCGGCCAAACCTATTACCCGCGCGTACCCGATAGCGGGCATACGGAAACCGGCATCGCCTCGTGGTACGGCGGCGAATCGCCAAACGCCACCACGGCCGACGGCGAATATTTTTCTCCTGACGCTATCACCGCGGCTCACAAGACCTTTCCGCTGCCGAGCATCGCCCAGGTCACCAATCTTGATAATGGCAAAACCATCCGGGTCCGCGTCAATGATCGCGGCCCCTTTATAGGCGGACGGGTAATGGACCTGTCACGCGGTGCGGCAAAAGCGCTGGGCGTCTATACGGCCGGCACGGCTCATGTGAAAATTACCTGGCTTGGCCCCGCTGAACGTCTGGGACCGGCCCCTGTTTACGCTGGACCTGCGCGCACGCCGGATGACGACCAGCGCTATATCGTGCAACTCGGCGCCTATTCACAAAAGAACAATGCCGAACGCGCCCAGAACCAGCTTGCGGATGCGCGCATTAGTTCGCGTTCCAGCCTATATATCGTCTATACCGGCCCCTTCAAAGGCGCTGCGGCAGCCGAAAGACGCCGACAGGAAGCCATTACCGCCGGTTTTGCAGGCGCCATACTGGTCCACGACAATTAGCGGTCTTTTTACTGCTTTTTTGACTTGAGAAATACGCCAAAAGGCGGTCTATCTCGCTGCGTGAACACGCTATCCGAACATCCGTCTTTGAATGGCGGCCGTTTCATCACCTTTGAAGGCGGTGAAGGCGCCGGTAAATCCACCCAGGTCAAGGCCCTGGTGGTGAAGCTGCGCGCGCTCGGCCTCGAAGTGGTGCAAACGCGCGAACCGGGCGGCTCTCCCGGCGCCGAGGCGTTGCGGGACCTGCTGGTGCGTGGCGACGCCACGCGCTGGTCAGCCGTCAGTGAACTGTTGATGATGTACGCCGCCCGCGCCGATCATCTGGAAAAGGTCATCCGTCCGGCGCTGCAACGCGGCGCCTGGGTGGTCTGCGATCGTTTTTCCGATTCATCGCGCGCTTATCAGGGCACCGGCGGCGGCGTGGCGCCGGCCTTTATCGAACAAGTGGATGCCGTTGTGGTCGGGCCGACCCAGCCGGACCTGGTATTGGTGATGGATATGCCGGTCGAGGCCGGTTTAAAACGCGCAGAATCACGAGGAGATGCCGAAAACCGTTTTGAATCCAAGGGGATAGCCTTTCACGAACGTCTGCGCGCAGGGTTTCTGGCCCGCGCCGGTCAGGTGCCCGCACGATATCGCGTGGTCGATGCCGACCGCGCTATTGAGCCGATCGCGACTGATATCTGGGCACTGGTGCAATTGGCGTTTCCCGAATTGCGAGGCGCCTGATGGCCGAACCCTTGTCTCTGACGCATCCGCGTCAAAATTTCATCTTTGAACAGGCCGAGGGACCAGATCAGGCTTTCGCTTCGGCTTATCAGAAAAATCGCCTGCATCACGCCTGGCTGCTATGCGGACCGCAGGGGCTAGGCAAGGCGAGCTTCGCTTTCCGTTGCGCCCGCTTCCTGATGGGGCATGATCGCGATCCGCGCTTCGGTACGTTGGGCATGTCGCCGGATGACGCCGATGTACGGCTGATCACGGCCGGCTCGCATCCGGATCTTCTTGTGCTTGAACGCGAAATGGGTGAGAGCAAGCTCAAGAAAAATATCAGCGTAGATGCCGTGCGCGAGATCGGCGAATTCTTCTCCAAGGCGCCATCAAGGTCAGCCTATCGGGTCTGCATTATCGATTCGGTCGATGACCTGAATATCAATTCCGCCAATGCCTTATTGAAGATTCTTGAAGAACCGCCGCATAAGGGCATTATCTTCCTGATCTCACATTCGCCCGGCCGGGTGTTGCCGACCATTCGCTCGCGTTGCCGTAGGCTAACCTTCATTCCGTGGACCGATCACGCTGTGGAGGCTTTCTTGCGCAAGCGTGCCGATACAGATGAAGAAGCCATCGGACGGCTGGTTCGCCTGTCACACGGCGCCCCAGGACGGGCTTTGAGCCTGATGGAGGAGGGGGCGCTGGAAATGGATGCCTTCGCTGGGAAATTACTAGAAAAGCCGCTGCCGCCACGCGCTGAACTGATGCAGGCCGCCGCCATGTTCAAATCGTCTTCGGCGAAGGCTGATGGTGCGCGCAAGTTCGCCACTTTCATGATGTGCCTCACGGGTCGTTTGCAAGAGCGGACCCTGAGTGCTGCCACACCTCAAAAAAGCCAAACCTATTCGGAACTCTGGTCACGACTTAACCAGGCTGTTGGTGAGGTCGAGGCCGTCAATCTGGATCGTGGTGACTATTTCTGGTCTGTTTACAATGAATTGGCGACAATTTCCTAAGGTAGAATATCAACTGTGACCGATTACAAATATATTGATTCCCACGTCAATCTGCATGCGCCGCAGTTCGCGGAAGATCAGGCTGAGGTGATCAATCGCGCCCGTTCAGCAGGCGTTGGTTTGATGGTCAATATCTGCGATCGCCTGTCAAATTTTGATGCGGTTTACAAGGTCGCCGCAGACCACGACGATATCTGGGCGACAGTGGGGACGCATCCGCATGAGTCACGCGAGAATCCGGATCTCAGCGTTCAGACCTTGCTGGAATTGGCCGAACGCCCGAAAGTGGTGGGTATCGGTGAGTGCGGTCTGGATTTTCATTATGATTTCAGTCCGCGTGATATTCAGGCGCAGGTTTTCAGGGCTCATATCGCCGCCGCGCGCGAAAGCGGTTTGCCGCT
>CAMLIY010000258.1 GCA_946480125.1 uncultured Asticcacaulis sp.
CCGTTTCCCGCAAACCGTCACGGCGCTTGCCGGAAGCAAAGGGTTGCGCTAGAAGCGAAGCTCCTTTTTATTCAAACCTTCTTAAAGCGACCATGGCACAAGAACAAACCAACGATGCGACGCTCAGCGGAAACGTCCTTTTTTATAAATCCCCGGAGCCTTTAAGCCCGGAAGCGCATGCCGGCATGGGCATCAAGTCGATACCGGCGCCACATGCTTTCGTCGCCGAAACCAATGTCGTGCCGCTGACAGTGGCTGAATTTCCGGCGGCATCCTTAAGCTTCCCCATCGTCTTCATCGGTGAAAATTACATGCCGGTCGCCGCTATGGGTCTTTCCGCCGGTCAGAACGTGTTCGTTTCACCGGAAGGTATTTTCAAGTCCGACAGCTATCTGCCGGCCTTTGCGCGTCGCTATCCGTTTGTCTTCGCCAATGATGAAGGTCAGGAGCGCATGATCCTGTGCGTCGATACCGGCGCGGCGATGGTGGCTACGTCGAATCCCGATGTGCCTTTCTTTGAAGGCGGCAAGGCCACGCCTTACGTCGAGAACGCCATGCAGTTCTGCTCGGATTTTGAAAACGAACGCCGTCGCACGGAAAGCTTTGTCGGGCTGTTGCGTGAGCTCAATCTGCTGGCTGCCCGCGAAACCCTCTATCGCCCGCAAAATCCGGACGGTACACAAGGCGAGCCCCAAAAGATCGCGGAATATTTCGCCGTTGATGACAAGAAGCTGGCCGAACTCTCCGGCGACAAGCTGGTGGAACTGCGTGACAATGGCGCTCTGACGCATATCTATGCCCACCTGAATTCGCTGCTGGCCTGGGACAAGCTGATCGCCATGACGATCGAACGCAACAACGCCCAACCGGCGGCCAACGCCAACTAGGCGGTCTGTTTGCGAAAATGAAAAGCTCCGGTCGTAAGGCCGGAGCTTTTTTTGTTTGGAGATTGAACACGATCAGGGGCGGATAGCAGGTCTCTTGCAGACGCCGCGATAGTGACGAACCCATTGACGGCAAAGCCGTCACCCAGAGCCTTGCAAAACCGTGCAAGGTGCCGTTATCCCGCGAAGTCCGTGCAGCCCCTAAAAGCCATGCTGATCCGCATGGCCGCGAAGCTGCATCCGGTTAAATCTTAATCAATCGGCGCTTTAGGCAGGCGCTGAAACACCGATCGGGTCAGGCACGAAAACACCAGCCGGCCGGCTTCATCGAGCACATCGTTCTGGGCGATGACCACGCCCTTGGTGTCGCCGACCGCATCCTTGCCCATGACTGTCAGACGGCCACGCAACAGCTCGCCCGGTGGCGGATTGCGTGACCAGCGCAGGGCATCGACCGCCAGGCGCTTGGTTTGCGGCCAATGCGAGGCGGCCTCGGTTTCCAGTTTCGACCACAGGGCGAAAATCAGCGCATCGGGCACACCGTCATCGATATTCCACGTCGGGGCGTAGGATTTGCAAAAGGCGGCCAGTTCCTCTTCGGAGATGACCCCTGCGCCAATGGAAACGCTCTGGCCAATATAGAGATCGTCGAAGGCTGCGGGCATGGGGTCATTCCGGGATAAGGCGATGAGGCTTGTTCATAACCGAGTTCACATTGATATAAAACACCAAAATTGCGTCATGGAAAACGGCTTCGGGGCGATGAGTGTGTTGATTATTATAGCGGCCTATGGTTTGGTCACCGGCGATCCAGCCTGGGAAAATCATGCGTACGCCCGATACCCATATCATCGAGGATGAGCCCTATCAGGGGCTCTACCGCGGCGAGGCGAATTCGGCCTTCAAAGGCACGACAGATGGTCGCTTGCCCGATCGCTTCGATCTGGCTGAAATTCTGAAAAAAACCCGCGAAGCGCAAGGTTTGTCGCTGGGCGAGGTATCTGACATGACGCGGGTACGCCGGGCCTATCTCGAAGCCTTCGAGCAGGCGGCCTATGATGTGCTGCCGCCGCGCGCCTTCGCTATTGGCTATGTCAAGGCCTATGCCAAGGCGTTGGGACTGGATGAAGAAACCCTGGCGGATATGTACAAGCGCGAGGTTTCACCGGCCGCTGTCAAACTGCATGCGCCATCGGGCGCTTCACTGGATGACGTCAAGCCCAATTACCGGCTTTATATCGGCGCCGCATTTTGCCTGGTGGTGGCGATCGTTGTCTGGAATGTCGTGCAACGCCAGCCGAACCTGAAATTCGGCACGGGCAGTCATGAAGCGCAATTTGGCAATTCGTCGTGGGTGGCGGGGGTGCCAAACATGCTGAACGGGGCGATTTTCGTATCGCAGCCACAGCCGGCGCCACGCGATCAGGATGTGCCTGTGCCCTATGTCACGCCGGGTCTGGAAGCCGGGTTCGCGTCGATAGAAGCGGCGAAGAATGCCAATTCCACCGCGCCTGTGCCCGTCAGTGATGTATTGCCGATGCGCAAGGCCTTTAATCCGCGGGGGGCGGTCTATGGCGCCGCACCGGAAAATTCATCCGTCACACTTCAGGCCAATAAGACGGTCAATCTCGTGGTGCGCGATCCGGCGAATGGCACTGTTTACTTCGCCCATTCCATCGGTGCTGGCGAAGCCTATCGCCTGCCGCTGAATGATCAGCAAAACCTGCTGATCGATGTCTCGGATGTATCGGCCTTCGAAATGTATTATAATGGTGAATATGCCGGCACACTCGAAGGGCCGCTAACCCCGATCGGTCGGGTAAATGCGCGTGCGGCGCAACTGTCTGATGCCCTCGATCAGAAACAGGCTCAGGCCGGACAGGCCGTAGGCACGCCGCATGCGGCGCCCGCCGTGCCCCTGGCGCCGCTCAAGGCGGAGAAGCCAAACGGCCCCATTCCGTATTTGCCGAGCCAGAGAGCATCCGCGCCGTCAGCCAATGCATCCGCTGCCGCGTCGGAAATCCCGTAATATTATTTGACATTCCGCTTGTGACGCGAGCCACGCATCCTGATATAGGAAGGGTGTCTTCAGCATTTCCCCAGAGTATCATGGACAGCCATCAACCTCACGATCACACGCATGTTCGCCCGTGGCGGATGATTCAGCGCCGGCCAAGCCGCAAGATCATGGTCGGTAAGGTCGCCGTCGGTGGCGATGCGCCGATCACCGTCCAGTCGATGACCAACACCCTGACCTCCGATCCGCAGGCGACCCTGCGCCAGATCGCGGCCATGGAAGAGGCGGGCGCCGATATCGTGCGTGTATCGTGTCCGGATGTTGATTCCACGGCGGCGCTGAAGACCATCGTTGATAACGCCCATGTGCCTATCGTCGCCGATATCCATTTCCATTATAAGCGCGCCATCGAAGCCGCCAAGGCCGGCGCCGCCTGCCTGCGCATCAATCCCGGCAATATTGGTTCGGCCGACCGCGTGAAGGAGGTCATCCAGGCCGCCAAGGATTATGGCTGCTCCATTCGGATCGGCGTCAATGCCGGTTCGCTGGAAAAGGACCTGATGGAAAAATATGGCGAACCGTGCCCGGAGGCCATGGTCGAGAGCGCCCTGTTTCACGCCAATATCCTGCGCGACCACGATTTTCATGAGTTCAAGATATCGGTGAAGGCCTCGGACGTCTTCCTGACCGTGGCGGCCTATAACGCCCTGGCGGATGCCATCGATTGCCCGCTGCATATCGGCGTCACCGAGGCAGGGCCGCTGCGTTCCGGCACGATTCGCTCGGCCATTGGCCTCGGCAATCTTTTGTGGGCCGGCATCGGTGATACCCTGCGCGTGTCGCTGGCCGCTGATCCGGTCGAAGAAATCAAGGTCGGTTTCGATCTGCTGAAATCACTGGGCCTGCGCCACCGCGGCGTCAATATCATCGCCTGCCCGTCGTGCGCGCGGCAGGGTTTCAATGTCATCGATACGGTGGCGAAGCTTGAAGAACGCCTGGCCCATATCGCCAAGCCTATGTCATTGTCGATAATCGGATGCGTGGTCAATGGACCGGGCGAGGCGCTCTACACTGATGTGGGGTTCACGGGCGGCGGCGCCGGGTCAGGCATGGTCTATATGGCCGGCAAGCCGGATCACAAGCTCAGCAATGCCGACATGATTGAGCATATTGTCGGGCTGGTCGAGGCTCACGCCGAAAAGCTGTAGCGAACACTAAATATCATCTTCCAAATCTCTCCGTGAGATTGGCAAGCCCACCGCTTGGGCTCTATGACATTCGCGGTGTCATCTTGATCGGCTTATTGGCGGCCTTCGCCAGGGTTTTGGGCGCGGCATAGTCCATTGCGTCATTAATCATCAGCTTGCGCTCGTTCTTCATCATGTCGTCGATGGCGGCCGCCGTCACCGGCTTTGAGAACAGGAAGCCCTGGATGATATTGCAGCCCGTCTGGCGCAGGATATTCTTTTGGGCGCGCGTTTCCACGCCTTCGGCGACAATGTTCAAATTCAGCGCCTTGGACAGCTTGACGATGGCGCGGATGACCGCTTCAGCTTCCGGATCGACACCCAGATTGGACACAAACGAGCGGTCGATTTTGATCTTGTCGACAGGATACCGGCTGAGATAGCCGAGCGATGAATAACCCGTGCCAAAATCGTCGAGGGCGATGCTGAAACCCATATGACGCAGGTCGCGAAGCATCATCTGGGTCACGTTATCATCGTTGAGCAGTACGCCTTCGGTGATCTCTATTTCGATGTGTTCGGCGGCGGTCCGGGTCTCTGCCAGAAGGCTCTTTATGGTCGTCAGGAAGCCGGCGCAGCGCATCTGGGTGGCGGATACATTGACGGCGACCTTAAGGCCCGGCCAGCGATGCGAATCCTGCATGGCGCGGCGCATGATCAGGGTGCCCA
>CAMLIY010000259.1 GCA_946480125.1 uncultured Asticcacaulis sp.
TGGTCATCTTGTGTTCCAGTCGGAATGTCCAAAACGGCGGTCGCGCCGGGAAGGCAGGCCTTTCGAGATGTATAAGAAAAAGCTCGAAGGCGGAAATTTAGGAACGCATCCCAGAAGACGCGCTTTGGCGCCGCAAATAAACAAAAATGTCCGTTCTGTATAGGGCGGAGACGGACATTTTGTGTCTTTTTTAACGTTTGGCGGCAGGGGGCACAATGGCGCTGTAAGAATCTGGTGGTTATCTGTCAGTTGTGGTTGCGTTGGCACGAAAGGGGAACTAAAACCGGCAGTAACTGAGAGGTTTTTTACTACATGCCGATGTCCGATACCCAGCCTGCCGAACCCGCCGACCCCCCGTTACAAGGGAGCGACGCCTTTGAATTTCAGGCTGCCGCTGCCCGCAACCGCATGATGGCCCTGTGGGGCGCCGAAAAAATGGGCCTCACTGGCAAAACAGCGGAAAACTACGCTACGGCCGTGGTGCGCGCCAGTGGCGATCAGCCGTCGGAAGAAGATGTCATTCGCAAGATTTTGGGAGATCTGACGGCGTCAAATATCGCCGTGCGTGAATCCGAGGTCCGCACCAAGGCGGCCGAGTTCCTGGCTCAGGCCAGAGAAGCCCTGAAAAGCTGAATTTGCAGGAGTCGGTGATCATGAAAAAGGTTGTTACAGCGCTCATGATCATCGGTTTTGCCGCTATTGTAGCCGGCTGCGCCACGGTCGAGCCATCGCCGGGACTGGATACGCAACCGATCGGTGCCCCGCCGCCGCCGCCGCCGCTGGAAACTCAGCCGGTCGATGCGCCGCCGCCGCCGCCGCCCAGTACGGGAAGCTAAGACGTTCAGAAGCCATTGCGGGAGAGGTAATGTATGAAGCGGTCTGGTGTTGTGGTTGGCATCTGCCTACTAGGCCTTTTGTCCTTTCCGTGCTTCGCGGATGTAAATGGAAAGTCCAAGGACTGGCCCGATGGAAGTGCGATGTCCGTTGGTACACACTTCACGGAAACGAAGAATTACTTTCTTAAACTGTTAGTCCAAAAGCAGGCAGTTCTAGTCGATTTAATCGGCAGTAAATCTTACAAATTTGATCATACCCGCATTTCTGAGGCAGTAAGTAATCAACACGAAGCATATATCGCTTACGTCCGTCAGGAATGTGAACTGGTTGGCTCTCTTTCTGAAGCCGGCGGTTCTTGGCCTTCCACCTATGCTGTAGAATGCGAAGCGACGATGATTGAACGCCGCTATAAGCGGGTATCTGCTGCCATTAATTGCATTGAAAAATTGCCTGCCGAAGAACGCGAATTTGGTCAGGGGAAATGTCTCTATCAATTAGCCCAACTGAATGTGGGCGAATGGAAAAAATAGTCAGCCAAACCGTCCGGTAATCGAGAAACGCGGGCCGCCGGCATAGGGCGCCACACTGGCAATGCTGCGCGGCTGGTCGCCGGCATAAAGCGACAGGTCGTTGAAACGCGGCATGATGCCGCCTTCGATATCGCCTGAGGGCGAATGAAACAACATCTGGCCGCCCCAGTCCGAGCGCCAGCCTTGCGTGAAGTTCCATTCGAAGCACAGTCGCGCTGACTGGTCAGTATGCTGGGTGAAAAAGTCGCCATTGCGATAACAGACGGCATCAAGCGAGGCCAACTCTAAGCCTGACAGGCCGGTCAGTTGGCCGCAGAAGGCCGCAAAAGCTTGCGATTTCAGCAGGTCGGACAAGGGCGCGAGGGCGATGGTGTCTTCCTCGATCAGGTCTAGACCGAGGCGCAGATAGGACAGGCCGGTCTGGGCGCGTTCGGCGGCGTCCTGCAGGCGGGTCTGGATAATTTCCGGCGACAGGGTTTCCAGTTCGGCGCGTGACAGGATGGCCGGCTTGCCGTCCTTGGTAACGATCTGGAGGTCCCACGGCGTCTGCTGTTCCAGGGCGTGGTGAACGGCCAGCGCATCATCGGCCGGCAGGGCGCCTTCGAGGCGGATGCGGCCCTTGCCGGTGAAGCGGCTTTCATAGCCGGCGAAGTCGAACTGATCGGTAAGCAGGGTGGGCATGGGAGTCTCGCAAAAGTGGCCCCCTCCGTCAGCGACACCAGCCCTGCGGGCTTCGCGCTGACACCTCCCCCGTATGCTGCGCTACAGGGGAGGAGGGGAAGAATGCATTCTCCTCCCTTGCAAGCCCTTGGGCGCAGCGGGGGAGGTGGCGCGGCGCAGTCCGCGACGGAGGGGGCCTCTTAACCTAGCCAAACACGCGGTTGAAAATCGTATCGACGTGCTTGGTGTGGTAATCGAGATTGAAGAACGGCTCCAGTTGCTCGCGGGTGAAGAACTTCGACACGTCTTCATCCGCCGCCAGGAAGTCTAGGAAGTTGCCTTCGCCACGCCAAACCTTCATGGCGTTGCGCTGGACGGCCGAATATGACTCCTCGCGTGACATGCCCTTTTGCGTCATGGCCAGCATGACGCGCTGGCTGTGGACCAGGCCGCCGAGGCGATCGATGTTCTTCTGCATGTTTTCCGGGTAGATCAGCAGGTTATCGACCACATTGGCCAGGCGGCGCAGGGCGAAATCGAGGTGGATGGTGGCGTCCGGCGCGATGCCGCGTTCGACCGAGGAGTGCGAGATATCGCGCTCGTGCCACAGGGCGACGTTTTCCATGGCGGGCATGACGGCCGAACGGACGAGACGGGCGAGGCCGGTCATGTTTTCGGTCAGGACCGGATTGCGCTTGTGCGGCATGGCCGACGAACCCTTCTGGCCGGGGGCGAAGAATTCCTCAACTTCCAGGACCTCGGTGCGTTGCAGATGGCGGATTTCGGTGGCCAGGCGCTCGATCGACGAGGCGACGACGCCGAGCGCGGCGAAGAAGGCGGCGTGGCGGTCGCGCGGAATGACCTGGGTCGAGACCGGCTCGACCTCAAGCCCCATCTTTTCAGCGACATAGGCTTCGACTTCGGGCGAGACATTGGCGAAGGTGCCGACGGCGCCGGATATGGCGCAAGTGCTGATTTCCTCGCGGGCCACGACCACACGCTTACGGGCGCGGGTGAATTCGGCATAATAACCGGCCAGCTTGAGGCCGAAGGTCACGGGCTCGGCGTGGATGCCATGCGAACGGCCGACGGTGGGGGTGAACTTGTGCTCCAGCGCGCGCTTCTTCAGCGCTGCCAGCACAAGATCGACGTCCTCGATCAACAGGTCGGCCGACTTTTGCAGTTGCACGGCGAAGCAGGTATCCAGCACGTCCGAAGAGGTCATGCCCTGGTGCAGGAAGCGGGCTTCGGGGCCGACGATCTCCGATACATGGGTCAGGAAAGCGATGACATCGTGCTTTACCGTGCGCTCGATCTCGTCGATACGGTCGGCGTCGAACGGCGCGTCCTTGCCCTTTTCCCACAAGACTTCGGCGGCTTCTTTCGGGATGACGCCCAGTTCGGCCATCTTGGTGGCGGCGTGGGCTTCGATCTCGAACCAGATCTTGTACTTCATCGCCGCATCCCAGATGGCGGCGGCTTCCTTGCGGGCATAACGGGCGATCATGGGCGGATACCTTTGGGCTTGAATCAATTGTCGCGGTGGGAATGGGAATATGGGGCGGCAATGTCAAGCGCAAAAGCACAGAACGATCGCCTGAAGACGTTGCGTGGCTACGCGCCAAATGTGCTGCGAGCGCTCAATACGCTATTTCAGGTTTGCTATCTGCCAGGTTTTGAAAGGGAGCAAATGTGGCCAAAAAATGAAGTTAATTTACGCCTTTGAGGTGTGCGGACTTGGCGCAAAGGTTTATAAAGGGTTAATTTTGTCTTAATTGCGAATCTATGAAATTTTGAGGGTGCTGTTGTGCGTAAGCTTTTTCTGAAAACGGGTGCGGCCTGTCTGGTGATGGTGGGCTTCGGTATAGCCATGCCAGTGGTGGCGCATACGCACAAGCCGGCCGTTAAGCCCGTTTCGACATCTTTCGAACCTGACTCTCATGCGACCGCCGAACCTCTGCGCGGGCAGGCCCATCCCGTTATCGCCATGACCGAGGCGCCGCCTGTGGCCTGCCCGAGCGGACCGGTCGGTTCTCCGGAATGGCAACAGGTGCCCGAGGAACTGCGTAAACACGCCATTCCCGGTCAGTGCTTTTCCCGTCTCATGATGTTGCCGGAAACAGAAACCTATGTCGAGCACGTTCTGGTCTCGCCCGAACGCGTTGAAACCCGCCGTCTGCCGGAAGCGGTTGAGATGGTGGAAGAAGAAGTTGTGGTGCGCCCGGAACGCGTCGAACATCGCCGCATTCCGGCCGTCAGCCATGTCGAAACGGCGGTGGAGACTGTTCGCCCGGCCCGTTTCCGTGAAGAACGCATCGAGGCGCAATACGAAACCCGTACTGAGCATGTGATGGTGCGCGAAGCTCGCCGCGAATGGGTTCGGCGTGAAGTGGCGACACCGGATGCGGCTCTGGTGACGCCCGGCGATCACCGCCCCCTGGTTTACCGGGCCGATGGCACCCTGACCTGGCCGGGAAAATATGACGCCGTGCCTCAGCCAGCCCCGCAACCGGGCGATTATGTCGATCCGCGTGACCATTCGGTCTGGTGCCTGAAAGTCATTCCCGGCGTTTATGAAGATCGGCCCGTCCGCGTTGAAGTGACGCCGGCCAGTGTGCGCCGCATCGAAATTCCCGCGGAAACCCGTGAGGTCCGCCGCACCGTGATTGATGTGCCGGAACGTTATGAGGATATCGTTATTCCGGCTGTCAAGGAAATGCGTCATGTGCGCAAGGTGACTCAAGCGGCCCGTACAGAAACCTATACGGTCCCGGCCG
>CAMLIY010000260.1 GCA_946480125.1 uncultured Asticcacaulis sp.
CGCTTGAATCCCACAGGTTGGAAATCGTCGGCTTGTCAGGCGCATTTTTGCGGCGGGCCTGCTCCAGGTCCATCAGGTTGTCTATGGTGACCTCAGACCAGTAACGGCGCAGATCGAGATAACGCTCAAAAGGCCCCGGCCCTTCGGCGTAAGGCAGCTCGACCTGATCCCAGTCGGTCAGGGTACGGCTCCAGCGCTGCGTGGCCCACGCCTTGTTCAGCGCCTCCAGCGTGACATACTTCTTCTTCAGCCAGATGATAAAGCGGTCGCGGTCGGCCGCCGAATAGGACATGAAACCGTTGCCGATCTCATTATTGTAGCCAATGGCGATGACCGCCGGGTTTTTGCCATAGCGCTTGGTCATGGCTTCGGCCAGATCCCTGGCGAGACGGCGATAGTCGGGATCGCTGGTATCGTCCATATAGCGTTCGGCGGCATAGAGCCGGGTGCCGTTCTGCGTCACCAGATCGACGCCGGGATATTTTTTGTGCAGCCACATCGGCGCGGGTTGACCCGGAATGTCGACAATGACCTTGATGCCGTTGGCGTGCATTTCCGCGAGCACCTTGTCGAACTTCTCAAAGGTGAAGACACCCTCGGCCGGCTGGAAATAATCCCACGACAGGTCGCCCATTCTGGCGACCGTGAAACCGGCCTTCTTCATCAGGGCGATATCGGCGTGAATCTCCTCCGGCGACCGATCGACCGGCTGATAGTTGGCGCCGATATAGAGGTCCCCGGCGCCCGGCCAGTCCGGATGCCCGACGGCGCTTTGCGCCGAAGCCACACCCGTGACCGCCACGAACAGGGCGGCGGTGCTGATAAGAAGAGCTTTGAGTTTCATGAGGTATTTTCCTGAAAACGGAACGGCAGACTGACGCCGCACTAGGGCGATGCCGGTAAGTGAAGATATCTAGGCCTTGAAGGTGATTTCAAAGGCGCTGGCGTGACGGGTGGGCAGCGAGGCCGGCAGATCAATCACCAGCGCCTCATCGGTCTGACGGAAGGTCAGCGCTTTCTTTGCGCCCAGCAGCCTGATACTACGCACGACCTTCGCCCCCTGCCCCGTATGCAAGGCCTTCACAGCCACGCTTTGCGACGGTTCACCGAGCGTGATCGCGTACAGTTTATTGCCCTTGGTGGTGAAGCGGATATCCTGCGCCGTGTAGCTGTTGTTTTCCTGGAAAGCGCCGTCCACCGTAGCGGATGGCCCCTCGCCAAAGGTGTGCCACGGGCGCGTACCGTAAATGGCGTCACCATTGATCTTCATCCACGCCGCCAGTTCATCAAGCAGGGTCTGTGATTCCGGCGGCAGGCTGCCATCGGGATACAGAACGACATTGAGCAGCAGATTGCCGTTCTTGCTGACGATATCGGTCAGCATGGTAATCACCTGCGGCGCGGTCTTGTATGTATAGTTGTCGCTGTAGAACCAGTCGCCGTTTGACGTATCGGTCTGCCACGGCCGCGGATTGATGCCCTTGAGCACGCCGCGCTCGACATCCTGCACACAGGTCTTGGCGTGGAATTCGCCCGAACCCAGGTCCTTGCAGTTATACACCGCCTGCACAGCGCCTTTTTTGTCGACGCTGCCATTATACAGGTGCGACACAAGCGAGCGGCCAACCACCCCGAATGGCAAACCACCATCGGAATAGAGCAGATCCGGCTTATAGGAATCTATCAGGTCGCTGATCCGGTTATACCACAATTGATGAAAGGCCGGATCGGTGGTGTACCAGCCCTTAGCACCATGATATTCCTCTCCCTGATTATCATGGTAAAGATCGGCGAATTTGGGATCGGCTCCATCGTAATTGACCCCGATTTTGGGAAAGAACCGATCAAACTGATGACTGGTATAGAACCAGGTATAACTGGCGCCCAGATGCTCCGATACACCAAATCGCAGACCGCGCTTGCGCGCAGCCTTAGCCCATTCGCCCACAATGTCACGCCTGGGGCCCATCTTTACGGCATTCCACCGATGCAGCTTTGAATTCCAGAGATCGAAATTATCGTGGTGCACGCCCATGCTGACGAAATACTTGGCGCCCGCGGCAACATACTTGTCCATCAGCGCCTCGGGATCGAACTTTTCCGCCGTCCACAGCGGGATAATGTCCTTATAGCCAAATTCGGACGGATGGCCGTAGGCCTTCAGATGCTGATCATAGTGCGGATGACCGGGCACATACATGAAGCGGGCATACCAGTCACCGGCGCGCGGCACGGCTTGGGGACCCCAGTGCGCCCAGATGCCAAACTTGGCGTCACGGAACCATTCCGGCGCCTCATAGGCTTCCAGCGAGTCGACGGTCGGCTGGAAAGGCCCTTTGGCGATCGGCAGCTTGTAATCCGGCGTTGGTGTCGACGTTGCGCAGGTTTCTTCAGACGCTTGTGTCTGCCCGGCAGCCAGACCGAAGGCCGCCAGAAGCGGCGCGCCGGCCAACAGATTTCGTTTACTGATCCGCATCGTTTACTCCCTTGGCCACACGAACGGCAGCCTGATATCTTTACGAATTACTCGCATATGTGAAACATAATTTCAACAGCAAAAGTCGTACTTTTGCACCATGCGATACCCTCAAAATACAATCTTACCTGCGCCTATCGGGTTACCGCATGAAGCCATATCCTGCGGGAGGGCAAACCGTCGATACTGACGTCCACCTCAATGGGCCCCGCGGTTACGCCCGCCTGAATGGCGGCCACGACCTGACCGTGAAAGGTTTTGCGATCACCGGACTGGAAACTGGCCGCATCCTGCGGATCGCCATTACCGATACCGGCCAGGCGCCCCGCGCCGGTGACCCGCACCTGCACTTGGCGATCATCAGACCTGGCATAAATCGGCGCGCCCTTGGCATCGACCAGCGCTACCGTGACATAGGCCAGGGACTCGCCATCCGCCTTGATCTGCGTCTTGTCGAGTGTGATGCGCGCATCGACCGCCGCACCCGCTGTACGCAACTCCCAGCGCCCGACGGCTTTGCCGTTTTGATAGCCGACGGCCACTAGTGTGCCGGGCGCATAGGGTACGGCATAGTCGGTTTTGTATTCCGGCCCGACCGTCTTGCGCCCCAGGCTCTTGCCATTGAGGAATAGTTCGACCTCCGGATATTCCGAATAGACGACAACCTCAACCGGCTTGCCTTCCTGACCCGGCCACGTCCAGCTTGGATGCACATCATCGAGCGACCAGTCGAGGTGTGGCGGCGTGATCGGGAACAGGTGGCGGTCCGGCAGGTCTTCGGTGCCTTCCGGCTGTCTGACGAAGGCGGAAATAGGATCAATGCCGGTTTTCCACAGCACTTCGCGGTAGTAGGCCGCCGGACGTTTACGGCCGGTGACGTCAATTTCGCCGCTATAGGCTAAGTGCCAGGGGTAAGGCCCGAGCTTTTGCCAGTCCTGGCTATAGCCCATCCAGCCGATCCCGGTTTCGCCAATATAGTCAAACGCCGTCCAGACGAAATCACCAATGACCGAAGGCATGGTCTCGACGGGTTTCCAGTATTTGTATGCCTCTTTCGAGGTTGATTCAGACGTGTACATGATGCGGTTCGGGAATTGCGCATGGTCGAGGGCAAACTGGTCCGGCTGGTAATTATAGCCGGCGACGTCGAGTTCGGCGAACTGACCGGCGCTGTCGGGCGGGCCAATATTGACGGCTTGGGTCACGGATCGCGTCGGGTCCAGCGCCTTGACGCGCGCCTTTAGCAGACGCGCGGTTTCAATGCCCTGCGGCTTGCCTTGTTCCGGAATTTCATTGCCGATACTCCAGAACAGCACGCTCGGGTGATTGCGTCCGCTGATCACCAGGCTGTCGATATCTTTGGCCCAGTTGGCGGCGAAAAAGCGGGCATAATCCTGCGGCCGCTTGTCCTTGTTCCAGGCATCAAACGCCTCATCGATGACCAGCATACCGAGTTCGTCGGCGGCATCGAGCGTCGCCTGACTGGCTGGATTGTGGGCGTTTCGTATGGCGTTATAACCGGCGGCTTTCAGTAGGGCGACCTTGCGCGCATCGGCATCCGTCACGCCCGCCGCACCGATCATGTAATTGTCGTGGTGGATATTACCGCCACGCAGTTCCACAAGCTTGCCGTTGACGCGCAAGCCGTTGGTCGCGTCCACCTCAATGGTGCGCAGGCCAAAGCGTGTGTTACGCTCATCGACTGTGGCGCCGGAGACGCGCACCTCCTGCTCAAGGTGATAAAGATTGGGCGATTCGAGTGACCACAGCTTCGGATGGTCAATAGTCAGCTTTTGATGCCACCGAACCTGTCCTTTGGCCGCGATCGTTTGTTTTTCGACCGATTGCGCCACCGTCAGGCCATCAGCCCCGACAATGCGCGATACCAGTTCGACCGGCTGAGGCTTGGCGCCGCAATTGGCCGTGGCCGTTTCAATGCTTGCCACGCCCTGCTTGGCCGTGGCGACCGGCGTGGTGATGAACACACTGTCCGGCTCGATGTGGACGCAGTTAAGCACGTCCATCGTTACCGGCCGGATGATGCCCGATCCGGCATACCAGCGCGACGATGGATCGACATGGTTGATGCGGACGGCGATGACATTATCACCGGCCTTAACCAGGCCCGTCAGGTCGACGGTGAAAGCGCTGTAGCCATAGGCGTGGCTGGTGATTTTCCTGCCATTCAGCCAGATATCGGCATCCATATAGACGGCTTCGAAATTCAGCCGGATGATCTTGGCGGCATCCGCTGCGTCGAGCTTTATATGACGGCGATACCAGCCGATCCCGCCCGGCAAATAGCCGGAATCCTGCCCGGC
>CAMLIY010000261.1 GCA_946480125.1 uncultured Asticcacaulis sp.
GTTCGATATAGGGCTTGTCACCTGCGCCTTCGGCCGTGATGGTCAGGCGTTTGCCGTCGGTCAAGGCGATGTGCGACTGCGGGAAAAGCGGCGAGCCAAAGACATAGACCCCGCCGACCGGATCAACCGGATAGAAACCGAGCGCCGACAAAATATACCAGGCGCTCATCTGACCGCAGTCCTCATTACCCGCCATGCCGTCGGGCGCCGCGCGATACTGTGTTTTCAGGATCTTATGAATCCAAGCCTGTGTCTTATAGTGCGCGCCGCAATAGGCATAGAGGTAGGCAATATGGTGGCTCGGTTCATTGCCGTGGACATATTGCCCGATCAGGCCAGTCATGTCGGGCGGGGCATCCGGCGGCAAATCTGAAGGCGCGGTGAACAAGGCATCGAGCTTGGCCTCGAAGGCCGCATCGCCGCCGAACAGGCCGATATGGCCATAGAGATCGTGCTGATTGAGGAAGGTCGCCTGCCAGGCATTGCTCTCGGTATAGTCCCGCCAGTGCTTTGAATCGTGGCCCATGCTGCGCGGATCGAAGGGCAGGGCCCACTGACCGTTGGTCAGACGCGGGCGGCTAAACTGGGTTTTCGTGTCGAAAACATTGCGATAATTGCGTGAGCGCTCGCGTAAGAGTGCGGCACTTACATAATCACCCGCGGCCTGGGCGATATGCGACATGGACCAGTCATCATAGGCATATTCAAGTGTTTTTGATACGGATTCGCTCTCCACGTCGCAGGGGATAAATCCGAAACCGCGATAGGCGTTCAGGCCCGGCGTATTGCGGTCGAAAGCCAGTTGGCGATAGAGCGCCCAGGCGCGTTTGGCATCAACCGGCAGGCCCTTGTGTATGGCCTCGGCAATGACAACCGCCGAATGCCAGCCGATCATACAGAAGGTCTCGACCCCTTGCAGCGGCCAGATCACCGGCCCGGCGGGGCTTTGTTCACCCTGTTCGATCAGGTTTTGTGCGAAGGCGGCGGCGCGCGGCGGATCAATGATCGTTAGTAAAGGATGCAGGGCGCGGTAGGTGTCCCACAGGCTGTAAGTGCTGTAATTGAGTCTGCCCGGCTCAAGCTGATGTATCTGCTTGTCCATGCCGCGATAACGGCCGTCGGCATCGCAGAACAGGGTTGGCGCCAGTTGCGTATGATAAAGCGCGGTGTAGAAGACCTTCCGCGCATTGTGGTCATCAGTGGTAACTTCGATGGGAGACAGATGCCGGTCCCATTGTGTTTTTGCCTGGGCTGACATCTGCTCGAAATCGAAGTCCAGCCCATCTTCCTCCAGGTTTTTCAAGGCGCCGGCAATATCGACCGCCGACAGTCCGACCTTGACCAACAGAGGGTCTTTCAGTGCCTGTCCGAAATGCAGGGCCACCTTCAGCGACTGCCCTTCATAGGTGGTGGCGCCGCTGATTTCGGTGTCGTCCTTGTAGAAGGTCATCGAGTCCGCCGGCTGCGACAATTTCATGGCGAAATGGATATAGCGTCCCTGGGCCCACTGCCGGACCTGGCGTGAACCGACCAGCACCTGCTCGTCGCGCAGCTCAATCGAAGAATCGATGATACGGGTAGCGGCGCCGTCGTAATTGCGGAAGCCGTGCGCCCAGTCGATCAGCAGGTGGGCCTCCTTGCCTTGCGGAAAGGTGTAACGATGCAGGCCGGCGCGGGCCGAAGCCGTTAGTTCGGCACGGATGCCGCTCTCTGGCAGCACAAGGCTGTAATATCCGGGGCGAGACATCTCCCTGTCGTGGTTCATCGTCGTGCGATAACTGCCTTCAGGATCGGCCAGGGTGCCCGGCTTGATACGCACCTCGCCGATCGCCGGCACCACCAGCAGGTCAAGCATATCCGAGGCGCCTGTGCCGGAGAGATGGGTATGCGAGAAACCGAGCAGGGTCTTGTCGTCGTAATAATAGCCGGAGCAGGCGTCCCAGCGGGCGTTATCGGTATCAGGTGACAGTTGCACCATGCCGAAGGGCACGCTGGCGCCGGGATAGACATGGCCGTGGCCGCCGGTGCCGATAATCGGATCGACATATTGGGTGAGGCCGGCCGTCTGGGCGCTGGAAAGGCGGGGCAGCGCATACACGAATCCTGAAACGGCGGCAGAGATCATAAGTGAGCGGCGCGAAAGCATTTATACCCCAAATATCGTTTCGTCAGTTTCGAGTTACGGCGCGTAATGTCAAGTTCGTCCCGGTTAAAATCGCGCGTGCGGCGGCAACGGCTGTTGAAATGCAGGCCTGCAACAGATATCCGCCGGTAGGCGCTTCCCAGTCGAGCATTTCGCCGACCGCATAGACGCTGGGAAGCGCCTTCAGTTCGAAATCCGAAGTCAGGGCGTCGAATTTGACGCCGCCTGCCGAGGAAATGGCGCGATCCAGATCCTGCACGCCGTTCAGCCGCACGGTCACCGTCTTGAAATCGGCGCCCGGTTTTTCATGAACCAGCGCGATGGCCGCCGGTGACAGATTGAGCGCCTTGCGCAGGCGATTGCTCTGACTGTCCTTGGGAGAGGCGCGGTTCAGTTTATTGGTCGCCTGATCCGCTGTCAGGTCAGGACGCAGATCAATGACCAGATCGGCATGACCGTCTTTGGTGATGGCGTCACGCAAGGCCGCGCTGAGGGCGTATATGGCGCCGCCTTCGATGCCGGTCCGGGTCAGCATAAGCTCTCCTTTGACCTCACGACCGGCAAATCTCACGGCGATATTTTTCAGAGGTTCACCGGCAAACCTTTCGGCGAAATGCGCGCTCCATTCGGTCTGAAAGCCGACATTGGCCGGCTGGAAGGGGGCGATTTCCACGCCTTTACTGGCGAGCAGGCGCGTCCATCCCCCATCGCCGCCCAGTTTCGGCCAACTGGCGCCACCCAGCGCCAGAAGGGTTACGGCCGGCATAATCCGCACATTGTCGTTAAATCTAAGCGCTTCGCCGTCCCAGCCGCGCCAGTCATGCCGGTTATACAGTTTTACACCTTGCGACTCCAGCCGTTTCAGCCAGGCGCGAAGCAGGGGAGAGGCCTTCATCGCCTTGGGAAACACGCGGCCGCTGGAACCGACAAAGGTGTCCGCGCCCAGACCATCCGCCCAGGTGCGCAGATGTTTTGGCGTAAAGGCATCCAGCGCTGGTTTCAAAAGCTGTGCCCGCTTGCCGTAACGCGTCACGAATCGGTCAAAGGGCTCCGAATGGGTCAGGTTCAGCCCGCCGCGTCCGGCCATGAGAAACTTGCGCGCTACGGAAGGCATGCGGTCATATATTTCCACGTCGAGACCGGCAGCGCTCAGAATATCAGCGGCCATTAACCCGGATGGACCAGCGCCTATAATGACAATCGGATTTTTCATACCCTGGTTCGTAACGCCTTACGGATCACAGTGCCATGTTTACCGGATACGGTCATGATTTTATCCACAAGGCGCACTCATTGAATCCTTATACGCAAAAATGAATTCTTATCCCTACGTGGCGCCAGACGCCACCTAATCTGAGAAGGACACTCACATGAAGCGCCTCGCACTGTTTACCGTTATTGCTATTCTGCCGATCCTGGCCGCCTGCCACACCGTTCAAGGCGCTGGCAAGGACGTGACCGCTGTTGGCAAGGGCATGGAAAGCGCCGCCCAAAACTAAGCCGGACAACGGGCATTAAAGCCCGTATGAATAAAAGCCCATGACGCCGCGTGTCATGGGCTTTTGTCCGTCTTGCAAGTCTGAATATCTGCTGTAAATTCGTCTTAATTACGAGTCATTTTCGTAAGATATCACTCTGAGGATAAAATCATGAAACGCATTGCTTTGATTGCCATCATCGCCCTTATGCCAATGCTGGCCGCCTGCCATACCATCCAGGGCGTCGGCAAGGATATCACCGCTGTCGGCAATGGCCTGGATGACGCGACGCACTAAGAGTTTAACCGGGCGTCTGGCAGGCGCCGGAAACCTCATGGTAATTCAGCAGGATTATACTGACCGGCCATTTCCGGAAATGAAACCATGACTATCAGGCGCTTTCTCATCTGGCTGGGCGAAAGGCTAATCGAGTGGCAGCTGGCCATTTTATGGCTTCTGACGGTGAAGCTTTTATTGCCGTCAGATCCTTATATTTATGACAGCTTCCGCACCTTTGCCGCGCGTTTGCGTGAAACCCTTAGCAATAATCTCGCCGATGCCGCCTTCATGACGCAAAACTTCATGAATGGCGACTGGGGCCTTTACTGGTGGCAAAGCTGGCGAGCCGCCGGCTGGATCATTGGCCTCTATATTTATTTGCAAGGGCTATATCTGTTCATATCCCTGCTGGCGCGGCAGATTGCGCCGCATCGTCCGATCCGGGGAGCGGTTCTGGCTTTTCTGATCAGTTTTGCCGTTTTGTGCGGCCTTCATGTCCAAAACCATGACGTGGCGAACCTCAGGCTGGCGCTGATTCTATTCTTCGGTGGCCTGGTGATCGTGAGCTTGAGCGCGGCCTTCGGCAAACTATTCGATGAGTCGCCTGCGCCAATCGCCCGCACGCGAGCGCCGCTGCCGCGCGGTCCGGTATTTGATGAAGACCTGCCGGCAGATATGAAAAATGAACTGGCGGCGGTGGCGTCCCAGCCCTCAGTTCTGCGCCGCGAACGCCTCTATTTCAGCGATTAGAACCACCTTACGATCATCGGGCAGAAATGCGCCAGTGATGCTGTTTCGCGCCAAGGTCAGGCAATCATCCCGGTCGATCAGTCCCAGGCGTGTCAGGCTGAGGAAATTGTCGTTCACATAGCCGCCGAAATAGGCCGGATCGT
>CAMLIY010000262.1 GCA_946480125.1 uncultured Asticcacaulis sp.
TCCGGATAAGCGGTGATGGCGGCGGTGGCGTGGCCCGGCACGTCGATTTCCGGCACGACAGTAATGTTGCGCGCGGTCGCATAGGCCACGATATCGCGCGCCTGATCCTGGGTGTAAAAGCCGCCATACATAACCGGCTTGCCTTGACCGTCCACGCCGGCCGCACCCGCTTCCTGACGGAAAGCCGTTTTGGCGGTCAGGTCGGGATAGGCCTTGATCTCCAGCCGCCAGCCCTGGTCGTCGGTCAGGTGCCATTGCAGGACATTGAGCTTTTGAGACGCCATGCCGTCGATGAGACGTTTGATCTCTTCCGGCGATTGAAAATGGCGAACGGAATCGATCATCAGGCCGCGCCATTTGAAACGCGGCGTATCGAAAATGCTGACCGCAGGCAGGTCTACCGCCCCCTTGGCGGCATCCGGCGTCGCTAATTGCCACAGGGTGACGACGCCATAAAATAGCCCGGCCCGATTAACAGCGCCAATGTTTACGCCGCCAGCCGTCACAGTCAGGTGGTAGGATTCATTATCTTCGGCGACCAGGGTCTGGATACGGTTCAGTCGGATCGATTTCTCGCCCTCGACCGGTGCGATATCGCTGATTTCCAGCGTCAGGCCTCGCGTCTCTTTCAGCGTATCCCGCAACCAGACAGCGACACTCATCAGTTCGGCATCGCCCGCCGGCACATAGATCTTTGTGGCGTCGCTGAGGGCGAATACGCCCTCCCCCGCCGTCATCTGCGCTGGCAGAGGCGTCAGGGCCGGCGTGCCCGCCATGGCGGGAAAGGCGCCAAAACCCAGCAGGCAGGTCGACAGAACCAGGGCTTTGCGAAATGTCATGGCGTTCCTCTTGTTGGTCATGCAGCTTGACTGCTTCATAAAAAAGAGCAAGCCCCGGTTTGCGGGGATTGCTCCAAGGGATGAAACAGGTTGCGGGAACGGCGCGAACCGTTCCCGCCTTAGGCCTTAGTACTTGAAGCGGGCGCCAACATAGAAGGATTGGCCGTTGTCATAGATCGCGCGCGGGATGCTCGGATTGCCGACATAATAGTACAGCTTCTCATGCAGCAAATTCTGGGCGTCAATCGTTAGGGCGATGTGTTCATTCAGATTATAGCTGAAGGATCCATCGAGCTGACCAAAATTATCCTGATACATATCCGTGCCGCGGTCGGTGCCGGACATGAACTTGGAGCGGTAATTATAGGCCAGGCGCGTACTGATCAGGCTGTTTTCGAAGTAGCCGGTCAGGTTGGCCGTGTTCTTCGAATTGCCAGGGATCACCCCGCCGTCATCTTTCTTGGCGTCGGAATAGGTGTAGTTGAAGATAAAGCCGAAGCCGTATGGCAGGGGTTGCTGGAGATTGAACTCGAAGCCCTTGTCGGTGCCGCCGCCGCCATTGATCGGGCCGGTCATCAGGAAGTCATGACCAACGCCGGGGCCATAGTCTTTCTGAGTTTGCTGCGTGATGTGGTACTCATGGAACTGGTAGGTATCGATGAAGTTTTCGACTTCCAGATCGAACAGGCCGACCGAGACCAGCGCCGCCGGGGCATAATACCATTCAGCACCCAGATTATATTGCAGGGCACGATACGGATCGAGATCCGGATTACCGCCGGCTGTACCGGTATATCCGGCATCGTCAAGAGTGAACGCCCCCGCCAATTGCGCGTAACCCGGACGGCTCATGACCTTGGCCACACCGGCACGCACAACAACATTATCCGAAGGCAAGTAGGTCAGGTTGGCGCTGGGCAGGATATCCCAGTATTCGTGAGCGGTGTCGATTTCACCAAAGTCGCCAAACACGCTGTGAATGGTCTTCTGGTCATCAGGCACATTTCCGGAATACTGGATAGAGGTGGTCGCAGTGTGGACGGCACGGACGCCGACATTGGCGCGCCACTTATCGCCGCTCAACTTGCTCATCAGGTAGTAAGCATTGGTCTTTTCACGAACGGCGAAAGACGCCGGCGCATAGAAACCGAAGATACGACCGCCATCATTAGTATTTAGGAAATTATAAACCGCGTCTTCATTGGCATAGGTATAGCCGGGAATATCACCGAGATCATTGGCGTAATCCGAAGGCGTCGAGTCGCCGGTATAGACCGTGCCCAGATTTTTGACGAGTGCCGCATCGCCGTTACCAGGCCACGAATAAGCGATATCATCGACGGCGCGATAGTGATCCGTATGGCGGGCGCCGAACAGGATATCCTTGAATACGCCCTTGTCGATGGCATAATCGGCATCAACCTTATAATAAAGCTCACGGTCCGGCGATTTAACGGTGCCACCCCACGACCAGCTGTACTGGTTATTGAGATAAGCGGCCGAAGTCGGATCACTCGGCAAGCCATAGGCGACGTGCGTGACCTTACCCAGATCATAGCTGGCACTGGTATTATCCCAGAAAGTTTCCCAGGCGGCAGAATCATCGGTGACACCGTTACCTGAAGTAAAGCCCAGTTGAGCCTTGATGGTCCAGGCATCGGACGGATTCCAGATCATATCGGTATTAAAGTCATAGGAATCCGAATGGGCCTGACGGAAAATATCGTCCTGAACAACGGCATTCAAGCCCGGCGCGGCGGCCCAGCTGGCGGAAGTGACGTAACCGTCTTCGGCCGTGTAGCTTGTCGGCGTAGCCGCAATCAGCTTTGACCCCCACATCATGAAGTTATGGTTGGAGTTATTGGCTTCGAGGTGCGTGTAAAGGCCCGAAAAATCAAATTCAAGCGTGTCGGACGGCTTCCACTGCACCATGAAGTTGCCGCCCTGGCGGACGCGCTTTTGGGTGAAATAGGCGGAACCGATCAGGGATGGCACGGCCAGGGTCTGACCTGAACCCGCAAAATCGGCAACGTCTGTATAACCGAGCACTTCCTGACCATCGCGGCGGAACTCACGTTCTTCATAGAAGGCACCGACCAGAATACCCAGCGTATGGCCGTCATTTTTCCAGCTGTACATGCCCGATACGTTTGGTGACCACTTATCGGCGAGCGTGGCATACATGGCCTGGCCGGAGAAGGCGAAGGTATTGGCCGGCAGGTCGAGCGGCTTGCGCACATGAACGTCAACCGTACCGCCGACGCCGCCTTCCGGCAGGTCCGCCGAAGACGACTTGATGACCTCCACGGAGCCGACGACTTCCGAAGGCAACATGGTGTAGTTGAATGAGCGGCCACCCGTAGTCTGGTCGAGCACGAACCAGTCGCCGGTCGCCATGTTATGACCATCCATCAAGGTCAGGTTCAGTTCGGGATCGGTGCCACGGATCGAAATACGTTCATTTTCACCAAAGCCACCGGCATTGGCCGAACCCGTAACGACGTTGACGCCGGTTGCGCGAGACAATGAATCGGCGACGTTCTTGTCTGGGAACTTGCCGATATCTTCGGCGGTGATGACTTCTTCAACGCGATCAGCATTGCGCTTTTGCTTCAGCGCCGATTGCAGCGATTTGCGGATGCCGGTGACAACCACGGTTTGAGAATCATCTCCCGGTGCGGCTTCGGTCGCCGCATCCTGGGCGTAGGCGTGGGCGCCTATGGACAGGCTGAGCGCCAGTGTGGCCGCCGCGCTGGTCATGAGAATATGACGTTTGAATTTCATTTGTGTAATTTCCCTATCATGCAGTGTGGCGCCCGCGGCAGGGCAAACCCCTAAATTTGAATACCGCCGCATATTATTGGACAGTTTCATACCGATCTCATTACAATACCAAATGACACCAATAAAATACCTATCTCACCCAAGAGCTATCTCCGGTCTCGTAAAACTGTCAACTTAGAATCGCAAACATATTTAATTGGGCTACACTTGTAATGAAAATGTTACAAATATATCGCATGTTTTGTATGATAATTTGCAATGAATGGTATATTTTCCCGCGAAATTACCACTTGCGACACATTTTTACGAAGACTGATTGCTTTTTGAATTTAATTCAGCCATACCACTTAAGAGAATTGGTATTATAGGGGAAACATAAGCCATGCCGACACCGGGACTTTCTTCCACAACGAATGCACCTGACAAGACCCCATGGGGCGCCGTGCTTATGTTCTGCGGCCTGTTCGCCATCTTCGGTTTCGTCACCTGGCTCAATGGCCCGCTGATCACCTTCTCCAAGCTGGCCTTTAGCTTGAGCGATGTCGAAGCCTTCCTGGTGCCGTCGGTCTTTTATCTCTCCTATTTCTTCCTGGCTCTGCCGTCTGCCTTTATCCTGCGCAAGACCGGCATGAAGACCGGCATGGCGCTGGGCCTGCTGGCCATGGCCATCGGCGCCGCCGGCTTCGGCCAGTTCGCCTCCATGCGCCTGTTCCCGCCCACACTCGTGTCGCTGTTCGTCATCGGCGCCGGGCTCTCCCTGCTGCAAACGGCCTCCAACCCCTATATCTCGGTGCTGGGCCCCATCGAATCGGGTGCGCAACGCATTGCGCTTCTGGGCATATTCAACAAGCTGGCCGGCGCTGCTGCTCCGGTCGTCATCGGCACCCTGATCCTCAACGGCATCGGCCAGATGCAGGCCCAGGTCGATGCCGCGCCCACCACCGCCGCCCGTGAACTGCTGCTCAATGCCTTTGCCGCCCGTATCCATCTGCCTTATCTGATCATGGGCGCTTTTTTGGCGGTCATCGCCTTCGTGGTCTATAAATCCCCTC
The DNA here is from genome assembly GCA_946480125.1 of uncultured Asticcacaulis sp. The sequence continues at coordinate 4,676 of CAMLIY010000262.1, forward strand.
TGCCCAATATCAGCGATGACGCCAATCCCGGCACCGGCAAAGGCTTCTGGGCCGCCGCGCCGCAGATGTTCTTCGGCTTCCTGGCCATCTTCTTCT
>CAMLIY010000263.1 GCA_946480125.1 uncultured Asticcacaulis sp.
GTCATGCGCCGGCTGCGCGATCCGCAGACCGGCTGCCCGTGGGACAAGGAACAGACCTTCGCCACCATCGCTCCCTATACGATCGAGGAATCCTATGAGGTGGCCGACGCCATCCAGCGCAGTGACCTGCGCGACCTGAAGGAAGAACTGGGCGATTTGCTGTTTCAGGTCGTCTTCCACGCCCGCATCGCCGAAGAAATGGGTTTGTTCAATTTTGACGACGTGGCCGCCGGCATGAGCGAAAAACTGATCCGCCGTCATCCCCATGTTTTCGGTGACGCCGGCGACCGAACGGCTGAACAGCAGAATACCGAATGGGAAATCATCAAGGCCGAAGAACGCAAGGCCAAGGAAAAGCATGGGTTGCTGGATGACGTGCCGGTGGGGTTGCCCGCCCTCACCCGCGCCGCCAAGCTGACCAAGCGCGCTGCCCGTGTGGGCTTCGACTGGCCGAGTGTGAATGAGGTGCTCGATAAGCTGGACGAGGAAACGCTGGAACTCAAGGTCGAGGTAGCGAAAGGCGATATGCAGAAATCGCACGAGGAACTGGGCGATGTCCTGTTTGTACTGGCCAATCTGGCGCGCAAGCTTGATGTTGAGCCGGAAAACGCCCTGCGCATGACCAATGCCAAGTTCGTCCGCCGGTTCGAATTGATCGAGGCCGAACTGGCGAAAATCGGCAAAACGCCGGATCAGTCTAATCTCGCCGAGATGGACGCCCTGTGGAATGCCGCCAAGCTGGCCAAGCGTGAAAACTCCTGAGACCTTTAGCGGCAATCCGCTTTCCAAACAGTTGCGCAATACGCTTCTGAGCGTGCTTTTCTGCGGCGGGCTGTTGGTGGCTTATTACCAGTTGGCCGATCAGACGCCGATCCCACCGGATACGCACATCACTTACGCACAGACGGATCGGTTCCGACTGGATATCGACGCCACGGGCCAGGTCAGCCTGTCAGATAATACCGGCGCCTACCACTATCAAATTTCTCAACTTGCGCTGCGCCGCATCCTGCGGGCTTTCCATCGCGCCAAATGGTTCGATCGCAATATTCTGGCTTATGGCGGCATCCGCTCAAAATGTCTGCTGAGCCTGACGGAAAGCCATCGGAAGCTTGCCCTGCGACACGATTGCGAAACGCAAGCATCCAAAACGGAGAGTCCCGTTCAATCGCTTGAGAGCGCGACGCAATTCCGTAAAGTATTGCAGGGCCATAAGCAGGCAATACGCGATTACAGAGTGACACGTAGCGAAGCCTTTTCGCTTCCAAAATGAATTAAATTCAAAGGCTTGTAACTATCACCTTATGCGCCCCCAATCCGCCGCGCTTTAGTTTCAATCCACAAGTCATTTCCACGCTCCCTTGCGAATCAAAAAATTAACGCGCATCACTTGCGAATTGCCCGTGAATTATGGTGCCGCGTATGAAAAAGCCCGTCAAAGCGCCAGCCGCCAAAGGCGCCCGTAAGTCTGCTAAACCTGCCAGCAAGGCCGCCACCCAAAAGACGTCCCGTTCACTTTGCCCGATTAACCTGACATTGGAATCCGTTGGCGACAGCTGGTCCATGCTGATCATCCGTGATCTGATGCTGCGCGGCCATAACAGCTATCAGGGCTTTCTGCGTTCGGAAGAAAAGATCGCCACCAATATCCTGGCCGATCGCCTGGTCAAGCTGGAACAAAACGGTCTGATCAGCAAATCGGCAGATCCAGGCGACAAACGCAAGTTCATCTATGCCCTGACCGAACGCGGCGCTGACCTGGCCCCTATCCTTGTTGAACTGGCGCTGTACGGACTAAAATACGAGCCCATGGCGAACATGGCCAAGGAAGTCGTGCTCGATATGCAGAAGAACAAGCAGGTCTTCGCCCAGCGCCTGACGCGCAATTTCACGCCGAAGACCAAGGAAAAGACGGTCAGGAAAAAGGAAGACCCGATCGAGGAAACCCTCAGCCTGTTTTGATGGCCTATTCCATAGCCGCCAATTGATCGTGTTCCATCTCCTCCTTTGACAGCTTCTTTTTCGGCGGGGCAATCAACAGCAGCAATGGCATGGACAGCAAGCACAGGATGAACATCAGCCAGAAATTATCGACATAGGCAATCATGCTGGCCTGACGGTTGACCTCGGCATTGAGCGCTTGCAGTCCAAGCTGCGTCTGCCCGTAACTACTGCCCATCAGCGCTCCGTTACCGCCGGTCAGACTGTCCGCTATGCCGGCATGGGCTTTCTGCGTATTGGCGACCTGCAACGCCTGAACCATAGCGATGCCAATACTGGAGCCGATATTGCGCACCAGACTGTAGATGGCGGTGCCTTCCGGTCGCAGGTTTGGCGCCAGTGTGGCGAAGGTGGCGGCAGACAATGGCACAAACACCAGCCCCATGCCGATACCCTGAATAATACCCGGCCAAATGATATCATGCTGCGACAGTACGATCGTATAGGTGCACATCCATGCCAGCGAAATAGCCGTCAGGCCAAAACCAGCCGCCAGAATAAGGCGCAAATCGACCTTTCCGACCATGCGTCCTACCACCAGCATGGCCAGCATGGTGCCAAGCCCACTCGGCGCCGTCACGATACCGGCGGTCATGGCCGAATACTGCATCAGCCCCTGTAGCATGGAGGGCATCAGCGCCCGCGTGGCGAACAGCACCATGCCGACAATAAAGATGAACAAGAGGCCGGTGACGAAGTTGCGGTTATATAGCAGGCGATAATCGAGGAAGGTCTGTCCGGCCGGGCGCGTCACAGTGTGGATGATGAAACACCCCAGGCTGATAAAGACAATGATCGCCTCAATCCAGGTTTCCGGCGAGGAAAACCAGTCATTGGATTGACCCCGATCCAGCAACATTTGCAAGGCGCCGATTGTCAGGCTCAAGGCACTGAAACCCAAAACATCGAAGCGTATACTGCGCTTGGCGATGGTATGCGGAATATATTTCCAGATGCCGAAGAAGGCCGCTGCGCCGATCGGCACATTGATAAAGAAGCACCAGCGCCAGTTATAGGCGTCGGTCAGCCAGCCACCGAGCGTCGGCCCCAGAATTGGTCCCACCATGACGCCCATCCCCCAGACGGCCATGGCCGAACCGTGCTTTTCCTTAGGGTTGATATCCAGCAGGGTTGATTGCGACAGCGGCACAAGCGCGGCGCCAAAAACCCCCTGTAGCAGGCGCGCCAGGACGATTTCCGACAGGTTGCCGGCGATACCGCACAACATGGACGCTATGGTAAAGCCGGCAATGGAAACGAGAAACACGTTCTTCAAGCCGAAACGATCGCTCAGCCAGCCGGTCAAAGGTGTGGCAATGGCGGCCGCCACGATAAACGAAGTCAGAACCCAGGTGATCTGGTCTGATGAGGCGTTCAGGCTGCCCTGCATATGTGGCAAGGCGACATTGGCGATGGTGCCGTCAATAGCCTGGATAATGGTCGCCAGCATGATCGAAATGGTGATCATGGTACGATTAATCGGCACGTCGGAGGCGGGGGAAGCGGATGCGCTACTCATCAGGAATTCTCTATAAGCTCTTGTAATTCTTCCAGAACAGCTGTGGCCACCGCCACTTTTTCCGGATCAATTTTGCCAATCAATTCGCGGCGTAAGGTATTAGCGCGATTCCGCACCTTCTCATAAATCGCTTGCCCTTCTGTTGTGACCACCAGCAGCTTGACCCGGCGATCGCTCTCCGAAGCGAGCCTTTGCACCAGTCCGGCCTTTTCCAGGCGGTCAATCGTCGAAACCATAGTCGCGGCTTCGACCTGAACCAGCGAGGCCAGTTCAGCCTGCGACAGCGGCGCTTTCGCCTTAGCGATATAGGCAATACTGAGCCAGCCGGCCTGGGAAACGCCCAGGTCTTTCAGGCGCCGATCAAGCGCCAGCCGCCACACACGGGCGGCATTATGCAGGGCATTGGAAAAACGTTCTTCTGAGGACATGATGAGGAGTCTGATAGTTAGAAGGCTAACTATTTACGCCTGAGTGATGTCCATTGCAAGCTCTGTCATGACAATTTCATCAACCGCCCGTCATCTTTTCGTAACGGCCGTAAGCCTGATCGCTCAACTTGACGCGCAGATGGACGCGGCCGTCTTCGTCCTCATGGCGACCGAGCACCCGTCCATGCTGATAAAGGAAGGCGATGACATCGCCCTGATGCGGCTCCAGCACAACATCAAGTTCCTCGCCTTCGGCATCCACCAGCAAGGCCACCTGACCAAGCAACGCGGCCACCCCCTCGCCGGTTATGGCCGAAACCATCAGCGGCTTGTTGTTCGCCCGGTCGGTGGTGGCGCGGGCGTAGAGAATGTCCTTGGTTTCATCGTCCAGCAGGTCAATCTTGTTCCACACCTCAACCATGCGGGAGCGATCGAGATCGGGCAGAATATGCGCCATGACCTGCTCGACATCTTTTTTCTGCGCCTCGGTTTCCGGATTGGAGACATCGCGGACATGCAAGATCAGATCGGCCTGTTCAACTTCCTCCAATGTTGCCCGGAAAGCCGCCACCAGTTCGTGCGGCAGGTCGGAAATAAAGCCGACCGTATCTGACAGGATCGCCGAACGGCCATTCGGCAGTTTCAGCGAACGCAGGGTGGTGTCGAGCGTAGCGAACAGCAGGTCCTTGGCGAAAACCTCTGATTTGGTGAGATTATTGAACAGGGTTGATTTTCCGGCATTGGTATAGCCGACCAGCGCCACGATGGGATACGGCACCTTCTTGCGCT
>CAMLIY010000264.1 GCA_946480125.1 uncultured Asticcacaulis sp.
CCGCGCACGGTGCGCTGCATGTCGGTGACTTCTTCCGGACGCTCGTCGATCAGAAGTACGATCAGGTAGCAATCCGGATGATTGGCGGCGACTGATTTGGCGATATTTTGCAGCATAACTGTCTTACCCACACGCGGCGGGGCGACAATCAGGCAGCGCTGGCCCTTGCCGAGCGGCGCCACGATATCGATGATGCGGCCGGAGCGATCCTTGAGGGTTGGGTCTTCAATCTCCATCCACAAACGCTGATCGGGATAGAGCGGTGTCAGATTATCGAAGTGAACCTTATGGCGGATATTTTCCGGGTCTTCGAAATTGATGGTTTCGGTCTTCAGCAGGGCGAAATAGCGCTCACCTTCGCGCGGCGAACGGATCGGGCCTTCGACCGTATCACCCGTGCGCAGACCATAACGGCGGATCTGCTGGGGGCTGACATAGATATCGTCCGGGCCAGGCAGATAGTTGGCTTCGGGCGAACGCAGGAAACCGAAGCCATCCTGCAGAACTTCCATCACGCCGGAACCGGTAATTTCAACACCCTCTTCCGCCAGCGCCTTTAGCGCGGCGAACAGCATATCCTGCTTACGCATATTGGAAGCGTTTTCGACGCCAAGGGATTCCGCGAAGGTCAGCAGGTCGGTCGGCGACTTGTCTTTCAGCGTCTGAAGCGACATCTTCTGGCCGGCCATCGAGCCTTCAAGAACGTCCTCATCACCGTCTTCGTTTTCAAGATCGGCATCGAGCGTGTCTTCGGTCAGGTTCTCTTCTGGCTGACTTTCGTTTTGGATTTCAACTTCGGGGGTTTCGGATTCGTCGGTCATAGGTATCTCTTTAGTGAGTATGGATACGCGCAAAGGGCTTGCCGGGGCTTCTGGCCCTGAACAAATGCGATCGTATCCCCTGCCCCTTTAGCTTAAATGCTTGATAAGGCTGATAAATTTCGTTTGGAGTGGCAATTCCACAGAACATGGCGCCAACAGGAATGCCGCTGGGGCATATCTGGCGCGACCGTACACCAAGGAAATACGCGGTCAAGAAAAACTTAGGGGCGTGGGGTCTGCGACCCCACATCTGTTCTTATCTTTTCTTCCTTGGCCTGGAAGGCCGAGGAAGAAAAGATTAAGGGAAGGCATGGGGCCACTGGCCCCAAACCCCATAATTTATCGTGATCCGTATTCCAGCGTGACCGATAGCACCATGATGATAGCCAGTACGAACGGCACCTCATTCATCTTGCGCCAGAAGCTTTCGCTGCCGATGGATTCGCCGCATTGCAGCTTCTTGAAGCGCACGGCCAGGAAATGGTGATACCCCGTCAGAAGCACCACCCCGGCCAGCTTGACCAGAATCCATGTACTCAACAACGACGCCCAGTGTTCGTGAAAGCGCAGCCAGATCAGGGTCAGTCCAAACACATAGGCGGCAATCATCGCCGGCGTCATAATGAGGCGCAGCAGGTTACGCTCCATTACATTGAACACGCTGGTCACGGCCGGCACATCGGCGTTCTTGATATGATAGATGAACAAACGCGGCAGATACAAAAGCCCGGCCATCCACGCAATTACCGCCAGGATATGCAGGCCCCTGACTAAATCATAGCCATTCATGCCGCCCTCTTTTTCGGACAAAAACTGTGACATTTGGCGCAGTCATGATCACCGACCACCTGCGCCTGCGAGCCGATCGCCTTCAGCACCTCGTCATTCAGCGCCTTGATATAGTTTGGGTTCACCCCCAGAGCCGGCAGACGGATATAATCTTTGACGCCGGCACTGGCCGCCAGATGGGCATATTCGATATCCAGTTCCACAAGCGTCTCGATATGTTCGGAGACAAAGGCAATCGGCACCAGGATGATCGACTTGCCATCCTTGCCGGCTTTCTCAATACTGGCATCGGTCGATGGACCGATCCATTTCATCGGCCCGACGCGGCTCTGATAGCAGATGCTGTGCTCGATGGGGTTGCCCAGCGCGGTCATGATCTTGGCCACGCCGCTTTCAACCTGTTCCTGGTAAGGATCGCCGCGGGCGATTATGCTTTCCGGCAGGCCATGCGCCGAAAACAGAATGCGATAATTGGCCGGGTCTTTCAGGCTTTTGATCTTCGCGGCGATGGCGTCGACATGCGCTTTAATGAAATAGCCATTGTCCGAATAGCAGCAGATGCGCGTGACTTTCGCCTTGCCCTTATAGGCCTTATCGAAAGCCTGAAACGACGACAGGGTGGTGGTCGAGGAAAACTGCGGATAGAGCGGCAGCAGCACAATCTCATCCGGCGCATAAGCCTCAATCTCTTTCACAGTGTCTTCAACAAACGGGTGCCAGTAGCGCATACCGATAAACACCTTCGCCTCTATGCCCTTGGTATTGGCGGCGATATAGGCGTCAAGCGCATCAGCCTGTCTTTGCGTTTCCTTCAGGATAGGCGAGCCGCCGCCCATATAGGCATAGTTCTTTTTAGCCGGTTCCGCCCGCCGGCTGGAGATCAGCGAGGCCACGGCCTGACGGAACCCAAACGGCAGGTTGATGATATTCTTGTCGGCGAACAGATTATAGAGAAACGCCTGCACATCTTCCGGGTTCTTGGGGCCGCCAAGATTGAACAGCAATACGGCTACTCTTTTTATTTGCGCTACCGCTTCGCTGCTTGAGCGCATCACGATCTGATCCGTTTCATGGCCTGCTCAACATGAGCCATCGGCGTATCGGGGAAGATGCCGTGGCCGAGATTGAAGATCAAGGGCCCCTGCCCCCAGCTTTCGATAATCAGATCAATCGCCTGATCCAGAGTCTTGCCGCCGGAGCGCAAAACCACGGGATCGAGTGCCCCTTGAATCGGCACCTTCTTCTGTAATTCGATCCCTAGTTTCATCGGTGTCGCCGTGCCAAGCCCCATGCCCTGCACCGGCACCTGATCGATATAGTCATGACAGCGGGCTTCGGCGCCGCGCGGAAACCCGATGATCGGCAGGGTAACGCCCAGTTCTCTCACCCGTTTGATCAGACGAATATGCGGCTGGATGATCAGGCTGTCGAAATAGGGGTCCGGAAAACCTTCCGCCCAGCTTTCGAAGATTTTCAGAACCTGCGCACCATTATCGGCCTGCATTTTCAGATAGTGCGCCGAAGCCTCGATGACGATATCTATAAGATCAAGCACCTTTTGATAATCATCATAGACAAAGGCGCGAATCAGACTGCGATCGTGGGCCTTCTTGCCGTTCAGCATATAGGTCATCACCGTCCACGGCCCGCCGCAAAAACCGATCAACGTGGTTTCTGGTGTCAGTTGCGCTTTCACACGAGCGACTGTCTCACCGACATTCTTTAACGCTTCCCCCGCCAGTCCTGCTTTTTCCCGCATGGCGTCCAGCGCCGGCAATTCGCCCAGGATTGGCCCCTCACCGACGGCAAAGGTTAAATCCTGACCGAGGGCCAGGGGGATCATCAGTATATCTGAAAAGAGAATGGCGGCGTCGAAGCCATAACGCCGGATCGGCTGCAAGGTGGCTTCGGCCGCCTTCTCAGGTGTCAGGCAGAAATCAACAAAGCCTTTGGTCGTCGCTCTGAGTTCCCGGTACTCTGGCAGGTAGCGCCCGGCCTGACGCATGAACCACACAGGCGGCGTTTTCACCGTATTGCCCTGGAGTACTGAAAGTATCGGTGCCTGAGTGACGGTCATGAGTCAACCTGTGTGAAAAGCGTCCTTCCCTTTGACCTAATCTAAAAGAAAAGAAAAGGGTTTGTAGAGGTTTATAGAGGCGGGGACAGTGCGCAAAAGTGTCGCATATTTCGCAGGATTCACCGGTTTTTCACATGCTGTCATGAATGATTAATGGATCATTAACAGCCCTGTGAATGGCTTGGATAATTAACCAAATATTAGGAAAGCTTAAAACTTTCTTAATCCATTTAGGGGCATCAATGTGAATGGTTAATGAAGTCTTAACTTACACACACAGAGCCATAAGGATTTCATACAGAATTGCCGGGAGTCGATAATAGCAGACTAAAAACGCCAGTTATGCCTGTTGTCCCCTGCCCTTGCGGGCGACTGCGAATTATCGGATGATTGTCCCCGTTAAAGCCCGAGTTATACAGCCGCATTATCCCCGATTCGGCACACAGATTTATTTGACAGGCTATTCATGTCCTCGCCCTCCGCCAAGATCGGCAGCTATTTCCACGTTCACCTTGTGTCGGATTCAACCGGTGAAACCCTGAACGCTTTGGCCAAGGCCGCCGCGGCGCGTTTTGAGGGGATTTTACCGATTGAGCATATCTATGTGCTGATCCGGTCTGAAAAGCAGCTTGAACGCGCTTTGCTTGAAATGGAGAGTTTCCCAGGAATCGTGCTGCATACCATGGTCGATATGGAATTGCGCACCATGCTGGAAGCACGCTGCCGCGAACTGGATATGCCGGCGATCGGGGTACTTGATCCGCTGGTGGTGGCGTTTTCCCGGCATCTCGGCGCGGCGGTCTCCAAACGGGTCGGCGCCCAGCATAATCTCGACAATGAATATTTCGAGCGTATAGAGGCTTTGAACTATGCGATTGCGCATGATGATGGCGCCGCAGCGGAGCGGGTGAAGAATGCCGATGTCGTTCTGGTCGGGGTCAGCCGGACCTCGAAGACGCCGACCTGCATCTATCTGGCGCACCGGGGCATCAAGGCGGCGAATATTCCGCTGGTGCCGGGCCGTGATCCGCCGGATGAGCT
>CAMLIY010000265.1 GCA_946480125.1 uncultured Asticcacaulis sp.
GGCCGTCCATTTCGATACTGTTGAGCGCGGTGCGCATGGCGTCGACGGCGGCCTGGTCGGCGGCCTTTTCATCACCCCGGCCGATCCGGGCATAACAGGCGATCGCGGCCTCTTCAGCGACACGCACGATGTCGAGGCTCAGGTCAAAATCCGTGGCATGGTTGCGACGGATATCCTGTGCGAAATCAGTGGTTTCTGGCATTGTGTTTCTTCTGTAAACTGGCAGGCGATTCAAGCCGCCCGTCATATATTTATTTTATAACCGGCGGCGGCGCGGCGCGTTTGCGCAACTCTGCCGCCAGGGCATCTATCTGCGCCGGCGTGGTTTGAGCATCAACGGGCGCCATGTGCGCCGGATCAATTCGATCACGCGCGTTCGCGGCGAAGGTTTCCGGAACGGTATTATCCCAGACCAGGGCGCGCGCTTCGGTTCTCAGTTGCCGCCGCTTTTGCAGGGTCTGGGTGACATCTGCCCTGAATTCAGCGGGCGTCGTAATGTTGGCGGGGGGCACTGGAAATTCCGACCATTTTGGCATGGAATTGATATCGGCCTGGGGCTGGGGCGCGGATAAGGCGGAATCCGCAGGGGTCTGGGCGAAAAGGTGAGCCGGGATTGCTCCCAGGGCCATTACCGCCAGCAAAACGGACAAACGATGTGCAAGAATAAATTTCAAAGCTATGCTCTCCGCAATGGAGCCTGAATAACAGCAGATATGTGCAACACAATTTTGGCGTGTCCGAACCTTGTCGCAAAATACCGGCAGTACGATGTCCAAGACAAGAGAAATATAAATTTAGTTGTCTTGACGCAGGGTGTGCAGCACGGCCAGTCTATAGACGAATAACAGTTTGGGATGCCGCATATGACCAAGACGCCGCGAAAGACCACCGCCGCCGCCAAACCGGCGACCAAAGCCATCCCGGCACCGAAAAAGCCCTCCGCCGCCAAGGCTAAGAGCCCGTCCCGACCGAAGCCCGCTGCCACGCCGCAGCCGGCAATCGCGTCTCCTCCGGAAGCGCCTGTCATGCCTGCGGCCTTTGACACGGATACCTTGCGTAAAATGGAAGCCCTGTCGGTCAATATCGCCAAGGCGGCGATGACGGCTCAAAGCGCATTGGCCAAAACGGTTTTCACACAACCCGAAGCGGGAACGGCGCCGGCTGATCCTTTTCAGGTCGGCCCCGCCATGACCGAAATCATGGGCGCCCTGGCCGCCAAGCCGGAGAAGCTCGTGGAAGCGCAAAGCGAGCTCCTGACCGGTTACATGGCGCTGTGGGGTAAGATGACCCGGCGCACCCTCGGTACCGAACCGGCGTCAGCCGGTAAGCCGGCCGACAAGCGATTCGCCGACCCGCACTGGCAGGAAAACGTCATGTTTGACATGATGAAACAGTCATACCTGCTGTCATCGAACTGGATCAACAAACTGATCTCCAGCGCCGAGGGCGTCGATCCGATGATCAAGCGCCGGGCGGAATTTTTCACCAAGTTGCTGACGGACGCCATGTCGCCGTCGAATTTCCTGATGTCGAATCCAGCCGCCTTGCAGGCGCTGCTGGATACCAAGGGCGAAAGCCTGGTCAAGGGTATGGAGCGCTTCGCCGAGGACATGGCGCGTGGGGATGGCAAGCTGAAGATCAGCCAGGCGGATACGGAAAGCTTCGTCGTCGGGCGCAATGTGGCGACGACGCCGGGAAAGGTGATTTATCGCGGCACATATTTCGAGTTGCTGCAATATAGCCCGACAACGGACCAGGTCCGTGAAATCCCGCTGTTGATCTTCCCGCCGTGGATCAACAAGTTTTACATCCTTGATCTCCAGGCCAAAAATTCGCTGATCAAATGGCTGGTCGATCAGGGTTTTTCGGTTTTCCTCGTCGCCTGGGTCAATCCCGATGCCTCGATGAAAGACGCGACCTTTGAAGATTATATGTTCGGCGGCATATATGAGGCCGTTCAAAAGGTGATCGAACAGACCGGCGCCCCATCGGTCAATGCCGTCGGCTACTGCATCGGCGGCACCCTGCTTGGTTGCGCCCTGGCGCATATGGCAGCCAAAGGCGACAAAACGATTTCCGCCGCCACCTTCTTTACCGCCCAACACGATTTCTCAGAGGCTGGCGATCTCTTGCTGTTTACAAGCGAAAACTGGCTGAAGGAACTCGAACGCCAGATGGATGCCGCGGGTGGCGTTTTGCCAGGCTCGGCCATGGCGGATACCTTCAATTCCTTGCGCGCCAACGATCTGATCTGGTCGTTCTTCGTCAATAACTACCTGCTGGGCAAGGATCTGACACCCTTTGATCTTCTCTGCTGGAATGCCGATCAGACGCGGATGCCCAAGGCGCTGCATATGTTCTACCTGCGCAAGTTCTATGGCGAAAATGCCCTGACCAATGGCAAGCTGACCTTGGCGGGTGTTGATATTGACCTGAAAAAAGTGACGATCCCGATCTATGAGCAGGCCGGGCGTGAAGACCACATCGCGCCACCGGGGTCGGTTTATAAGGGTTCCAAGCTGTTCGGCGGCCCTGTCACCTTCATGTTGGCCGGATCCGGCCACATCGCCGGCGTGGTCAATCACCCGGATGCCAGGAAATACATGCACTGGCTGAATGACGCCCATCCCGATACACTGGAGGACTGGATCGAGGGGGCGGCCGAGCACGCCGGTTCATGGTGGCCGCATTGGGCGGGCTGGCTGAATGAGCGTTCCGGTAAGAGGGTGCCGGCCAAGGATACCGGGCGTGATCCAGCCGAGGGAAAACTCAAACCGCTGATGGACGCACCCGGGTCTTATGTTCTGGTAAAATCATAAGGAGGCGAGCCGCCTGAAAAGCGGCGGCTCGATTTCAGATGCGAAGAATAATCGTTTCGACAATCGGACGACGCCCCCAGATGGCTTGCGCGGCCTTCTTTACAATGCGGGCTACAACGATTTCAACGGTTTCATCTTCGTCGCGCGCCTCAACCGGCATGGCCTTAATCGCCTTTTCAAGGTTTTTGCAAATGGCTTCGAGTTGATCCGAAATGGTGTCGTCATCCTCGAAAGCCAACCCCAGCCCCCTCACCTCGACAATCGAGGCCAGACGGTTCTTGCTGTCCAGCGCAAAGGATACGAACATCATGCCGTTATGAGCGGCATGGCGGCGCTCGCGCAGCGCGTCGGAAGCTTCAGGTACCAGATGACCGCCATCAACGAACAGGCGGCCAGATGGCACTTCATCGATAATTTCGGCACGACCGGGCGCCAGGCGCACCATATCGCCATTATGCGGCGTGATTTGTTCGTCTATACCGACCTCGGCTGCCAGAGCGGCATGTTTCAGCAGATGGCGACGCTCACCATGGGTCGGCACGGAAATACGCGGACGCGCCAGGGCGTACATTTCCTTAAGCTCATCACGGCAAGGATGGCCGGAAACGTGAATACCCGGATGATCGCGCTCAGTATGGATCTCGACGCCCAGGTCTGACAGGCGATTTTGCAAGGACCGGATTGAGATTTCGTTGCCGGGAATGACGCGTGAGGAGAAAACGCATGCGTCGCCGTCCTTGAGCTTGACCAGCGGGTGATTACCATCCGCGATACGCGACAGGGCGGCACGCGGCTCACCTTGCGAGCCGGTGCAGAGGTAAAGCACTTCATTGGCTTTCAGGTGTTGCGCCTCGCCCTCGCTAACCGGTTCCGGAATGCCCGCCAGCAGACCGACATGACGCGCGGCCGCCGTGATACGGTGCATCGAACGCCCAACCAGGCAGACCTTGCGACCCGCTTCCAGGGCCGCGCGCATCACGGAATCGACGCGCGCCACATTGGAAGCGAAACAGGCAACGGCGACGCGCTTTTTCAGACCCTTGATGACCCGCGTCAGCTCAATACGTACATCTTCTTCCGAGCCGGCGCGACCTTCGACAAACACATTGGTCGAATCACAAACCATGGCCAGCAGGCCGTCATCACCCAGCTTGCGGATGGCGGGAATATCTGTGGCGGCGCCGGTAATCGGCGCCTCATCGAACTTCCAGTCGCCGGTATGGAAGACGGTGCCAAGCTCGGTGCGGATCGCCAGACCATTCGGCTCAGCAATTGAGTGTGTTAGTGTAATATAATCAATATCAAACGGCCCAAGCTTCACATTTCCGTTGAGCGGCACTTCGGTGAGGTCACAGTCATCGACCCCGGCTTCACGCAGCTTTTCGCGCACCAGATATGCGGTGAACGGGGTGGCGAAAACGGGCGCCTTGATCTTGTCCCAGAGCCAACCCAAGGCACCGATATGGTCTTCATGGGCATGGGTGAGCACAATGCCAAGAATGTTTTCACCAATCAGGAATTCCGGATCAGGCACGATGACTTCGATACCTGGCGTGGTCAGGTCGCCAAAGGTCACGCCAACATCGACAATGATCCACTGGCGGTTATCGGCCGGCCCGAATCCATAGAGGTTCAGGTTCATGCCGATTTCGTTTGATCCGCCCAGCGGCAGAAACACCAGTTCGTTTTGAGTCTTTTTCATTTACAGCCAATCAGGATGCGTCGCGTGCCAGCGTCCGCTTATAGATTTCGAGCAGCCCGCGCAGCGTCAGGTCATGGTCGAAATGGTCGATGCTGTCTGTAGCACCTTCAAACAGAGAAGCCACCCCACCGGTGGCGATAACCGTCATCTTTTGCCCGTATTCGCTTTTAATCGAAGCGATCAT
>CAMLIY010000266.1 GCA_946480125.1 uncultured Asticcacaulis sp.
TCGGGGCGGGTGGTGTATCGAATGGCGCGCAGGCCTATGCCAAGATCCGGGCAGGGGCCTCACTGGTCCAGCTCTATTCGGCGCTGGTCTATAAAGGACCTGGTCTGGCAGACGCCATTCGCCGCGATCTGGTCTTACGCCTGAAGGCGGATGGTTTTCGCTCGATTTCGGAAGCGATCGGAACGGACGTCTAGTCCTCGATCTCGTTGGCGGTCAGCCTCGCCAAAGCGCAGACAAACAGCGCCCATATCAGCGAATTCTGTGACAGGATAAAACTTTCGGACAGGATGAGGAAGCTGAACAGCAGCAGGATCAAAACCGAAAAGAAGCCATCCCTGACGCGGGCGAAGCGAAACAGCGCGCAAAAAAAGCCGATGGCCAATACAAGGCCAAACAGGATGACTCCCAGCCAGCCAAGCTGAATCAGCAAGTCGAGCCAGCCATTGTGCGCCGAGGGCACATTCCAGTGAGTCTCTGCGCGAACCACGGAAGCGGGCACCGAGGTCGGCGTCCAGAAAGCTTTGTAGCCATACCCCAGCCACGGACGCTTGTCAGACAATCGCATCAAGGAAGCCCAGATTTCAGTCCGGCCGGTCAAGGTGGGATCCTTGCCCAGCATTTTGAAAATCAAATCTGGTGCAGCGTAGAACAGGGTGCCGCCGATCAAACCGCCAGTGGCGGCCAGCCAGACAAAGAGGACACTCAAAACGCCGCCGCGCCGCAAAGCCATCAAAACGGGAATGGCGGCTGCACTGGCCATGCAGGCGAGCAAGGATGTTTTTGAACGTGACAGGATCACCAGCATAAAGATAACCGCCGCCAGGCCGATCCATAATTTGCGCCGTTCAGGTGAGATATAGGCGGAGGCGCAGGCGGCAATGAAACCCAGTACCATCATGGCGGCCATCTGGTTTTTCTCGTACCACAGGCCTTTCCAGGCGCCGGCATTGATATCGTCATGGATGCCGAGATGCGGAACGCAAATACAGACGAAATAACTGCCGAAAGCCAGAATGGCAAAACTCAATGCGATGATCTGAACCAGTTCATGGCCTTTGTAACGTGCCGCAAGATAGAGGCCGAACAACGAGGTTACCGCTACGGCGACGGTTCGCCGGATGGTGATATCAGGCGCGATCGACCAGTAGTTTGAAGCAAAGCACAGCCCGACAAGCAGTCCGGTCATGAACAGGGCGGGCAGAATACGCATGAGGTAAGTGATGCGCAGGCCGATAAGACCGAGCGTGACGGCATAGACCGGCAGCCACATGATCCTAAGTATGGCGGAATCACTTTCGGCGGCCGCCAAATCAAGGGTTTGCGGGGCAAAAACCGGACCAATCAGCGCATTGGAGAACATCAGGAGGCAAAAGAGGGTCAGAACCACTTCTGCGTATAAAACCCATTTCGCCAACCCATGCAAAGGAGGCGCTGATACATCGCGGGTGTCTGGAAGACGGGAAGATGAAACGGACATAACACCTGGGCATGATCAGAACCTGATCAGACTTTTAAGCGATAAGTCTCAATATATGGTCAAAGTCTTGAATTCCGGTGCTCATATGTTTTGAGGATCGGTAAGGGACAAGGCTCGCTGCCGCTGGTGGCGAGTCTTTATCACACTTGAGGGCCTAAAATGGTGAGTATTTTTCCATCAAAGCCTGGGTCGCGGGCGGCTTTTGCATGTTGGTGATGTCGCCGCGGCCACCGTAAGAAATGCGTGCCTCGGCCAGTTGCGTGTGCTTGATGGCGTTGGTCGAGGAAATATCCTCCGGCCGCGCAATGCCGGATACGGTCAGTACGCGGACTTCGCGGTTGGTGCGAACTTCCTGGGTGCCCTGGATGATCAGATTGCCATTAGGCAGCACGCCGGTAACGATGGCGGCGACAGTAACGGAAATTTTTTCCGCTCGCTTGACTGAGCCTGCACCCGTGGAATCGGAGCCGCTTGAATTGCCCAGGGCCTTGGCCGGGTCATATGCGCCGGGCAAGAGCTTGCCGAGCGAAGACTCCAATCCAAAAAATGAAGGTGTGGCGGCATTATAGCTGTTGGTGCGCGACCGGTCTGTGGCGTTGCTGGTTTGGGCGCTGTCATTAATATCAACCTGAACGGTTAAGATATCGCCGACGGCGCGGGCGCGCTGGTCATTGAAAAAGGTGCGGGCGCCGACGCGCCACAGCGAATTGCTTGAGGCGGGTGTGTTGTTGGCGGCCGGATAAGTAATGGCCTGTTCCGACGGCACGAGTGCGGAAGGATAAGCCATCGGCGTCAGGTTGGGGCCATTGACGGCTTCGCGAACGGAGCCGCAGCCGCTGAGGGCAACAAGACTGGCGAGCAGGACAGGCGCGGCAAGGAAAAAACGGGACATCCGGAAACTTTCAGATTAACGCGAAGACAGGAAGGTTTGATTGCGGATTTGCGCGGCCGCCTGGCCGGAAACGGCCCGGCCGGGGCCTGTGACAACCGCGTCGATCATTTTTTTCGACGACGGATTTTGTATCTGGATGACATCACCGATCGCGCCATCCTTTTGCGCCGGACCGGAAAGGGTGAGGCTTAGGCCATTTTGTGTCCAGGTCACTGAAACCATTTCGGAGCGCTTGACCGCCGCAGGACCGCTGACGGAGGCCTGGCTCCAGCCATTGGTGCTTTGCGGCATGGTGATCGTGGCCAGTTGCTGGACATTGCCGGACACATTTTCCGGACCGGCGGCGACGATGATGCGGCGCAGGCCGCGGGCATTATCCCAGGAAACGCCATTGCGCGCGGCGATCGACTGCACAATAGCGGCATCGAGCACGGCTGTGGCGCCCTGGCGATAGCCGAGCAGTACATCCGAGGCCTGGCCGGCATTGTCGAACACGTCGCCCAGCGTGATGCGGCCGTCGCCATCGGTGACGCTGCTTTTCAAAATCAGTGGATTGGGCGAAGTCTGGGCGTGGACGACGGCGGGCGCCACAAACAGAAGGGCCGAAAGAACAAACACTTTCATTTACTTATGCCCTCGCCAGCTGGCTGGTGGTTTGCAGCATTTCGTCGGCCGTGGTGATGACCTTGGAATTCATTTCGTAGGCGCGCTGGGCCACGATCAGGGCGGTGATTTCCGATACGGCGTCGACGTTTGAGGCTTCGGTATAGCCCTGCATAAGGGTGCCGAAGCCGGTATCGCCTGGTGTCGAAACATTGGGGGCGCCGGAGGAGCCGCTTTCAAGAAAGAGGTTGTCGCCCTGAGCGTCGAGGCCGGCTTCATTGGCGAAGGTGGCCAGTTGCAGCTGACCGACAACGGTGGGCGTGGTGGTGCCGGAACCGGCGGTGACGACCTGGACTTCGCCGGATTTGGATATGGTCACGCCGGTCACGCCTTGCGGAATGGTGACGCTGGGCTGGACCAGATAGCCATCGGTTGTCACCAGCCGGCCCTGGTCATCGAGCGAAAAATTACCGGCGCGGGTATAGGCGGTTTCGCCCGAAGGCAGTTCAACCTGGAAGTATCCCTTGCCCTGGATCGCCAGATCGTAGTCATTGCTGGTCAGGGTCGGGCTGCCCTGTTCCATGATGCGATAGACGCTGCCGGTCTTCACACCGGAACCGACCTGAATACCGGTCGGGACCACGGTGCCGGAATCGGAAGATTGCGCGCCCATGCGCTCGACATTCTGATAAAGCAGATCCTGGAACTCGGCCCGCTGTTTCTTGAAGCCGACCGTGTTCATGTTGGCGATGTTGTTGGAGATGACTTCGACGTTCATCTGCTGCGCGGCCATGCCGGTTGTCGCGGTACGTAAGGCTCTCATGGATTACTCTCCTTTGCCGGATTGCGGCGCAATCCGGCAAGCGCAAGTGCGGGCCCGGGCCGTTGCGAGGCAGGCTCGTGCGGCACCTGAGCGCAAAACAAAACAAGGGATGGCCATGCCTGTCATCATCATCACGCAACCCTGCCGAGGCGCTCGACGGCGCTGCGGTTCAGTTGGCTGTTCTGGTCGATGATATTGGCGAGGCTCGTATAGGCGCGATTGATCCGCACCAGATTGGTGATCTCGGTCATCGGGTTGACATTGGAGGCTTCCAGGAAGCCCTGGCGCACCTGGGCGTCGGTTGCCGTCATCGGCGTGGCGTTGCTCGTCAGGCTATAGGTGCCGTCGCCCTGCTTGGACAGGTCGCTCATATTGGCGATCCGGACGATATTCAGCTTGCCGACGCGCTCGGACTGGCCCTGATAGCTTTGGGTAATGATGCCGTCGGCCGAAATGCTGGGCTCGCCCTTCTTGGGGTCGAGCGTGATCGGGCCGCCATCACCCTGAACCTCATAGCCTTGCGCCGTGACCAGTGTGCCGTCGCCATTGAGCCCGAAGGCGCCATCGCGGGTATAGACGGTCTGGCCGTTCTTGCCGGCAACGGTGAAGAAGGTGCCTTCGCCATTCAGCGCCACATCCAGCGGCGCGCCCGTCTGGTTCATGGTGCCTTGCGTAAAGTTACGGCCAACCCCGTTATCATAGGCAAAATTGGCCGGTGTGCGGATAGGGGCATTGACGGCCGGCGCGCCGGGCTCGGCATTGACCAGCAATTCCTCGAACTTGTAGCCGGTGGTATTCATGTTGGCGAGATTATTGGCGCTGATATCCAGCTCCCTTTGCAGGGTGATCTGGCGCGACAAGGCGACGTAATTGGCATTATCCATGTCAGCG
>CAMLIY010000267.1 GCA_946480125.1 uncultured Asticcacaulis sp.
GGAGTCGTCATGTGATAACCTTGTACAAAGTCTTGAAAAACAAAGACTCTACTGTTTAACGAGGGACAGAACGGCGCGAATGGCCAGTTCATAACCAATGGAACCAAATCCTGCAACAATCCCTTTGGCGGCCAGCGACACATATGAGTGATGCCGGAAGGCCTCACGGGCATTGGGGTTGGAGAGATGGCATTCGATGATGGGAATGCTAAGCGCTTTCAAGGCATCGTAAAGGGCGACTGAGGTATGGGTGTAGGCCGCCGGATTGATGATAAGGGCACAGGCTTCGGTGCGGGCTTCCTGAATCCAGTCGACCAGTTCGCCTTCATGATTGCTTTGCCGGAAGTCAAGACCAAGACCGGTACCTTCGAGCAGCGCCGTACAGCGCGATTCGATATCGGAGAGCGTATCGTAGCCATAAATTTCCGGTTCACGTACCCCAAGCAGGTTGAGGTTTGGACCGTTGAGGACATATATAGGCTTAGACATGAAACCTTCGAAAAAGCGCGAAGCGGCTCTTGTAACGTGTCGCGGATGGGCTCACAAGCCCACACACGCATTGCAACCTGCCCCAGTGGCAAAAAATGGCGTAAAAATGGTGAAAATTCTGTTGAATGGCGAAGACAGGGAGGTTACGGCCTCAAATCTGACGGCACTTATTGATGATCTTGGACTGGATGGCCGCAAGGTGGCTGTTGAAAAGAATCTCGAAATTGTGCCGCGATCGAGCTATCTGGCCACGCAGATCAATGATGGCGACCGGCTGGAAATAGTACATTTTGTTGGAGGCGGTTAATGGACGACTTATCTTTGATTCCGGAAACCTGGAGTGTGGCCGGTCGTACTTTTACGTCGCGCCTGATTGTCGGCACCGGAAAATATAAGGATTACGCCCAGAATGCCGCCGCAGCGCGCGCATCAGGTGCCGAGATTGTCACGGTCGCCGTGCGTCGCGTAAACCTGACCGATCCCAACCAGCCGATGTTGATGGACTATGTAAAGCAGGACGAATTCACTTACCTGCCCAATACCGCCGGCTGCTTCACCGGCGAGGACGCGGTTCGCACCCTGCGCCTGGCGCGTGAGGCCGGCGGCTGGAATCTGGTCAAACTCGAAGTGCTGTCAGATCCGAAAACACTTTATCCGGATATGGAAGAAACCCTGCGCTCGCTGAAACTGCTCGTAAAGGATGGCTTCGATGTCATGGTCTATTGTTCCGACGACCCGGTCTATGCCCGCAAACTGGAAGAGGCTGGCGCCGCCGCCATCATGCCTCTGGCCGCGCCGATAGGTTCAGGCCTGGGTATTCAGAACCCGGTGACCCTGCGTATCATCATCGAGAACGCCAAGGTGCCGGTGCTGGTTGATGCCGGCGTCGGCACGGCTTCAGAAGCCGCCGAGGCCATGGAGCTGGGCTGCGACGCGGTGCTCATGAATACGGCAATCGCCGAGGCGAAAGATCCCATTCGTATGGCGCGCGCCATGAAACATGCGGTCTTGGCCGGGCGCGACGCGTATCTGGCCGGACGGATGCCGCGTAAGCTCTACGCCGATCCGTCCTCGCCGCTGGCGGGCCTGATCTGATTATGTACCGGTGCGGGCGGCCTTGACCGCCTTTTCAAGTTCGTCGAGCTTGGCGCCATCGATGGCGGTATCGCCAATGATGAAGGTCGGGGTCCCGGTAATGCCAAGATCGCTGCCCAATTTCAGCACCTTATCGATGTGTGCCTTTACGTCCGCCGAAGCCGCATTGGCTCTGACAGCCGCCGGATCGAGGCCTAACTTGCCTAGAAGCGCGGTCATCTCGGCCTCACTACCGACCTGTTCCGTCATAAGGGCATAGTGTACGGCTTCGTACTGGCCAGATTTTGCCGCACCGAGGGCGAAGGCTGCCAACGGACGCGAATTCTGGTTTATGACCGGATATTCCTTTACGATAATGGCAACATCCGGGTTTTTCGCCAGGAAGTCTTTCAGCACCGGCGTGGCGGCACGGCAATATCCGCAGTTATAATCCAGAAACTCGACGATTTTGATTTTGGCATTAGGATTACCAAGAATTGGATCGGCTTTGTCGTTAAACAAAGAGTCGTGTTTGCCTTTAATGGCCACGGCCATTGTTTTCGCTTTATCGGCGTCATTTTGTGCATTCAGCCTGGTAATCGCTGTTTGCAGCATGGTGGGGCGGTTGAGCATCCCTTTTTCGACAATGTAACTCTGAATCTGTGGAACCACATAAGGCGCGCCGGCCAGAACCACCGCGAAAACAGCCAAAGCGGTCGTGATATTGGTCTGTGAGAAAAGGTCTTTCCACAGGCTGGTTTTGTCAGTCGTTACTTCAGGTTCAGTCACTTATGGGCCTTGTAATTAATTCTTACGGCGACGCTGGGTTTCCCGCTCGACCGGATCAATGCCCATTTCCGAAGAGGAGGTCAGGACAATATCACGAGCGCGGCGGTATTCGGGAGATTTAACATCAAGATACTTCTGCGACCATACAGCAGAGGTGCGTGCCGACATATAGTCGCCGGCATAGAACTGCGCTTCCGCAGTGGACAAACGCGCCAGCCCGGGCTCTTTCAACCCGTCATAGGCCTGAGCCATTTGTTCCCAGGCGAAACTGTCATCATCTTCATATTTGATCGATTCCTGCAGATGGGCCACGGCGGAAGTCAAACTGTCCTTGTCACCGACGGCGATCAGAGCCTGTCCGAGATTGAGCTGTAACAGGGGCGCCTTCGGCATCAGGTCGACGGACTTCTGATGCGCGGGTACGGCGAGGGCGGCCCGGCCAGTTTCAAAATAGATTTGCCCTTTTAATTCCCACAGATACGCATTGTCGGGCTGTTCCTCGATCAATTTGTCGAGCTGGGTGATTGCCTGGTCCCACTGGCCGCGCTTGTAGGTGGCGATGACCCGTGCATAACGGGCGGGATAGGATGTATCGGTTTCAGGGTATTTTTGGTAGGTCTTGAGCGGATCATCAAGAAAACCGGATAGCTTGGCCTTGACGATATCAAATTCCTTCACTGTTTCAGGATTGTCCGGCGTATTGTAATGCGGTTGCGACTGAGCCAGGCGCGTGGTGGCCTGAATCCGTTCGCGAGACAGGGGGTGGGTAATAAAAAACTGGTATCGCTCGGCATTACTGAAGGTTTCGGCATTGCGGAATTTATAGAAAAAATCGACCATTCCCTTAGCCGACATCCCGGCTTTTTCCATCGCCTTGACGCCAGCGACATCAGCGGCTGATTCTTCCGTCTGCATATAATGCAAAGCGCCCAAAGTGCCGAACGTGGTGGAACTTGCGGCAATGCCGAGACCGGCATCGGGTGCGCCAGCCAGGGCCGCGACGATACCGAGGCCGAGCGACACCGCCATAGGCACACGCGCGGCACGCTCGATCTCATCCGTACGCATCATGTGACCGCCGCTGAGGTGTCCGGTTTCGTGCGCAATCACGCCGAACAGCTGGTTGGGCGTGTCGGCTTCCATAATGGTGCCGGTATTGATGCCGATACGCAGCCCTGTCGTCGCAAAGGCATTCAATTCGTCACTGGCAATCAGCAAATAGTGAACACGGTCCGGATCGAGACCTGCGGCAATGAGTACGGGGCGCGTATTGACTTTAAGAAAGGCTTCGACCTCTGTATCGCGAATTATACTCTGCGAGTCCTGAGCCTGTGCCGCAAACGGCAGAACATACGCACTCGCCATCAGGCTCATGGTGACCATGACCCGAAATGTACGCGCCCTGAATGAATAAAAAGCCGGCATTTCAGAACCTGTTCACTTCCGCCCGTCAGAAATCAATAGGCGTTAAGGATGACAAATCTAAGGCGGGCATCGATCTGCATCAATGCCCGCCCTGATGTTCAGGTGAATTTAGCGACGCCACCAGCCGCGTTTTGGTTTTTCAGGCGGTGCGCTGATCTCGTTGGGATCGGGGGCAATCTGGGCCAGAGCAACTGGTTCTGCTTGCGGCGGCACTTCGGGTTCCGGCGGTGCAATGGCAACCGTTTCCGTGATGACCGGTTCCGCCACGGGTTCCGCAACTTTTTTTACCGTCCTGGCGCGAGATGGCCTGGCAGTCTTGACAGGTGCGGCTACAGCTTCGGTCGGCGCTGTTTCTACAGCCAGATTTTCAGGCGCATCGGTTTCAACGGCTTTTTTACGGCTGCGCGTTTTGCGGACCGGGCTGGTAATCTCCGCTTCGAGACGGATAACGTCGGGGCCCGCCTCCGACATAAGTTCGGGGGCTACACCTGAATCAACATCCGTAGATGTCGGCATCGGCGCCGTGATCAGACTTTCGGAATTATTGCCTTCCACCGGATCAGCCGAATCCACGCCCCCGCGACGGCGCCGCGGCGGACGCTGACGTCGAGACCCAGATGATTGCGCGCCTTCCGGCACAAGTGAGGTTGGCTGCGTTGTTTCGGCGCCGAGAGCCGAGGCAACGGCTTCGGTAATCGCGCCTTGCGGTGAAGCGGCCTCGGCCAAAGCTTCCCTCGAGGCATCGGCAGAGCGAGGGGCTTGTTCAAAACGTTTTTGCTGTTCGTCGAACGGGTCTATCCAGACATAAGGCGCTTCCAGCGACGGTGTGCGCGCACGTACCCAGCCATAGGTTTCGCGCGGACGACTGTCGAAACCGGTACGCCGGCCCCCGCGACGACCGCGGCG
>CAMLIY010000268.1 GCA_946480125.1 uncultured Asticcacaulis sp.
ACGCCCACAAGGTGATCGCCGTGGTTTCGGCCTTCAAGGGCCAGACCGACCAGCTACTGCGCCTGGCCGGCAGCTACACGCAGGCGTCGGTTTCCTCGGCAACGCCGCATTTGGTGGCGACCGGCGAAATGCGCGCCGCAACGCTTCTGGCCATGGCCTGCGAACGGTCGGGTATCGTGACGCAGTTCCGGTCTGCTAATGAAATCGGCCTGGTGGCTGAAGGCGAGCATCTCAACGCCAATCCGGTATCGATCAAGGCGGATGTGCTGACGGGCGACCTGCAAACCGTCGACCTAGTCGTCGTGCCCGGCTATGTCGCTGAAAACGCCCAGGGTGAGCCGGTGCTGCTCGGCCGTGGCGGTTCCGATCTGACAGCCGTTTTTATCGCCAAGGCGCTTGGCGTAACCGCCCGCCTGATCAAGGACGTTGATGCGGTCTATGACGCCGATCCGGCCACTGTTGGCGATTCCGCCAAGCCGTATGAGTCCCTGAGCTGGGATGAGGCCGTGAAGATCGCCTTCCCGGTGGTGCAGGGCAAGGCCATGCGCTTCGCTGCCGATAACGGCCTGACCGTGCAGGTCGCCGGTCTGGCACGCGGCTTTGAGACCACCTTGGACGGCGAGACGGTCTATCGCCAGACGCAAACCTTGAAGCGCCCGATCCGCATCGCCGTTATGGGCGCCGGCGGGGTCGGCTCGAAGTTCCTCGAACGCTGCCTGGAATGGCCGGAACTGATCGAGGTCGATCGTATTCTGGTGCGTGATGCCTCGAAGCGCCGTGACCATCCGCTGGCCGCGAAGTTCACTTCGGATGCGCGGTCGTTCGTGCGTAACGATGTCGATGTGTTTGTTGATATCGGTACCGGCGTATCGCCTTCGGCTGAACTGCTGGAAGGTTTCCTCAAGACCGGCGTGTCGGTCACCAGCGCCAATAAGCAGGCCGTGGCCGCTTCGGCCGACAAGCTGCGCGCCGCGGCAAAAGCTTCCGGCGCCCTGCTGACCTATTCGGCCAGTGTCGGCGGTGGGGCGCCGATCATCGAGGCGCTCAAACGCGCCGCGGCGGCCGGTCACAAAGTGAAATCGCTGGCCGGCGTGCTCAATGGCACCTCCAACTTCGTTATCGATCAGGTGGAATCGGGCAAGACCTTCGACGCGGCGATGGACGAGGCACGACGCTTAGGGTTCGCAGAACCGGATTCGACCGCCGATCTCGACGGCACCGATGTCGGCGCCAAGCTGAAACTGCTGCGTGAAATCGCCTTCCCCGGCCAGATGCCGAAACATATAGAGGTCGGCCAGATCACCGAGGACTCGCTGGTCATCCCGAAAGGCAAGGGCCTGCGTTATGTCGCCCGCGCCCAGCCGACCGCCGATGGCCTGCAAGGCTCGATGAAGCTGGAAGTGCTCGATGCCGATCATTATCTCGTTGGTGCGCGTGGTGAGCAGAACCGCGCCATCATCGAGTTAGATAACGGAGAGACCTGGTATGTCACCGGCAAGGGCGCAGGTGCGTGGCCAACATCCGAGTCATTGCTGGCCGATACCCTGCAAATCGCCCGCGAGATGCCGCTCAGGTAATGGACCGCGCCGCCTTCAATGCCTTCTGCGCCACCTTGCCCCAATCCACCCATGTGGTGCAGTGGGGCGGAGCGGATGTCTGGAAGGTGGGGGGAAAGGTATTCGCCATTGCCGGCTGGCATGAGGGGGAAGGGCTTGCGGTCAGTTTCAAGGTGACGCCGATCGGCTATGAAATATTGAGCGATGCCGAAGGTTGCCACCCGGCACCCTATCTTGCCTCGCGCGGCATGAAATGGATTCAGGCCAGGGGCATTGCGGATAGTGATCTGATGGACCATGTGCGCGGGTCATATGATATGATTGCCGCGGCCTTGCCGAAGAAAACAAAGCGCGAATTGGGACTTTTATGAATTATCGCCACGGCTTTCACGCCGGAAACTTCGCCGATCTCGCCAAGCATGCCGCCGTGCTGACCCTGCTGCGGCTGTTGAGGAACAATGAAAAGCCGCTGCTGGTGGTCGATACCCATGCCGGCGCCGGTTATTATGATCTGTCCAATCCCGACTTTTCCCGCTCGAAAGAGGCAGAGGCCGGGATCAAATACCTGATGAGCCGGGATGTGCCGGACAGCTTGAAGCCGCTGGCCGATTATGTTCGCGCCAAGAATGCCAAGGCGGGCTTCAAGGGGCACATCGGTATCTATCCGGGTTCTCCGGTGCTGATCCTCGATCACCAGCGCACCGGCGACCAGTATGTCGGCTGCGAACTGCGTGACGATGATGTGCGCCTGCTGGCCGAACGCATCGAGCCGCGCGGCCAGGCCATCAAGGCCGATGGTTACAAGGTGGCCCGGCAAACGACCGAAGGCGACGAGGATTTACTTTATCTCATCGATCCGCCGTTCGAGAAGCCGGATGATTACACGCGCATCACCGAGACGGTGCGCGATGTGCTGACACTCCGTTCCGATGCGCGCTTCCTGATCTGGCTGCCGCTGAAAGATCTGGAAACCTTTGATGCCTGGTTGCGTCATATGGAGCGCGAGATTGGCGAGATGGCCCCGATGGTGGTGGCGGAATTGCGTCTGCGACCGCTGTGGAACCCGATGAAGATGAACGGCTGCGCCCTGGTGACCGTCAATGCACCGGATGATTTCGAACCGCTGCTGACAGCGATCTGCGAGGATGTGGTGGCAACTTTTGGCGAAGCGGGTGGTCAGGCGCGTATAAGAACATTGTGATCGTTCGCCATATTGGTGATTTACATCTGCCATGCTATGCTGCGCCGCAATATATCCATCTAATCCAGAGGCTGAGATGTTGAGCATGACCGATTATCCAACGCCGAAATTTCCCGCCACGCCTGAAGAGATCAAGGCCGCATCAGAAAAGGTGATGAACTTCTGGGTTGGCGCCTTGTCGCCGATGTGGGTGCCTTTCTGGGCGGCCTCCAGCTTCGGTCTCAGTGCCTGGGCGATGACGCAGAACCTCAGCAAAAGCGAGGGAATCCTGAAGGAAATGCCACAAATGGCGGATATGGCCGGCAAGTGGCCTGGTTTTAACGGTATCTGGGGGGCGGCGGTGGCCCGCACCGAGGCTGCTGCGCAGGATGCGGCAGATGCCGCCGAGCCGGTGGTTGAGGCAGCGAAATCAACCGTAGAAAAAGCGCCGGAGACAGCCAGGGCCGTCGCGGACAAAACCCTCGATATCCTCAGCGATACGGCGGCGACCGCGACCGAGGCTGCCGGTGATACGGTTGAAAAGGCGGCAGGTACAGTGATTGAAACCGCGGAGGCTGTGCCGGAACCGAAAGTCGCTTTCGATCCGGTGATCGAAGCCCCTGTGGCGATCAGCGATGTGACGGTTGAAGCGCCGGCCGTTCTCAAGGAAACCGCCCAGTCCGTGAAGGTCGAACCCAAGCCGATCGCCAAGGCGGTTTCGGCGGTGAAGAAACCGGCCAAGAAAGCCTAGTTCAGGGCCGGCCGGATATCGACGACAATCGGACGATGGTCTGATCCGTTATCAGGGCCGACCTTGCGCCGGGACAGGCTGAAATTCCTGCCGGCGAAGGCATTGTCAATGCCTATGCGCAACACCCCCGGCAATACCGACGGCCAGGTGCCTGTAGGCGCGGCAACGGGTTTGAACGCCATGTCACGGGCAAATGCCTGTAGCAGATAGGCGCTTAAACTCGAATTGAAATCCCCGACCATAACGACATCCGGACGTGCCTTTGCGGGGATGTCTTCACGCAACCGTACCATCTGTGATGACTGGCAGTCATGCGTATCGATCTTCGGCTGACAGAGATGTACGACCGCCAGATGCATCTGGCGATGCGGGATGCGAATGTCGATCATGTCGAAGCTGTACCGGGTGTTTCCGGCATGGCTCAACCCGATAGGGAAGCGGGAATAGACGACCGTATCGCGGTGCCTGTAATGGTAAGGGTAGCGGTCTGTGAGTTTTGACTGATCAGCCGGATCACTGAGATTTTCTACGGTGGCAATGATATCCGGTTGTTCCGCGTTAACCCACTCGATCAGACGTTCGGGTGTCTTATTATGGATATACAGGTTAGCGAACATCAGGCGTACGAAAGGCCCCGTTTCATCGGATGGGGCTTGTGATGTAATGGCTTGCGGTATCAGGGCGATCAGCCAAATACCACTCGCCAGGATGCCAATCGCCCCGGCTATAGTCTTGCGGGCCAGAAAAAATGCCGATGTCACCCCTGCTGTCAGCGTCAAAAGCGGCAGCGTAAAGATATCTATGAGATAGGGCAGGGGCTGATGGAAATTGTTCAGGCCAATCACAGCGCCCGCCAGTAAAAAGACCGAGACGCCAATGCACAAACTTGACCATACGGCTCTGAAAACAGGGCTTACAGGCATGGAATCCAATCCGTATTGACAAAAATAACCGGCACCCGGTTAGATGGTTAACGCCGCAGAGGCGTCTATATTCAGCGATTGACCGGGGGACAAGGCCATGTTTGCGAAAACTCAGGATGAGGTGCGGCGTATCTATGCGTCGGTCGATACGGTCAAGCGTCTGTCGGATCGAATCATCGGCATAGGGCCAATCAACATCATCGGCCTGGATGGCATACTGGCCTGGATACCGATACCCGGCCTGGGAACGGTCTATTCGGTGCTTGCTGGCG
>CAMLIY010000269.1 GCA_946480125.1 uncultured Asticcacaulis sp.
CTGTTCGAGGAATGGCTGCGCGCCCATTTCCCCGATCGTGCCGACAAGGTGCTCAATCACATCCGCGAATGTCGGGGCGGCAAACTTTATAATGCTGAATTCGGCAGCCGGATGCGCGGTGAAGGCGTCTATGCCGACCTGATCCAGAACCGTCTGAAACTGGCGGCCAAGCGCTATGGGCTGGACAAGCCCGGTCGCCCGCTTGACAGTGGCCAATTTCGCGGCGGTGATCCGCAGATGAATCTATTCTAAAGAGAGAAGACATGCCGAACAACGATCGCACCAAACGCATTGCCAGCCGGACCCCGGAATCGGCAGCCATGGTGGCCGGTGTCAGGCGCGCCATGCGCCTGACCGCAACCCTCAACCGCCTGACCTATGATGACACCGCAGAAATCAGGGCCGTGTTCAGCGAACTGATCGGCACCCCTTTGGACGAGCGTTTTTCGCTGATCCCGCCTTTTTACACGACCGGCGGTGAAAATATCCGGATAGGGCGGAATGTCTTTATCAACCAGAGCTGCACCCTATACGATCTGGGAGGCATAGATATCGGTGATGACGTGATGATCGGCCCTAATGTCAGCCTCATCACATCGAGCCACCCAATCGAACCGTCCAGGCGGCGAGATGGGGTGATTGCAAAGCCCATAGTGATTAGCAAAAACGTCTGGATTGCTGCCGGCGCAACGATCATTGGCGGCGTGACCATTGGCGAAAATGCGATTGTGGCGGCGGCTTCGGTCGTTACCAAAGATGTGCCGGCCAATTGTCTCGTGGCGGGAAATCCGGCCCGGTTTATTCGCTCTATCGCCGAATGACGGTATCGACTTGCATGCCAGACACCGCCGTCGCATAGTGATTTGGGGGCACTCACGACAGGACTTCCGGCTTGGCCCGAACCAGAACCGTTTCCGAGCGTACGCCAGAAATGACCCGGCGCATATTGCCGTGGCTGGTGGCCGTCGCCTTCTTCATGGAGGCCCTCGATACCACCATTCTCAATACCGGGGTACCCGTTATCGCCAAGGCGCTGGATGTCACCGCCCTCAGCATGAAGGCTGTGCTGTCGAGCTACACGCTGAGCCTCGCCGTCTTCATTCCCATCAGCGGCTGGATGGCGGACCGCTTCGGCACTCGCAATGTCTTCGCCGCCGCCATCGGCCTGTTTACCCTCGGCTCGCTGCTCTGCGGGCTATCGACCAATATCCATATGCTCGTTGCCTGCCGCATCCTGCAAGGCATGGGCGGCGCCATGATGACGCCGGTCGGACGGCTGGTCATGGTGCGTACATTCGAGCGCTCGGAACTGGTCAAGGCCATGAGCTTCGTCGCCATCCCCACCCTGATCGCGCCGATGCTGGGGCCACTCGTCGGCGGCCTGATCGTCGATTACCTGCACTGGCGGGTGATTTTCCTGGTCAATATCCCCGTAGGCATTATCGGCGCCATTCTGGTCTGGTTCAACATGCCGGATTATCGCGGCGCGCCGCGTCCGCTCGATGTGCTGGGCCTGATCCTGTTCAGCTCTGGTGTGGCCCTGCTTTCCTATGTGCTGGAGGTTTTTGGAGAAAATCGTCTCGGCACCGGCGGTATACTGGGGCTGCTGGCCATTTCGCTGCTGCTGATCCTGGGCTACGGCCTGCATGCCGCCCGCACGGCCTTTCCTCTACTGAATCTGACTCTGTTTCGCATCCGCACCTTCGCCACCGCCGTCAGCGGCAGCTTCATCACCCGGCTGGGCGTCGGCGGCGCCCCTTTCCTGCTGCCAATGCTCTATCAGATTGGCCTGGGTCTGACCCCCGTGCAGTCAGGCTTGCTGATCATGCCGCAGGCCCTGGCCTCAATGACCACAAAGGCCCTGCTGCCGCGCGTACTTGAACGCTTCGGTTATCGCAATGTGTTGATCTGCAATACATTGGCGCTAGGCCTCATGCTGATGCTGTTCGGCACTATTCATCGCGGCACGCCAATCTGGGTCATCGTTATTCAGGCTTTGATTTATGGCGTGCTGACCTCGCTGCAATTCACCAGCATGAATACGCTCGTCTATGCCGATGTGCCACGTGACCAATCCAGCGGCGCCAGCACCATCGCCAGCACCTTGCAGCAATTGTCGGTATCGTTTGGTGTTGCCGTGGCCGGCCTGACAACGGTTTTTTTCCTGCCGACCGAAGCCACTTCAAATCCTGGCCTGATAATCGATGGCCTGCACAAGGCGTTCTTCATGCTGGGCGGCTTTACTCTCGTCTCGACACTGATCTTCAGCCGCCTGAAACGTACTGACGGCGGTAGCGAAGCCGGCGAAAAGGACCTGCATCTCGATGAGGCCAAGGGGTGACTTCACGCACCGACACGTGAGATTTGTGGCGAATAATAGCCGGCAAGCGACGGCTGTATTATTATACAGCCTAGCGCAGACTGCGTATTAGTCGACCAAAGACCGCAATTTCCCTACCAGGGCTTGAAATGCTTGGAAAGTTTTAGCCCCTGCTTCTGGTAGTTCGAACCCAACTGGCCATAAAGCTTGTCCGGGCGGGCGGTCAGGGGTTCGTATACCAGGCGCGCCACGGTCTGGCCGTCTTCCAGCAGGAACGGCGTTTCGTGGCAGCGCACTTCCAGCACCCCCTTAGAGCCGGTGCCAGCCGCTTCCGCCGTGCCGAAACCGGGATCGAAGAAACCGGCATAGTGGACGCGGAACTCACCGACGCCCGGATCGATCGGCAGCATTTCCGCCGCTTCCATGGCCGGGATTTCGACGTCGGTTTTCGAGGCCAGGATATAGAACTCGCCCGGATCGAGCAGCAGTTCGCCACCCGCATGATAGAGCGGCTCCCAGAACTTCTTCGGATCGTGGCCATCGATATGATCGAGATCGATAATGCCAGCATGACGGCGGGCGCGGAAACCGACCAGATCACCGGTCAGGTCAACACCGCAATCCGACGTACGCAGCTTCGGCGACACCCCGCGCTTGAGGCGCAACTGGTTGAGGCGAGTGCCTGAGCGCGCCAGCACAGAAAAAGTCTGTGGAGCGATCTCGATATAGAGCGGACCGGAATAGCCCTCGGCCACATCATCGAAGGCGCAGCCATAATCGGTCAGCAGGCGCACGAAGACATCGACCCGCCCGGTTGAGGATTTGGGATTGGCGCGCGCCGAAATGCCTTTGGGCAAGTTGAGGCTTTCCTTCAGCTCGGCTATGTAGACGCAGCCGGATTCAAACACCGCACCCTTTGTCAGGTCCATCTCGTGCATCTTGACGTCGCCAAGGCGATCGGCCACCGTGCGGGCGCGCGGCAGATAAGAGGCCCGTACCCGCCAGGCACGATCGCCCAGACGCAGATCAATGCTGGCCGGTTGGATCTGGTTTTCATCGAACGGCGACGTACTCATCACCGCGTTCTGCTCAACAAGCGCCGCCAGGCTCTGCATGGGCAATATGCCTTGCGGCTCGAGCTGTTCGGCGAAGGCAGGTTTCAGGGACATCAGACCAGCTATTCTCTTTTCATGATCGGGTGCACCATTTAAGAGAGGTTAGACGAGTCAGCAAGGCTTTATACCAAGAGATACCCCGCAAAGACGGTGGCGGCCATGAGACTTAAGTGGGCGCCTTTGCCGGAAAGCCAGCTTTCCGGAGATGTGTTACAATTTTTAGGGTCCGCATGTTCTATCAGCACACCACTCACGACATCACCATTCGCGTCGAGGTCGATTATGTTCCACCTGAAGATCACGATAATGGGCCGGAGATGCGCCACGTCTGGGCGTACCACATTACTTTGGTGAACGGTGGTGATGAGACCGTACAGCTCAAGACTCGTCACTGGACCATCATGGATGCGCGCGGCCATGTCGAATATGTCAACGGCCCTGGCGTGGTCGGCGAGACGCCGGTGCTGAAGCCGCATGATACCTACAGCTATTCCTCCGGCTGCCCCTTGAGCACCTCATCCGGCTCCATGAGTGGTTATTACGTGTTTGAAAATGAAGATGGCCGATCGCTGAAAGTCATTATCCCGACCTTCTCGCTCGACCTGCCGAACACGAAACGCACCCTGAACTAGCCTGAACCAGACAGAGAAAAGCCCCGCGGTTCAAACCACGGGGCTTTCTCATTTTTAGCACCGGCGCGTAAAATTGTCCGCTGGCGATTTTACAGATAGCGGCGGAGATTGCGGGACAGATCCGCGCCACTATCGCGCTTCTTTGCCTTTTGCGATGGCTGGTAAGCGACGCGGCCATGTTCGACGCAATATGGCGTGCCGTCATCCGAGCGGCGGCCGCAGAAGGAGAAGTTATCCGATGACGGATCACCGATCGGCCATTTGCACATCTTGGCGCCGAGGGTCAGCACCGTGGCGGTGCCAGGGGATTCGACATAGGGAACTACGGCAGCGCTGATCACCGGACGGGCCAGAACCGGCTCGGAGCGGCGGATATTGGGCTGAACGGCCGGACGTTCAACATTCGGCGATGCAGAGGCGGCGGGGCGCGGCGGGCGGGCCGGTTTATATAGCGGGCGGGTCGGCTGCGAAGGCGCGGCGCGACCGGAGAGGCCGAGGCGATGCACCTTGCCGATGACGGCATTGCGCGTAACGCCACCCAACTGCTTGGCAATCTGACTGGCGGAATGGCCTTCCTGCCAGAGCTTTTTCAGGGTCTCAACGCGTT